>CAJUHC010000017.1:0-6715 GCA_910586345.1 uncultured Christensenella sp.
CGCGGGCAGAACGGGCATTTTCAATATCTCTTCCACTATGGGAACGTGTCTGTCGTAAATATGCGCGTCGGCGATTACATGGACGAGTTCGCCCGCTTTCAAACCCGAAACCTGCGCGAACATTATCAAAAGCACCGCGTACTGGACGACGTTCCAATTATTCGCCGTAAGCATATCGTTCGAACGCTGGTTTAAAATTCCGTTCAGCGTATCCCCCGAAACATTAAAAGTCATAGAATAAGCGCAAGGGTATAAATTCATTTCGTGAAGGTCGGCAAAATTATAAATGTTGGTCATAATTCTACGGCTTGCGGTATTGTTTTTCAGGTCGAAAAGCACCCTGTCTACCTGATCGAACTCACCCTCTTTATACTTGTGCTTCACGCCGAGCTGATAACCGTAAGCCTTGCCGATAGAACCGTTTGCGTCCGCCCACTGGTTCCATATTTTAGAATTGAGGTCCTTTATATTATTGCTCTTTTTTTGCCATATCCATAAAAGCTCGTCTATGCACGACTTGAAAAAAGTGCGCCTTACTGTGAGTATCGGAAACTCTTCCTGCAAATTGTACCTATTTACTATTCCGAACTTTTTAACGGTATGCGCGGGAGTACCGTCGCTCCATTTAGGACGAACATCAAGTTCGGTGTCCCAAACTCCGTTATCCAAAATATCGCGCATATTCGAAATAAAAATTTCATCCGCTCTGCTCATTTTTGCTCCTTCTTAAATTGACTGCGAAAAATTTCCGCAGTCAATAAATTTATTTACCTAAAACCATAAGAAAATCGTCTGAAAAATAGCCGTTTCCTATGTCTGTTTTTACGTTTTCGAGAATTTTAAAACCGCAATGTTTATAAATATTGATTGCGTGAACGTTGTCGCGCTTCACCGTAAGATACAAAGGTCTTGCCAAACTCACAAAAATTTTGGAAGCAAACCTCTTTCCCCGCGCAAATTTCTTTATGTAAAGTTTTGAAAGATATGTGCCTTCACACAAATCCCCTCGGTAATTTTTTGCGGGGCAATAAGAATAAAACCCCACCGCTTCGCCGTTCAAATACAGAATTTTAAAAGTATAACCGTTCTCAGATATGCTGTTTTTAATTTTTTCGGGAGTAAGATACGCGCCGAGAATATAATCGATAAGCCCATCGGGAGAAATATGTTCGTAAGTTTCACGCATAATTTCCGAGGCGAGCGCTTGAATTATTTTATAATCTTCGTCACCGCTTGCAGTTAAAGTTTTTGAATAGCCTGTTTTCAGCGTGTTGAGAAAAGCTTTATCCGCGGGAGCCCAGTCAGCGGTATCGAGTTTTGCGCAGTCGAACCACCGTTCCTCTTCGTGTACATTAAGCTTGTAGTCAGACAGAGGTTTTACAAAATACACCGAAAGACATACCGATGTGTTCGGATAATCGTATTCAATAGTATTGAGCAAATCACCGACTTCGACTTCGAGAGAAAGCTCCTCACTGCACTCGCGCTTTAACGCTTCTTCGGGCGTTTCCCCGTCTTCGACCTTTCCGCCTACGAATTCAAACTTGTGAATTACTTCATCGTTACCGTCGGCACGACGCAAGGCAAGCAATCTGCCTTCCTTAACTATCGCGGCGCCGACTACGGTTATACGTGATTTCATAAGTTTATTTTACCACTTAAATGGCGTTTAAGTCAACCGAATAACCGCCTGTGCGGTAATTTCACTGCGGCGCAAAGTCCGCCCGTTTTATAGTTTGACAACGCGCGTTTTTATATCTATAATCAGATTATGAATATATTCAAAAAAGCTTACTGCCGTATTTTTCAGTGCGCGATGAGATTAGCTATTCCTTTTCTGCCGTACCGCAAACCGAAAATCTTAAAATCGGTCTTTGAAATCAAGGAAATTCTCGAACGCAATAATTGCGGACGGGTGTTTATCGTTACAACACCGACGGTATCCAAACACGAAATCACACAGAAATTCATACTAAGTCTTCCTGACGCAGTCGTTTTCGATAAAGCCACACCCGACCCCGACATTGACGCAGTGGAAACGGCGCTTGAAATTTACCGTAAAAACGGTTGCGACGCAATCGTCGCTATCGGCGGAGGAAGCGCGCTCGATTTGGCGAAAGCGTGCGGAGCAAGAGTCGCAAGACCTGAAAAAAGCGTGAAACAACTTTGCGGGCTTCTCCGCGTCAGAAAGAAACTCCCTCTGTTTTTCGCAGTTCCCACAACCGCGGGTTCGGGCAGCGAATCCACGTTGGCGGCAGTCATACGCGACAACTGTACGCAAGGCAAGTACGCTATAAACGATTTTTCGCTTATACCCGATTACGCCGTGCTCGATTACGCTTTTACGCTCGGTGTCAGCGCCCGTCTTACGGCTCAGACGGGTATGGACGCATTAACTCACGCCGTCGAAGCGTTTATCGGTCGTTCAACAACGCGCGAAACGCGCAGATACGCCCTCGAAGCAGTAAAATTAATCGACACGAATTTAAAGAAATGCTATGACGAACCCGAAAACGAAACCGCAAGAAAAAATATGCTTTACGCCTCACACTATGCGGGTATAGCGTTTACTAAAAGTTACGTTGGTTACGTACACGCATTAGCGCACGCGCTCGGCGGAAAATACGGGATAAGTCACGGACTCGCAAACGCAGTACTGCTTCCGAAAGTTTTAATATCGTACGGAAAAAAGGCGAATAAAAAACTCGCTTATCTCGCGCGTGAATGCGATATAGCGGACGTTTCCGATAAAGACTGTTACGCGGCTGAAAAATTTATCGGGCGCATACGCGAATTAAACGAAAGTATGAATATCCCAGACGGCTTTAAGGAAATACGCGCAGAGGATATACCCCTGCTTGCCGAACGCGCTTATTCGGAAAGCAACCCTTTATACCCCGTCCCAGAACTTTGGGATAAAAAACGGTTTGAACAAATTTTTAAAGAACTAATGCGTTAATCGTAAGACGGCGGCAGGCTTTAAAGCCTGCCGTTAACATATATAAAAAGAGGCGGAAAATAATTTCCGCCTCTAATTTTATGATAATAATATATTTTCAATTCTTCAATACTGCTCAATTTGTCTTAGGTAACGGCTTTGTCGGCAGATTCTCTAATAAACCGTTGTTATAATCTTCTATGCTTTTATAATATTCAACAAAATCATCAACCACGGTTCTTATAATGTTTTTTATTTTTAATGAACAATCGGTACGGTAATAATTTATTTTCTTATTAATAACAACTCTAAGTTTATAATTTTGTCCTACGGAAAAGCTGTATTTATTATTATTAACGGTGAAAGAAATATAAGCATTATCTCCGTGTTTCGGACCGTCCGTTTTTTCATAAACATTAGCCTTCAATACTTCACGCAAGCTATTTTGCACTTTCAACAAATAATCCTTATCATCATACACCCCACGCGCATATTGGTTCGATTCAACGTATAATTCGGTAGCCTCATTTTCAAGAAATTCAGACAAACCGATAGCTTCGGCAATATTAATCTCAGGCTCTTTGTATGCCTTTGCAACAGCAACCGAACCTATTATCACTGCCGAGATTGTAAGTATCAAAGTTAAAATAGGTAAAATAATTTTATAAATTGTTTTCATAGCGGGCTCCTCCTATTTGTTTTATTCATATTTAAAACGATTTATAAATACGGTTTGTCCCGCTATTTTTTTGTTTTTTTAAAATAAAGGCGGAAAAATTTCCGCCTTTAAATTGTTTTATTAAATTATCATACAATTATTTCATCGCCAAACGCTAAATTTATAGTGCTTCGTACCGCCGCGTGTAACTCAACTATACAATCAGAGTAATAGAAAAATTTATTACTGTCTTTCGAACCTCCGATTGTATTCGCAAAGCATAATCTCGAATCCTCCATAACTGCTATTTGAAAACCTTCAGAATAATAACCGTCTTCTGTTGCAGGATTTCCTGTTCCGGTATACCACCCGAAAGTAATAGATTCAAACCTTGAATCGAAGCTTTTATTATTTGCAGGCGTACACGCAGCATATTGTAAAATATTTACTATATCATTTTGTATCTCTTCTATAACCTCTTTATCGGTAATTTGATGCCCCTTCCCGTATGTATACACACTTATATAATCCGCAACAGTATCGTACATTTTATCCGATAAATTTCCAATACCTGTAATTTGAGGACTTTTGTATGCTTTTGTTAAAGCAACTATACCGATTACAACCGAAATTATTGATAGAAAACAGGTGATTACAGGCAAAATTAATTTTATAAAGACATTGTCTTTGTTCATAATAATACTCCTTAAAAAAATTATTTAACGTAAATACACGCGCCGTCTTTATCGGTTATAACATCAGAATTAAACAACAAATATCTGTCACTGGAAGCGTTCCAACCGTCGTAAACACGCAAATATTGATGTCCGCTATTATATTCTCTAAAACCTACCGCAACTAATGCGTGCCCCTCTTTTTTATTATTTATGCCTTCGGCTGTATATCCGTAAAACACAGTATAAACAGTATGCCCCGCACGCAAATCTCTTGTCCAAGAAGACCATCTATCCCACGTATATGTATCAATCGATAGCGTGTATCCAGCCGATTTAACTACGCTTTTCATTGCGTCTTTGAGTTTACTATTGGACATTTCACCGCTACCATTATATGCCCAACCTGATTTATTAACGATATTCCCATAAATAGTTTGTCTATTTGAACCTAATTTATTGAATCCTCTTTTTTCGCTGTAAAAACTTAATATATTAGCACCCGCCGTGGGAACATAATTGTTCTGATTACTTCCGTTTCTTAAATTAGCTGCCGTTGAAGGAATAAAATCAGGCGAATTACCAATGTTATAAATTAAACAATTATCATTATTGCCAGGGAGTTGACTACCCCATATCAATGCGTCGGTATATCCTGAATAAGGTACTAAACTATCTGTTTCGGACTTCATTTCCTTTACCGCTTTAACGTCCTCACCTATTTCATTGATGTCTGTTCTGCTTATGCTTGTACCGTAAGAGGTGTAAAATTTGCTTCCGCTGTTATTTTCAGAAACAGCATACTCGTATGCACCCAAGGAATAAATTACTTTCTCGACATTAGCGGTACTTGTTCCGGAAGTATACGGAGTGACCTCGGTTATTCCCGCATTTGCATACAAGGTATCGTAAATGCCTTTCCCCGAAAGCGCGAATTCGGAAACTATTTCCGTGGTATACCTGTAAGCGTCGAAAACGACGTAACCGTTAGGTCCGCTGCTGTTTTTGAAATTTACGCAGTACGACATAACTTTATCGCCCGCCATAATCGGTATTATTTCGTCGGTCTGAGTATCGTCCGTATAATTACGGCTTAACCATATTTTTGCGGCTTGTTCGCACTCTTCGATTGAAACGGTGTCGCTTAATTCTTTACCCTGCGTTTGAGCAAAAACGGCTAACGGGCTTAAACTTGCCGTAATAATAACAGCGAATAAAAAAGACATTAAAAGTGTAACGAATTTTTTATTTTTAATCAATGCGGCAAAGGTTGCAAAAAAGTTCTTATTTGAATTTTTCATAAAAATTCCCCCTGATAATTTTAAATTTTAGCCGCTGAGAAACAAAAATAAATTAAACCATAAATGCGCCTCCTTTCGGTACCGCTACCGATACCTCTTTTATAATATATACTTAATTCTTTAACAATAAGTCTTCCATTATTTTCTGCGGATAAAAAACAACCGCGCCGACGGCTGAGCCGTCGGCGCGGTATGATTATCAGAAAGCTTGGTGAATCGTACGCGAGATTACGTCGTTTTGCTGTTCGCGGGTAAGCTTATTGAAGTTTACCGCATAGCCCGAAACCCGAATTGTAAGCTGTGGATATTTTTCGGGGTGAGCCTGTGCGTCCAAAAGCGTTTCGCGGTTGAAAACGTTTACGTTCAGATGATGTCCTCCGTCCGTTACGTAACCGTCGAGCATAGTCACGAGATTTGACTTTCTAGTTTCTTCGTCTTTGCCCAATGATTCGGGAGTTATCGAGAACGTATTCGATATACCGTCTCTCGCATACTCGTACGGAAGTTTTGCGACCGATTCGAGAGACGCGAGCGCGCCGTTCGTGTCCCTGCCGTGCATAGGGTTGGCACCAGGAGCCAAGGGCTCGCCTGCGCGCCTGCCGTCGGGGGTATTTCCCGTATGTTTACCGTAAACGACGTTCGAAGTTATCGTAAGCACGGAAGTAGTCGGAACGCTGTCGCGGTACGTGAAATTGCTCTTGATTTTGCCCATAAACGTTTTCAAAAGCCATACGGCTATATCGTCAGCCCTGTCGTCGTTGTTGCCGTATTTGGGGAAGTCGCCTTCTATTTTAAAGTCTACGACTACGCCTTCACTGTTGCGGACAGGATAAACTTTTGCATATTTAATAGCCGAAAGCGAATCAACCGCGCAGGAAAGTCCCGCTATACCCGTAGCGAAAAATCTTCTGACTTCCGTATCGTGGAGAGCCATTTCGAGAGCTTCGTAACTGTATTTATCGTGCATATAGTGGATAAGGTTCAACACGTTTACGTAAAGACGTGCAAGCCAGTCCATCATCTGAACGTATTTTTCCTCTACTTCTTCGTAATTCAGCGGACCGTTACCCTCGACGGGAGCGAATTCGGGCGCGACCTGAAAAGGTTTGCCTGTATTCTTATCGAGCATAAGCTCGTCCTTTCC
>CAJUHC010000017.1:6725-31478 GCA_910586345.1 uncultured Christensenella sp.
ATTGCGTAAAGAAGACATTTTGCAAGGTTTGCCCTCGCACCGAAGAACTGCATATCCTTGCCCACGCGCATACAGCTTACGCAACAGGCTATGCAATAGTCGTCGCCCATTTCGGGACGCATTAAATCGTCGCTTTCGTACTGTATTGCCGAAGTCTTAATCGAAAGGTCGGCGCAGAATTTTTTAAATTTTTCGGGTAGAGAAACCGACCATAAAACCGTAAGATTGGGTTCGGGAGCGGGACCGAGATTCGTCAGCGTATGCAAAATTCTGAACGAAGATTTGGTTACGAGCGTTCTACCGTCTATTCCCATTCCGCCTATCGACTCGGTCACCCAGGTAGGGTCGCCAGAAAAAAGCTCGTTATACTCCTTTATACGCATAAATTTAATAATTCTCAGTTTCATTACGAACTGGTCTATAAGCTCCTGCGCACCTTCTTCGGTGAGAATTCCGCGCTCTAAATCGCGCCGGATATAAATATCGAGGAACGTCGAGTTTCTGCCTATGGACATAGCCGCGCCGTTCTGGTCCTTTACCGCCGCCAGATATCCGAAATACAGCGCCTGTATCGCGTCTTTCGCGTTCTCTGCAGGTTTGGAAATATCGCAGCCGTAGATTTCAGCAAGTTTTTTCAAAGCTTTAAGCGCTTTAATCTGTTCGGAAAGTTCCTCTCTGTCGCGTATTTTTTCGGGAGTCATATCTCCGTCTTTGAGCGTTTTATCGTTTTCCTTGCACTCTATAAGATAATCCACGCCGTAAAGAGCTACACGGCGGTAATCTCCGACTATTCTGCCTCTGCCATAGGTGTCCGGAAGCCCCGTTAAAATATGCGCTCTGCGCGCACGGCGCATTTCGAGCGTGTACGCGTCGTATACTCCGTCGTTGTGAGATTTACGGTAATTAGTGAAAATATTTTTAACTTCGGGGTCGATTTCGTAACCGTACATACTGAGAGCCTGTTCCGCCATCTTAATACCGCCGAAAGGCTGTAAAGCGCGTTTAAAGGGCTTGTCCGTCTGCAAGCCGACTATTTTTTCAAGTTTTTTATCGATATAGCCTGCGGGATGCGAAGTGAGCGTGGAAACCGTTTTGGTATCCGCGTCGAGAACTCCGCCCGCTTTTCTTTCAGCGTCGGTAAGCTTTAAAATTTCTTGCCAAAGTTCGAGAGTCGCTTTGGTGGGAGGCGCAAGAAATTCGTCTCCGCCATCGTACGGCGTATAATTGTTCTGTATAAAGTCCCTTACGTTGACTTCGCCGTGCTCGCTCCATTTTGCAAGTTTAAATCCTTCCCAAGCTTTTATCTGCATATTCAACACCTCTTTTTTAAGTATTATGTCTTCTATATAAGTTAAGTATTCTTACCGCGTTTTCTATCCGTTCCCTTTCGGGAGGTTTATTTCCTTTTAACGGATATGGTAAGCCGAGTTTAACGTATTTGGCTTCGCCCATATTATGATACGGCAGAACTTCGATTTTTTTAACGGTTTCAAGTTTACCTATGAACTTGCCGAGTTCCTGCAAATATCCGTCGTCGTCCGTTATCCCGTCGGCAAGCACGTGCCGTATCCATATATCTTTGCCGTTATCGGATAAAAACTTTGCGAATTCCAAAACGTTTTTATTGCCGAAGCCCGTTAAAGCTCTGTGTTCGTTATCGTCAATATGTTTTATATCGAGAAGAACGAGGTCGGTATAATCTAAAAGAGTTTTGATTTTTTCACAATCGCCGATATTGAAAGTTATACCTGATGTATCGATTGCCGTATGAATACCGTTTGTTTTCAGAATCGAAAAAAGTTCGGTAACGAATTCGGTCTGCATAAGCGGTTCGCCACCCGAAACGGTAACCCCGCCGCCGTTTTTTATATAGTTCCTATATCTCAAAGCACGGGATGCGACTTCTTCCGCCGAATAACGGTTACCGCCGTCTATATTCCAGGTATCGGGATTATGGCAATATTTACAGCGCATCGGACAGCCCTGCAAAAATACCACGAAACGTATTCCGGGACCGTCTACCGTGCCGAGAGATTCGAATGAATGTATTTTTCCTGTCATATCAAGATTAAAAAAAGGACCATTTTTTAAAAACAGCCCAGACGAACGACGTTACCCGCATAACGGCTCCCTTGCGGTAATTCCGCAAACTCGTCAGTCGCCGCCTGCCTTTGAATTGTAATTAGATTATATCAAACGAAATTTAGTTTGTCAACAGAAAAACACAAAATATTGTATAAGTATTTTTTTATCAAACACTATATATTGTGTTTGATAACCGCGCCCGCGCAATTCGGGCGCGGGCGCGGTTTTAATCGCCGTTTTCTTTAACGTCGGTATTTTCAGTAATTTCTTCGGGTTCCCGAAGCTCTTTTCTCTTTACGAGCCGTTTATTCGACTTATGAAGCGAAAATACGAGTATAACGTTTACGAGCAGAAAAACAACTATGGCTATACAAAGTATTACGACTGTTATAACGTTTCCCGTATTTGCGCTTTTAGCAAGTAAAGACACTTAATCCCTCTCTTTGATTATTTTCCGAAAAATTCCGCGTAAACGGCTTTTATGCACTTTTCGTAATCGTCGTTTTTCACTCCGACGACTATATTAAGCTCGCTGGAACCCTGGTCAATCATTTTTATGTTTATATCCGCAGAAGCAATCGCGTTGAAAAGACGGGCGGAAGTTCCGACAAGCGACGACATTCCGTGTCCGACGGTCGCAATCAGCGCAATATTTTCTATTACTCTTATTATATCGGGTTCAACCGCGTTTTTTATGCCTTCGAGTATACGTTCGAGTTTATAGTGCGCAAGAGCGCCGCTTTCAATCACGAGCGACATAGTATCGATACCCGACGGAATATGTTCGACAGGCACACTCTCTTGTTCGATTACCGAAAGTACTTTTCTTACGAAACCGATTTCGGCGTTCATAAGAGATTTTTCTATGAATATTACAGTAAAATTCTTTTTGCCCGCAATACCCGTAACCGTGCCGCCGCTCGGAACGTATCTCGAAGTGGGAACAATCGTCGTTCCCTCGTCTTCGGGACGGAACGTATTTTTTATCTGTATGGGGATATTCGCTTTGCGCACGGGAAAAATCGATTCGCTGTGAAGAACGTTCGCGCCCATATAGCTGAGTTCCCGGAGCTCTTTGTAGGAAAGCTGTCTTATGCTCTTGGGACTGTCTACTATCCTCGGGTCGCAGGCGAGAAAGCCTGAAACGTCGGTCCAATTCTCGTAAAGCGAAGCGTTTACGGCGCGCGCGACGACAGCGCCCGTAATGTCCGAACCGCCTCTTGAAAACGTCTTGACGCGTCCGTCCGCGCCCGTACCGTAAAATCCCGGAAAAACCGCTTTTTCCGCGCCGTTTACGGCGTCGGCTATCGCCTTATAAGATTTTCCGCCATCAAGCGTTCCGTCTTCCTTGAAGAAGATAACGTCTTCCGCGTCTATAAATTCCGCGCCCAAATACTCCGCAACTACCCGTGCGGAAAGATATTCGCCTCGTGAAGCGGTAAAATCTTCGCTCTTTTCTTCGTCGATACGCTTTTGCGTTTCGTCGAGAACGGAGTTTATGTCGAGCTTTAAACCGAGCTGTTTCGCTATGTCCGTAAAACGGGCGCGCACGGCTTTGAACGCGTCGGCGCAAGTACCCGTGTTTCTGAGTTCTTCGAAACACGCGTAAAGCAAATCGGTTACTTTAACGTCGCCCGAATATCTTTTGCCCGGAGCCGAAACGACTACGAACCTGCGTTCTTTATCGCTGTCGATTATTTTTTTTACGTTCGCTACGACGTTGCCGTCCGCCATAGACGTACCGCCGAATTTACATACTTTAACTGACATTATTTTATTCTCTTTGCCTCTATATAATAACGCTTCTCGTTACCCTCTCCCATCGAAAAGGTTTTTCTCGGAAGATTGCCTCCCGTAATTATAAGACGGAAAAAATCTTCTTTTTTTATCGCAGGCAATATCACGCCCGCACCGCCGTTTTCAGTGAATGATTTCAACTCCTCCGCGCCGTGTATATAGTCGACTTCACCGCCGCAGGTCTCTATAAATTCCGAAATATAGCCGTCGAGCTTTCTTATCCCGGCGGGAATATCTTTATCGAACGCTATTTCCGTCGTTTTTCCGTTTATCGCTAACAAAGCCTTACCGCTCCCCTCCGTTTTAAGACCTTTTGCAAAAAGCTCGGCTTTATCGGTTTTTACAAGTCTGTGAATAGGTTCGAAACGCAGAGCGTTGTCGTATATATTGACCGCTTCGCAAAGTGCGTATCGCGCAGGATGGTCCGCGCGTTCGGATTCGGAGAGTGTTTTCTTAATCTCTTCCCAACAGTTTTTTGCCGTTGCGAGAGAGTGGTTTCCGTCGCCCACCGCAAACAACAGAGGTTCGCTTTTTCCGTCGGCAAGCGCGTAAAACGCGCTTTTAACTTCTTCCGCGTTACGGATAAACGTTCCCTTTACCCGTCCGCCGTCCATATTCAAATCGAACTCGTACAGCGTTTCGCCGCGCTTGACGCTGTTTAAAACCGAGTTCCCGCTATCGTCGTACAAAAGCATAACGTGCGGAAGTTCTATCGGCGCGTTTTTACGGATAAGGACGCGCGGAGGAATCCGTTCAAGAATCGTAGCTTCCGTCGAGCGGACGGGCGTCGTTGCGCCGCGTTCGTAGGAGTAATCTTCCAAATCGACGGCTATGACTATTCCCGTTCGCGTCCCCGAAACCGTAGTGCGTTCGACGAGCACGAACCCGCCCGAAACGGTTTTAAAAACGCCGTTATTAAGATACGACCGCATCGTTTTATTTATTTTTTCGATGCGGACTTCGGGTTTATCGTTGAGATATATTTCCGGAAAAACGAGATTTAAAGTACTCGGCTTTTCTCCTACCAACTTCTCGACGTACTTCCAATATCCGTAATCCGACGTATACTGGTCGCACGCGTTTACCGCCCAAGACTGCATATCTGCGGAAACGGGCAATAATATTTCGGGCGTATAAATCGTTTTCATAATCATTATATGTTCAACAGAAAAACAGTGACAGCGGCAACCGCCAAAGCAAGAAATTTAACGCCTATATTCTTTGTAAAAAAATCTTTTAATACTTTACCAAACTTTTTCATTTTTCACTCCGTTACGCCTCTGCGGTTAAATCCGACCAATAGTAATCGCTTAAAGCTTCTTTTATATCGGTCGCGTCCGCGTACTTCTTCTTAATTACGCCGTTCTTCACTATCGATATAATTCCCGTTTCTTCGGATACTACGATAGCGGTTACGCTTGCAACCATCGTTACGCCGAGCGCGGCTCTGTGGCGGCTGCCCATCTCTTTGGGAAGTTTTTCATCCTGCGCGAGAGGCAGAAAACAACCCGCTGCGTAAAGCTTGTTGCCCTCTATCACGAGCGCGCCGTCGTGAAGCGGAGCTTTGGGATAGAACACCGCCTCAACCATCTGCGACGTTATCTGAGCGTTTATCACCGTTCCGCTCTCGATAATGCCGTCGGGAAGGTTATCGTTCGAAAGAACTATCAAAGCGCCTATATCGTTTTTGGACATATTCTGGACTGCGCGGACTATTTCGTCCATAATCAGTTCTACGCCCGTAACCGTCACGGGCTCGACCTTGCTCTTTTTGACGCCCGAATCCAAAAGCGAACGTTTTATTTCCGTATGGAACATAGTAAAAACCAAAAGAGCGACCATAGCTACGACTATGAAAAGGAAACCCGAATCAATCTCTGACGAAAACGCGAGAGCCAAGCCCGTAAAAATTATGAAAAATATTATTATTACTATAAATTTTTCGGCTTTATTGTTTTTAAGCACCTTAAACATCAGATAAAAGAGTATCGTAAGCAGAATCAATTGGAGCGCGTAGCTCAACCAGGAACCGGCAAATCCCTTACCGAAATTTTTGACGTTTTCTATAAATTGCGACCAGCTTTGCATTATAGTTCTCCGAATTCGTATATATAACTATTATATAAGCAATTGAAAAAAAAATAAAGCGTTTGACCCGCTTTATTTGACTTTAAGAAAAAAATATCCGGTTGTTTACGTTCTGAAGCGCGCTCTGCGGAACGCATAAACCGCTCTTGATTTCCGACAGCGCGGAATATATAATTTCAACGTATTTTTTCAGCGAAGCTTCACCTATCGAACGCGCCTGTTCCCGACTCTTTTTTACTCCGTACTCTTTCATTTTCAGAAGTTTCGCAAGTTCCGCGTCGCATCCGCGCGAAACGAGTATCGTCAAAAGATTTTTAAAATAAGAAAACAAACCCGACAACAAATTCGTTTCGTCGCCGTTTTTACGGCAGAGTTCGGACTGAATTTCGATAAATTTACCGAAGTCTCTGCGCGAAACCGCGTTCGTCATTTCATAGATTCTGTAATCGGCGTCCTTGAAAACAAGTTCGTCGACGTCTTCGCGCGTGAGCGTTCCGCTTTTTTTATAATCGATCAGTTTTTCCACTTCCAACGCAACGCGGGACATATTGCAAAGACAGTATCCCGCAATCGCGCCGCATACTTCCGCGGAAGCGTTTATGGCAGCGCGTCTGAAAGTGAGATACGCCCACTTTGTAACCGTTTCTACGTCGGCGCGGTTGCAGTCGACGTAAGTTACGCGGAATTTGCGCTTTAAATCTACTCCCTTTTTACCTTCGGAATTGACTATTAAAAGTATGGAATCGGGCGGAAAGTTTTCAAAAATTTTTTTAAGATATTTCTCGTACTCCGTTTCGGAAGGATAAAACGAAGTTACTTTAACCGCCCTCTTTTCGGACATAAAAGGAAAGCATTCGAGCGCGGACGAAAGCGAAGCTATCGCACCGCCCTTCAAAGTTTCACCGTCGAACGAAGAAAAATTCAATTCGGGCATCTGCACGAAAGCGGACTTAATCATTTCTTCGCCCTTCATTCTGAAATAAGCGTCGTCGCCCTCTAAAAGATATATGCTTTTCGCGCCTTCTTTAATATCGTTTTTAAGTTCCGTGAATTTCATAAAACAACCCCCTGAGCGAACATCGAAACGAACTGTTTAAGCGCATAAGGCGCAGAAACGTGCTTTGGCACGGCTACGCCCACTCCTCTTACGGGAAGAGCGGGAAAAACGTTCAACTCGAAGAGTTCTCCGCTTGCAAGTTCTTTTCCGCAATATTCGCGCGGAACACAGCCTATTCCCATTCCTTTCGATACGAGTTTCAGCATAAAATCCCAATTAGCGACTTCCGTATCCGGATAGAGTTCCGCGCCCTGCGTCTGTAAAAACTTTGAAAGAGCACGTCGGGAAATCGTGTTTTGTTCTATCATCAACAGCGGGAATTCCTGTAAACGTTTAAGCGGAATAACTTCGCCTTTAAGACTTCTGAATTTTTCGCCCGCCACGAAAATATCGCTTAAATGACTGACGGTATCGAGAAATTTTACGTCTTTGTCATCGGCGGGAAGATTTACGAAAGCAACGTCGCAGCCTCCGTCTTTAAGTTTGCAGAGAATCTCCGGCGAAGTTGAAGATATGAGTTCTAATTTTACAGCGGGATATTTTTCGTTGAACGAAGCTATTTTGTCAGAAAGAAGATGCGAAAAAATGGAATCGGTCGCGCCTATTCTGATTGTTCCGGACGCGGAAGTTTTGAGTTCGGAAATACCGTTTTCGGCGTCCTCGATTAACTTCAAAGCTTCTTCCACTTTTTTAAATATAAGTTTCCCGCCCGCGGGCGTCAGCTCAATTCCTTTATGCGTACGGTTGAAAAGAGATATTCCGAGCAAACTTTCAAGCTGTTTTACCGACTGGGAAACGGCAGGCTGGGAAATATACAACTCCTGTGCGGCTTTTGTTAAAGAACCGCTTTTAGCTACCGTATAAAATACTTTGTAAAGTTCGAGATTGACCATAATAAATCTTCTATTTTCCCACGCAGAATTTTTCGAACACCGTATTTATAATTTGTTCGTTTGCGGTCTCTCCCGTTATTTCGCCGAGAGAATCCCACGCGTCTTTCAAATCTATCGCGATTATGTCCGCCGTGCAGATATTTACGTTTTCTTGCGCCGAACGCAGAGATTCCGCGGCGCGCAAAAGCGCTGAATAATGTCTTTTCTCGATAATATAAGCTTTATCCGAGGACAGTTCGCCGACGCATTTTTGCGAAACGAGCCGTTTGAGTTCATCGAGCCCCTCGCCCGTTTTCGCGGAAACCGCAACGTCGCAGTCTTGCGTCGGAACGGCTATATCGCATTTATTGAATACCTTTATAAGCGCTCCGTTTACTTCGAAATTTTCCGCTTCGCCACCGCCGTCCGTGACCGAAATAACCGCGTCGGCGGAAGATACTATTTTTTTCGCGCGTTCTATTCCTATGCTCTCCACTTTGCCCGACGTTTCGCGTATTCCTGCGGTGTCTATAAGATTATAGTTTACGCCGTCAATCTGTACGGTTCCCTCCACGGCGTCGCGGGTCGTTCCCGCCTCGGAGGAAACGATTGCCTTGTCATAGCCCAAGAGCGCGTTCAAGAGCGAACTTTTACCCGTATTAGGCTTTCCGCAAATAGCGACGGTAGCTCCGTCTTTTATTTTCTTTCCGCTCGAATACGACGACGCGAGCGCGGAAATTTTTTCGTAAAGCGCGGAAATCTTCACGCTGATTTTATCGGCGTTAAGTCCGTCCAAATCTTCTTCGGGATAATCAATGTCGGCCGCTATTCCGGCAAGTATTTCGGTAAGTTCTTTTTGAAGAATTTTTATCTCTTCATTGAGTTTTTCGCAATATAGCATACTGCCTGCACGGAGCGAAGCAAGACTTTCCGCGTTTATCATATCTATCATTCCCTCTGCCGAAGACAGCGAGAGCTTTCCGTTTATAAACGCGCGTTTGGTGAACTCGCCTTTTTCAGCGGCGCGCGCGCCGAGCGACAAAGTTTTCGAAAGAATTCCGCGGGATATTTGCGTACCGCCGTGGCAATGAAATTCCACGACGTCTTCGCCCGTAAACGTTTTAGGAGCTTTGAAATAAACGCAGAACCCGAAGTCTTTAAAACCGTCCCCGTCTATTAGACCCGCGTACATCGTATTCGGAGAAAACCCGGAAACCTTTTTCCCGCCTGACGGCGCGAACATCTTTCCCGCAAGTTCGAGGCACCCGTCCCCGCTCATTCTTATTATCGCCACCCCGCCGACGCCCGACGCAGTGGAAACCGCCGAAATTATATCTGTCATTATCTATAACTCTTGCTTATACTTATTTGAAACAAGTATACCACCAACGTTATTTTTGCGCAACAAAAAAGTACGGCTTTTGCCGTAGTTCCCTTATGAAATAAAGGGAAAGTGCGGACAAGAAAAGGCGTAGCGTTAAGCTACGCCTTTTCTTGTGTTTAGAATAGTATATTCGTTTTAGGTGATGACCGCTTCCTGAAAAAATGTAATTCGCCGTTTATGGGCAATACTTTTTTATTCATATATGATAGAATAGAAGTATCCAATAAGGAGATTTTAATATATGGATATGCAGAAAATCGGAATATTTTTATCCGAATTGCGCAAAGAAAAAAATCTTACGCAGGAAGAATTAGGCGAACAAATCGGCGTTACCAATAAAACTGTTTCTCGTTGGGAAAACGGGAACTATAGCAGAGGAAAACATTGCGACAGCTTTGGAAAACAGTACATTTGACTTAAAAGAAAAGAAAATACTTTTTGAAAAAAAATGGTTAAACGATCATATACTCGAATTAATTTTAGAAATTCTATTGATGTTTTCATTTGCTGTTTTAAGTGCAATTTTTTATAAAGAGTTATGCATTGTACTGTCAATCGTTTGTCTGATTTGGGCATTTTGGATTAATAACCGCCGAGCCGCGTATGTGGAAAAACATATTTACGGCAACGAAAAAACGCATTCCGAATCCGATACCGATAAAAAATCAGAATAAAAACCTATTATTTTTTAGTTTAAGCTTACTCCGCTAAAAGAATATTATAGTAAAAGCCGCGTGATTTTGTTTCTCGCGGCTCTATGCGTTTTAATAGATTTAAGCTAATGTATGGTGCGTAATAAGATTTTCCAGAATAGTTATCTCTTTGCATTATTGCGCCTTGCCAACACAAACGACAATACGCCTTCAAGCACGGCAACCGCCGTTACGGTTATCCATAAAGCAACCCAGTTTATGCTCATAATTGCGGGCTCTTCGCCGAACGCGCCGTAAAGCACAAGAACGATAATTCCTGCAATAAGCGGAACAAGCGCAATAAAAATCATAAGTACGGCAAAGCGTTTTTTTGTAAAAATATACCTGTTTGTAAAAATAACTACCCCGCTGCCTATCGGCGCCGCCAAACAAGGAATCAGTAAATCGACGGCGTCTATGTCAATTATAACTCCGCGCACGGCTTCGCCTTCATTCGGGAATAAATACGTACCGAGGATGACGATAGGAAACACCACGGCAAAGCTTATAGCCATGTAAGTCAATATAGATAAAACATATTCATACCAACGCTTTTTTACGGCGTTTTTCAATACCTCGTCGCAAAAATCCTGCCCGCCGTTCGGAAATATACTTTCCGCACTGTCGCCGCGTGCTTCCGCATCGGCTATCATCGAAACAATATCCGCCCGGATTCTTTTCAATTCAAAGCGGTTAATCCCGTTTGCGGCAAGATAGCTTTCCATTTTCTTTACGAGAGTAACGCTTTTTTTCGATATATTCTTCATATTACTCCTCCATAATTGATTTTACTATTTTTTCGAGCGCACAATATTCACGCTCAAACTCGTCTAAGTATTGCCGTCCCGCTTCCGTAATAAGGTAATACTTGCGTTTCGGTCCGACCGCCGATTCACGAAGCTCCGAACGAATAAGCCCCTGCTTTTCCAATCGTAACAACAGAGGATATATGGTCCCTTCGGTTAAATCCGTAAAACCTTTTTTCCTCAGATACTCGATTGCACCGTAAGCATACATAGGCTCTTTTGACAGCGTTTTCAAAATACAGCCTTCCAACGTCCCTTTCAGTAATTGCGACTTATCAAACAACTTAACCTCCTCAGATTTAGGTACCTTGCATTGCAATATAGTAACTATATTGTATTACAATGTAGTGAGGTTGTCAAGCATTTTTCGATATTTAATTAATTAAATACCGCAATTTTTATCGGCTAAATAAAGTATAAACAAACACTCTCGTACAATTTGTACGAGAGTGTTTGTTTCACCGCTTAAAAGTTCAACTTTTAAAATATAATCATTTAATTCCCTATGAGAAGTGCCCTTTACCGTACCCTCTTTAATTTTTATCGAAATCATCGAAAGGCGAAATGTTTCCGCCTGTTCCGTTGGTTCCGCCGAGACCGCCGAACGGGTCGTCGGGCGCGGAGTTATGAGCGGTACCGCCGTTTTGAGGCGGATTGTTATAAGCATTGCCGTCGTAAGGATTGACGTTTATATTATTCTGCTGATAATACTGTTGATACATACGGTACTGCCTTGCCTGTTCAGCCCTTAAAAATTCCCTGTAATTTACGCCTTTGTTGTTGCGTACGACAAAAAACAGTATACCCTGTATCGGAAACAGGATACTCGTTATCGTGAACAAAACGTATCTTCTGCAAGCATAGGTCTGATAAAAGCTTATCAGAAGGCTGACTCTAAGTAGAAGGAACAAAAGTCCTAAAACGCTTAAAATATATTCGGACATATAATTATACATCCAAGCCGCCCATCTGAGATTGGAAGGCACGGAATCGAGCTGATAAAAATAACTCTCCAATCCGAGCCAGCCCGTCGTAATCGTAGGAGCGATACCGCTGTTCAATATCAGACTCTGCGCGACGAAAAATACAACCCAAAGCGAGAAAAGCACGAATTCGAACACCGCCGCCGCAATACCGAGTTTTTTCGTGTCGAGATTGTAAAAACTGTTCTTATGCGCACATACCCCTATATAGTAAGTGTTCAGGAACGGGACGAACGCCATCCACTTGTTTTTGTAACCCTCGCGCGAGGCGATTACGAAAAGCGCTATTGCTTCGAAGACAAATACAATCGCAAAGCACAGTCCCCCTACGAGAAAAGGCACCCAGTCGCTGTTCGTAAAGTTCATTGCAATAGAGGCGTATTCAAAAAAGTCCATATCCGTTCATATTCCCCTTTTATATCTATCGTATATAATATTTTATTATCCGTAAATGTAAAAAATAAAATCAATATGTGAAATTATTGTAAAAAAAGATTTATTCCGTAATCTACGTTCTCTAAGGTTAATCCTTTGGCGGGCATAGTTTTACCCACCGAATCTCTGTCGCAAAGCGAAAGCGAACGCGTTATATCCTCTGCGCTTATCCTGCCTGCCGAATAATAAAGCATAGTTCCTGCGAGAGTCCGAACCATATTATACAGAAAGCCGTTGCCCGTTACATAAATTTCCACGTCCGGGCTTCCGCGCGTTTCTTTAACTTCAACGTTGACGGAATATATCCGCCTTACGGTGGTTTTCACCTGCGAACCCGCCGCGCAATAAGCTTTGAAATCGTGTTCGCCCTCAAAAAATTTTCCGCTTTCTTTGAGCTTCTCTATATCTGCCGGGTGTTTAATCTGTACGGAATATCTGTCTTTAAGCGGATTTCTGCGACGTGAGAGATATAACCTGTAACAGTACGTCTTTTTTTTCGCGCTTGCCGTTGCATCGAATCCCTCGGGCGCTTTAACGGATTTTAATACGCTTATGTCGTCGGGAAGTCTGAAATTGAGCGCGTCCGCCATTCTTTCGGGCGGGATATCGGTTTCCGCGTCGAAATGGCAAACCTGTGCGGCTGCGTGTACTCCGCTGTCGGTTCTTCCGCTCGCAGTAACCGTAACGGAGAAACCGAGCGTTTCGCGCAAAGCCTCGGATAGTTTTTCCTGCACGGTGACTGCGTTTTTCTGTATCTGCCAGCCGCCGTAAGCGGTTCCGTCGTATGAAACAAGCAATGCATATCTCATCAGCTCAACCTTATAAATTCATAAATTTCGGGAAATATTCTTTCGCCGTAAATATTTAAAAGCACAGTGCCCGCTATCATTGCTCCGAAAACGAGAAAAACAATCAAATCCCGCCAGCCGAACTTAAGTTTTTTATATTTGGTTCTGTTTTTGGAACCCGAATAACAGCGCGCGTCCATTGCGTCGCCGAGCTCTTCCGCGCGGCGGAACGCGCTTATCAGGAGCGGTATAAGTATTGGTATAACGGCTTTTATGCGCTTGAATATATTCCCGCTCTCAAAGTCAGCGCCTCTCGCTTTCTGTGCCGAAATAATGCGGTTGGTTTCATCTATAAGCGTCGGTATAAATCTCAGCGCGATGGACATTATCAGCGCAAGCTCGTGAACGGGAAAACGTATCCATTTTAAAGGCGTCAAAAGACTTTCGATACCGTCCGTCAGTTCTACTGGCGTGGTAGTAAGCGTAAGCAAGGCTGAACCCATTACGAGGAAAAACAGTCTTAAAACGAAAAACACGGTGAAAATTATTCCCTCGCGGGAAATTTTGATTATACCGTACTGCCAATAAATATGTTCGCCGCCGTGGAAAAACAGGTTCAGCGCCGCGGTGAATATAAGCAGAAATATTATCGCCTTAACGGAGCGCAGTACGCTTCCGAAAGGAACGCGCGAAGAAATCAACGCCGCAGTCAGCACGACGACGCAAACCGCCATAGCATAGAAATTTCTCGCTAAAAACAGCGCGACTATATACGCAATCAGGGCGAGAAGTTTTATGCGCGGGTCAGCCCTGTGCATAAACGATTTCGCGGGATAATACTGTCCGAAAGTTACGTCGTTAAGCATTCGAGCCCCCTTCGTAAATTTCTATGACTTTTTGCGCGAAACCGTCCGCCGTGCAATCGCTCTCTATCATTATTCCGCTCTTTTTTAATTCGGCGGATATTTTCGAAGTCAGAGGTATATCGAGTCCGAGAGACAAAAGTTCGTCTTCCCTTGAAAACAGTTTGGCGGGAACATCGCAAATCACGACTTCGCCGTCGGCTATAACCGCCGCTCTCGTGCAATTTTCCGCCACTTCGTCCATATCGTGCGAAACTATTATCACCGTCTTGCACCACTCGCGGTGGAGTTTATGCAAGAGTTCCATTATTTCTTTTTTGCCGAGCGGGTCGAGTCCCGCCGCAGGTTCGTCGAGTATGAGTACCTGAGGTTTCGTAACTATTACTCCGGCAATGGCGACCCTTCTTTTCTGACCGCCCGATAAATCGAACGGGGATTTATCCTTTACCTCGGCGTAGTTAAGACCGACTACTTCTATGCTTTCTCTAACCGCATTTTCAATGTCTTCGGGTTTTAAATCTTTTTTGAAATTTTTAAGGCCGAAAGCCACGTCGGAAAAGACGGTTTCCGCGAACAACTGATATTCTGGATATTGAAATACCATACCGACGCTCGCGCGCAGAGCCTTAAAGTCCGTCTTTTTATCCGCCAAATTAAATTGACCGACATAAATTTCGGGCATAACGGGAGGCGCCTGACCTTTTTTAACGCGTTTTGCACGGTATTTTTTTTCAGCCTGCGGAAGTTTTATAAGCGCGTTCAGATGCTGAACGAGAGTGGATTTTCCACTTCCCGTATGACCTATAATACCGAAAAATTCGCCTCCGCCGATATGAAGATTAATACCTTTCAAAGCTTTGGTCGCAAACGGGGATTTTTTGGAATAAGTGAAAGTTAAATTTTTTACGTCTATATCCCATTCGGACGCGGATATTATCTCCGCTTCCGAAGCGGATGACGATTGCGCCGAGCGTATTCCTTTTTCCGAAAAACGGCTTAAAAGCTGAACCGACAACTCTTCGGGACGGAGAACGTTTTTAAGATTAAGCCCGGCTCCGTTGAGAGTGTTTATTATTTCCGTTATCCGCGGCAGAGATAGATTGTAAACTTCGAGTTTTTCGCCGTTTTCGAAAATTTCCTCCGGCGTACCCGAAAGCACGATTTCGCCCCTGTTCATTACTACGGTACGGTCGGCGAGTAAAGCTTCTTCCATAAAATGGGTAATGAGAATTACTGTCATACCCTCTTCTCTGTTAAGCCTTTCCACAACCTCTATCACTTCGCGTCTGCCTTTGGGGTCGAGCATTGCGGTCGATTCGTCCAAGATTAAAATTTCGGGCTTAACGGCAAGCGCGCCAGCAACGGCTATACGCTGTTTCTGCCCGCCCGAAAGCCTCGAAGGGGTGGAACGGCGGAACTTTTCCATTCCGACGGCTTTTAAAGCCCAATCTATTCTCTCGCCGATTTCTTCGCGTTTGACTCCGATATTCTCGGGACCGAAAGCCACGTCGTCCTCGACTATCGATGCAACCATCTGGTTATCGGGATTCTGAAAAACTATACCGACTTTTTTTCTTATTTCGATTGAATTCTTACCCTCGGAGACGTCGAGCCCGAGAACGTTGATTTTACCCTCGTCCGCTTCCAATAACCCGTTAATAAGACGGGCAAGAGTGGATTTTCCGCTTCCGTTATGACCTATTACGGAAAGAAACTCTCCGCGCTTTACAATAAGGTCTACTCCGTTCACGGCAAACACGCCGTCGGACGCGGGATATGCAAATTTTACTTTTTCGAAAGTGATTACGTTTTCGCTCTGTTCCGTCATAAAAAAATTATAGCATTAAAAAAAATTTTTAACAACAAATTGCGTGAGAATTTTGTGAAATTAGTAAAAAATTAACGATAACTAATATTGACTTTTTTTATGCGTTGAATTATAATAATACGGTATTGATTAAAAAACAAAATCGGAGGTTTTTTTTAATGAAAAAATTGACTATCGACGGTAATACCGCCGCAAGCCACGTTGCCTATGCCTTTTCGGAAGTAGCGGCGATTTATCCCATTACCCCCTCTTCGCCTATGGCGGAAGTAGCGGACGAGTGGGCGACCGCGGGCAGAACCAATATGTGGGGTCAGAAAGTCAAGATTGCGGAGATGCAGTCGGAAGGCGGAGCCGCGGGCGCGGTTCACGGTTCGCTTTGCGCGGGCGCGCTGACTACTACTTACACCGCTTCTCAGGGACTTCTTCTGATGATTCCCAATATGTATAAAATTTCGGGCGAACTTATGCCTATGGTTATGCACGTTTCGGCGCGCGCGCTGGCGGCTCATTCGCTGAACATATTCGGCGACCACGCGGACGTTATGGCTTGCCGTCAGACGGGCTTCGCTATGCTCTGCAACTCGTCCGTACAGGAAGTTATGGATTTAGGCTTAGTAGCGCATCTGTCGACTCTTAAATCGAAAGTTCCTTTCATCAACTTCTTCGACGGTTTCAGAACTTCGCACGAAGTTTCCAAAATCGACGTTTGGGACGACGCGGACGATTACGCGGAAATAAGAACCATCTGCGAAAAAGTCGGACTTGCCGCTGATATTGCAGACTTCAAGTCACGCGCGCTCAACCCCGAACACCCTATTCAGAAAGGCACCGCGCAGAACGGCGATACATACTTCCAGAACAGGGAAACGGCTAACAGCTATTACGAAGCCGCTCCCGCTATCGTTCAGAAAATGATGGACGTCGTTTCGGCTAAGTGCGGAAGACATTACCACTTATTCGATTACGTCGGCGCTCAGGACGCAAAAGAAGTTATCGTATGTATGGGTTCGGGTTGCGAAACAATCGAAGAATCGATAAACAAGCTCAATGCTTCCGGCAAAAAATACGGACTTGTCAAAGTACGTCTTTACAGACCTTTCGTTGCAGACGCGTTCATTGCGGCTCTTCCCAGAACCGTTAAGAAACTTGCAGTGCTCGACAGAACGAAAGAACCCGGCTCGCTCGGCGAACCTTTATACCTCGACGTATGCTCCGCGCTTTTGGAAAAGGGCGTTACGAATATCAAAGTCGTCGGCGGAAGATACGGTCTGGGCTCGAAAGAGTTCACTCCCTCTATGGTTCTCGCGGTTTACAAAAATCTCGAACAGGCTCAGCCTAAAAACCATTTCACTATCGGAATTTACGAAGACGTTACGAACACCTCTCTCGACTTCTCCGAGAAGTTCGACGCCGCTCCCGCAGGTTCTACGAGCTGTAAATTCTACGGACTCGGTTCGGACGGTACCGTGGGTGCGAATAAAAACTCCATTAAGATTATCGGCGACCATACGGACAAGCACGCGCAGGCTTATTTCTTCTACGATTCGAAGAAGTCGGGCGGCATAACGGTTTCGCACCTCCGTTTCGGCGATTCTCCTATTCAGTCCGAATATCTGATCGATTCCGCGGACTTCGTCCAGTGCTCCAACCCCTCGTACGTTACGCGCTACGATATGACCGGAGACATTAAAGACGGCGGTACGTTCCTTATCAACACCAACGCAACTACCGTGAAAGCGCTCGAAAGCTTCCTGCCCGCAAAAGTAAAGCAGGATATTGCAAACAAACATATCAATCTTTACGTTATAGACGCAATCAAGATTGCGGCGGACCTCGGTCTCCGTGGAAGAACGAATACGATTTTACAGTCCGCTTTCTTCCGCGTCAACCCTCAGATTATGCCTTACGACAAAGCTATCGAATATATGAAATATATGGCGAAGAAGTCGTTCGGAAGAAAGGGCGAAGAAGTGGTTCAGATGAACTACAACGCTATCGACGCAGCCGCGGGCGATAACCTTATCAAAATCGAAGTACCCGAAAGTTGGGCTAAAACCACGAAGTGCGCGGAAATGGTTAAGGGCGCAAACAACGAATATTATCAGGAGATTATCAAGCCTATCCTCTATCTCGAAGGCGATAAGCTTAAATCTTCACAGTTCAACGCGGACGGACACGTTCCCACGGGTACCACGAAGTACGAAAAACGCGGAGTTGCCGTTCTCGTTCCCCAAATCATTACCGAGAAATGTATCCAGTGCGGTACCTGCTCGTTCGTATGTCCCCACGCTTGTCTGCGTCCCGCGCTTGTTGCCGAGGGAAGCAAGAAGCCCAAGACGCTCGAAACCAAAGCGGCTGTCGGTCTTGCGGGCTACGAATACAAAATGCAGGTTTCTCCTCTCGACTGTATGGGATGCGGAGTGTGCGCTACAGTATGTCCCGTGAAAGACGGCGGAGCAATCAAAATGATTCCTCTCGCGCAGGCTCTTGAAAACGGCGAAGATAAGAACTGGGAATATGCAGTCGAACTTCCCGAAGCCGATACTTCCAAATTTAAAACCAACACCGTTAAAGGCTGTCAGTTCGCTACTCCTCTCTTCGAGTTCTCCGGCGCGTGTGCCGGCTGCGGCGAAACGCCTTACGTTAAAGTCGTTACACAGCTGTTCGGCGAGGATATGATTATCGCAAACGCTACGGGCTGTTCTTCGATATACGGCGGTTCTTCGCCTACCTGTCCTTACACCACCAATAAAAAAGGGCACGGACCTGCTTGGGCAAACTCTCTGTTCGAAGACAACGCGGAATTCGGTTACGGTATGAACCTTGCATACGACGCAAGAAGAAACGCGGTTAAATCTAAAGTCGCCAAACTTGCGGAAATCTGGGATAACGAAGAAGGCAAAAAAGTCTGCAACGCATATATAGAAGCGTTCGACGACAGAGAACCGTCCAAAAAGGCTTCCGCCGAACTCGTTAAATTCTTGCAGGAACACCTTGACAGCAACAGCGAAACGGCGGCGCTTCTGAAAGACATTCTTTCCGTCAAATCGAAAGTCGCTAAACTTGCAAAGACCTGGACGAACTATTCCGACGGTCAGGAAGCGAGCGAATCGTTCGTTAAGGCTATAGAAACCTACTCCCTCATTAAAGACATTCTCGACGCTAAGGACTGCCTTGCTAAAAAATCTATATGGATATTCGGCGGCGACGGCTGGGCTTACGATATCGGCTACGGCGGACTCGACCACGTTCTCGCTTCCGGCGAAGACGTAAACGTACTCGTACTCGACACCGAAGTTTATTCCAACACGGGCGGTCAGGCGAGCAAATCGACGAATATAGGCGCTGTCGCCAAATTCGCGTCCGCAGGCAAGAGAGTCAAGAAAAAAGATTTGGGTATGATTGCCAAATCATACGGATACGTTTACGTGGCTCAGGTTGCAATGGGTTCGAACCCTGCACAGCTTCTCAAAGCGTTGACCGAGGCGGAAGCTTATCACGGACCTTCGCTTATCATTGCTTACGCTCCCTGCATTAACCACGGTATTAATATGACTAAGAGCCAGCTCGAAGAAAAAGCGGCTGTCGACTGCGGCTATTGGCAGCTTTACAGATACAATCCCGAAACCGAGCAGTTTACTCTCGACTCCAAAGAACCGACAGGAGATTATCAGGCGTTCCTTGCGGGCGAAACGAGATACGCTTCCCTCGCTAAAACACAGGGTGCGGAAGTAGCTAACGAGCTGTTCAAAAAGACGGAAGAATCCGCAAAGGCAAGACTCGAAAGTTATAAGAAACTTGCGGGTAAGGAATAAGTTTTCCGCTTAGCAGTTAAAGTTTCTTGAAATTAACCCGATACTCCGTGTGCAGAATTGCACACGGAGTAAATTTTTCCTATTATTTTAAAAGAGGACGAAACATTTCGCCCTCTTTAATTTTGCGAAAATCCGCGCAAACACGTATTGTCACGATATTATCTATGTATGATAATCTTCAACCTCGAAGTTGCAGGTAGTTTCGGGCTTGCTAAGCTGTTCTATATGAACTTCTTCAATTATAGCACAGGTGTTGTCGGAAAGCAATAGGGTGTCGCCTAATTTTAGCTCACGCGCAGGGATAAATTTGTCGAGGTTTGCAACATAGAACGGATGTCCGCCCGTACAGATTATCTCTTCGCCGTTGACGTGGAAATGATACCATTTTTCAGTTTTGGAGTTTTCGCTTAGAAAATAAACAGGCAGAAAAATTCCTGCCTGTTTATAAATTTATTCGAGAAATAAAATTTTATAATCAATAGACATTTATGTAATTTGACAAATCAATATCATCCTCAGTTTTTAATTGAGACAAAAAATTAAATTCCTTACAAACACCTAATATCGCATTTATTATATTATGCTTATTAACCTCTTCAACAATAATTAGATTTGGTTCGACATAAAAAATCTCCCCATTATTAGCACTTTCATCAAATTCTTGATTTAATCTTGTAATGCCATAAATATTTATTTTGTAAATATGATTATTAGAAACAACTACAATACCTAATCTATAATCTTTATTATTATAATTAAATTCACTATATTCATTATCCTCATCAAAATAAATTTTTATATCCATAATTTTATTCCTTTATACTGGTATTAATTGAATCTGTTATAGCAGCGATTGATATTGATTAAGCGGCATAGCATATTGAGGCACAATTTCAAAATGCATTAAATTTTTACCTCTTTGAATAATCTTCAATCCATCAGGTAAACTTCGAACTTTATATGCCCCACCAAATTTAGCTACGGCACTAGCATCAGTGTTTACTGGTACCCCGTGAGTCGTTTTCACTAAACCATTGGAATCCAAACGATATTCACCTTGCTTTAAAGTCATATCATTTCCACCTCTATAAACATCTTTGCCATCAGGTGTTTTAAAACAATTAGCATTATGTACTAATACTCTTTGTTCGCCTACAAAATAGGTGTGGAAATCCTCGACCTCAAAGTTGTAAGTAATTTCGGAAGTAGCAAGTCGGTTAACTTTAACTGATTGTATTATACCATAAGTACCGTCAAAAAGCAATACTCTGTCGCCATATTTAAGACTTTCTGCCGATACCCAATTTTCGGATAACGCTGCATAGCCTATATGTTCAATTTGTTTGCCTTTATCTCGCTTCTTGGTATTATCAGGCAAATAATATTTGTGTCCGGGAGTTGAAATAATTTCAAATGCCTCTTGTCCGTTTTCGGATTTTACTTTTACTGTACACCAACACTCTGTTTCGTTTCTGAACAGCCTTACAACGTTTTTATAAGCCTATTTGCCCGTATCTTCGTCATAGGCAAGTACTTTATCTCCAACTTCTATTTCTTCAATAGGCTTTAATCCGTCTTACGTTTCTACCAGCGTACCTTCTTTAAAACATTGGAAGCACTTTAATACGTTGCTTGCAGCTATCGTTACCGCACTGAATGCAAAGCTGGTTGTTACCGCGTCTACAAAGTTTTCACATACGCTGTCTCCGAACGCCTGCCAGAAGCCGTGTCCCGTCAATGCGCTTTGTATGCCTGCTATAGTTCCGCCTATCGCTAGACTTACCGCCGCACCTACCGCCGTTCCTATCGCTATCTTTAACAGCGTTGTTCCTATTGCCACCGCTGCCGTACTTGCTCCGCACGTAAACGGCGCCGCCACACACGCTATTATTGTTGCTACAGCTCCGACTATAAGCATTACCCACCAGCCGTTCTTCTCCCACCACGTCTTATATTCGCCGTTGTAGTAGAAGTCCAACTCTGGTAAGAACGTACTTGCAGTAAACATTACCGCTATATGGAATGCTAGAGTTAAAACATAAAGTGACAATAAAAAGTATTAAGGGATTGTTTTCAAACAATCCCTTAAATCTCATTACCTTAATTCTTATATCATTTCAAATAAATTGGTTATAAAATCAAGAAATCTTTATTAATCTCAAAACCCAATTTATTAGATTTTGACAAAATGGCTTTTTGCAAATCATTGCGATAAATTGAAAACGTATCTGATACTGTTCTCAAACCATCTTGATCAGTTAAATCACAATAGATTAAAAATGTATTTAAATCCAACTTTTCAATGACATAACAATTGCATTCAAATTCACCCTTTCTTATTTCAAACGAGTTTATAAAATGCAATATCTCATCAGCCATTTCTTTAGATTCGACTTCCATTTCTAAAAATGTATCTACCATAAATCCTCCAATTATATTGGATATGCTGTTAGCATACCTCCACCTTTTGCTAAAACTATTTGAATTTGTGTTTGTCCTTTCGTCCCTATAATTTTACCTGCATCAATTATATATTTGTAGCTTCTATTGCCTAATGGAGTTATACCGTTATATGCTGTTTTAACGATTTTACCTTCTTTCATTGCTGTTTTTAAAACTGCTTCTGCTTCAGACTTTGTTCCAGCAATAAATTTTGCCCCATTACCACCCGTAGAAGATAAATGTTTAGGCTTAACATAGGCATTATCAACATCAAACTCATTATAAACTTCCATCGCTTCATCTAAAGGATTATCAATAGCACATTTATTATGCACCAACACTTTACTATCGGTAACATAATATGTATGGAAGTCCTCAACCTCGAAGTTGTAGGTAGTTTCAGGCTTGGAGAGCTGTTCTACTTGAATTTCTTCTATTATAGCACAGGTGTTATCGGAAAGCAATAGTGTGTCGCCTAATTTTAGCTCTCGCGCAGGAATAAATTTGTCGAGACTTGCAACATAGAAAGGATGTCCGCCCGTACAAACAATCTCTTCGCCGTTGACGTGGATATGATACCATTCTTCGGTCTGATTGCGGAATAATCTTACAACCTTTTTATACGCCTGTTCGCCAGTGTCCTCGTCATAGGCAAGTACTTTATCTCCAACTTCTATTTCTTCAATAGGCTTTAATCCGTCTTACGTTTCTACCAGCGTACCTTCTTTAAAACATTGGTAATGCCCTATTACATTTGTCGCCGCTACGCCTACTATGCCGAAAAATACCCATTTGCCCTATGCGTCCCACCAGCTTTCATAATCGCCGTTAAAATAGAAATCTGATGTTTAAAGCGGGTGATAAAATCACTCGCTTTTTTTATTATTTTGCCTTTCCTCTTTCGCAAAAATCTGCGTAAACCGCATATTTTTGCGATATGTCAATGATTAAAACGGATTTAATTATGCGTGTATACACGCATAATTAAATCCGCCTGTGCCGTGATATGAAAAAGTGTTAACCCGCATCTCGCAGGTGGGTGCGGCGAAGCGAAACGTCGGTCTTTCCGCTTGCGCAGACCTTGCCTATTTCCGCAAACGTACCGCTCCCGTAAAAACTTTGTGGATTACGAATTTCCCATACCACGAACACCGCAGACAAGATATATAATTATTATATACCATTATTAAATAAAACGCAACAAGTAAAATTTGACAAAATGTTCACGAATTTTATTTTAAAAGAGATAAAATAAAATTCCGTTATTTAAAGGCGCTGCCTTCTGTCCGCGATTGCTATTGCTCTTATTATTAAATCGCGGACATTCATCCGCTGAGGTGCAAGTATGCACAAATTGAGCAGCGCGGCGCAAAAATGTGATTTTGCTTGCGCCGTTAATTATTTAAAAGAATATTTCTGCGCCTTCTTTTATTTTACTTGATTTTTGTTTCCAAAAGACTTAATATTATAAAAAACAGTTTACGAGGCTCATAATATGCAAGAGATTACAGGCGTTATAACTCCTACCGCTACTCCGTACTCCGAATTTAAAAACCATATCGGAGAGGAAGTTACGATAAAAGGCGCGATTCATAATATACGAGATATGTCGGACTTCGCTTTTATTATCGTGCGCACCGCGCGCGAACTGATACAGTGCGTTTATTCGCCGGAATTTTCCGACTACCGTCTCGGCGAAAACGTAGTCGAACAGTGTTCCGCGAAAATTACCGGAAAAGTCGTTAAAAGCGAAACCCGCGACGGAAGCGAGAGATACGAATTACAGATTCACGATATCGACATACTGTCTACTCCCGCCGATATTCCTCCCGTAGTCATTTCAAAAAAACAGGTCGTATGCGACCTTAACGTAAATCTCGACAACCGTCCCGTAACGCTCAGAAACCCCAAAGAACGCGCTGTATTCAAAATTCAGGAGGGTATTCAGCGCGGTTTCAGAGAATATCTTACGAGCCAGAATTTTACAGAAATTCATTCTCCGAAAATCAATTTCGCGGGCGCGGAAGGCGGAACAAACGTATTCAAGCTCGATTACTTCGGCAAAACCGTTTATCTTGCCCAAAGTCCGCAGTTATATAAACAGGCTCTCGTACCCGTTTACGAGCGCGTTTTCGAGATTGCTCCCGTTTTCCGCGCGGAACACCACGACACCTCCCGCCACCTCAACGAATACATTTCAATGGACTTCGAAATGGGTTTTATAGACGGCTTTGAAGATATAATGAATATGGAAACGGGCGTTCTCAAATATATAATGAATCTTTTAAAGACCGAGTACGCGCCCGAAACGGAGTTGTTGAAAATAGATATTCCCGAAATAAATTCAATTCCCTGTATTCGTTTTAAGGATGCTAAAGAGCTCTGCGTCAAGAAACTTAAAAACATTACAGATATGAAAGATTTCGAACCAGAAGAAGAAGCGTTCCTCGGAAAATGGGCGAAACAGCAATACAATTCCGATTTCTTGTTCGTAACGCATTATCTCTCGAAAAAACGTCCTTTCTATACTATGGATGACCCGACCGACCCCGAAGTAACGTTGTCGTTCGACCTTTTGTTCAGAGGGATAGAAATCACCTCGGGAGGACAGCGTATACACGATTACAACGAACAAGTCGCAAAGATGAAAAAACTCGGTATGAACCCCGAAGAATTCGAAACATATCTTATGCTCCACAAATACGGCGCGCCGCCTCACGGCGGGCTCGGACTGGGACTCGAAAGACTTACTATGCACCTGCTCGGTTTCAAGAACGTCAGATATGCGGCGATGTTCCCCAGAGATATAAACAGAGTT
>CAJUHC010000018.1 GCA_910586345.1 uncultured Christensenella sp.
GCCTATTATTATATATGGTATAGGAAATCCTGCTTCCCGTTAGACAAGGGGACGCTATGATGATTGTATAAGCGGCGCGATACTATGTCGAACTTGCGTTTTGCCTTGGTCGTGTACGTCTATGTACACTCCCTGCGGACAAATCCGCACTCTCCTGCTCTTGCTTGTTTCTAAAATTAGACAATCCTGTTTTCCGTGCAAATGCGGGATACAATATTTTTTATAGAGTAATTTATGAGTAAAAATTTTTCGTTTGAAATTCAGCATATCGATAAATACACGGGCGCGCGCGCGGGAATCTACCATACTCCGCACGGCGACGTTCTGACGCCCGTTTATATGCCCGTAGGAACCCAGGCGACGGTAAAAGGCGTGTATCCGCGCGATTTGAAAGAGGCGGGTTCGAGTATAATTCTTTCAAATACCTATCATTTATATATCCGTCCGGGCGACGAACTCGTTAAAAAAGCGGGCGGACTGCACAAGTTTATGAATTGGGACGGTCCTATTTTAACCGACAGCGGAGGTTTTCAGGTATTTTCTTTGACGAAACTGAATAAAATCAAGGACGAAGGGGTATATTTTAATTCGCACGTAGACGGTTCGCGTCACCTGTTCACGCCCGAAAAAGTTATGAGTATCGAAGAGAATCTCGGCGCGGATATAATTATGCAGTTCGACCAGTGCAGCGAATACGGTTATACTCACGCGCAGTCCCGTGCCGCGATGGAAAGAACGGATGCGTGGCTAAAACGCTGTCTTGACGCAAAGACCCGAGACGACCAGGCGCTGTTTCCCATAGTGCAGGGAAATATGTACGACGATTTGCGTCTCGAAAGTCTGCGCCGCGCGAAACCGCACGCAACGGACGGAATTGCGATAGGCGGGCTTTCGGTCGGGGAGCCAAAAGAGAGAATGTATGAAATTCTCGATATTATGCGTCCTCATCTTCCCGAATCGGTACCGCGTTATCTTATGGGTGTCGGCAGTCCCGACTGTCTTATAGAGGGAGTAAAACGCGGAGTGGATATGTTCGACTGCGTTCTTGCGACGAGAGTCGCCCGCAACGGCACCGCTTTTACTTCCAAGGGTAAAATCGTAGCGAGAAACGGAGCGTACCGCGAAGATTTTTCCGCTCTTGACGAAAACTGCAAATGTTATTGCTGTAAAAATTATACCAAAGCTTATATAAGACACCTTATAAACGTGAACGAAATGTTATCTTCTATGCTGTTAAGTCTGCACAACATAACTTTTCTTCATAAACTTATGAGCGATATGCGCGAAGCGATATTTGCCGATAGTTTAAAGGACTTTGCTGACGGGTTTTATTCGAATTACGAAAATTGAGTGAAAGTTTGGCGCAATCTCTCCAAAAGCTTAAAAAACGCTTGCAAAAAAGGCGTAAAAATATTATATTAAATTAGTAAAAAATAAAAGAATGAATCGGAGACGAAAAAGATGGATTATGTTTATTATATAATTCTCGGCGTATTGCTTGTGGGAATCGTAGTAATGTTCGTATTTTCAAGCAGGCGCCGTAAAAAGCAGGAGCAGGATGCTCAGGACTTAATCAATTCGGTTAAGCCCGGAAACAAAGTCAAAACAATCGGCGGAATTTGCGGTATAGTCGTGGAAGTCGATAACGAAGAAAATACGTTCGTTCTCGAAACGGGTACGGAGCAGTCCGGCAAATGCTTTATAAAGTTCGACAGACAGGCGATTTACCAGACCGATGCCGTGGCTTCCAAAAAGGAAGAAAAGTCCGTAGAAACGCAGGAAGAAGTTTCCGCAGAAATTACGGAAACCGCGGAAAGCGTTAAAGCCGTTGAAGCGACGGAAGCGGCGGGGACGGAAACCGAAGCCGTTGCGGAAGAAAAGAGCGTCGAAGAACTCAGAAATCCTCCCGCAAAAAAGTCGGGAAAAAAGAAATAATATCAATAAGCGGCGGGAACCCGGATTAATCCGGGTTCCCGTACTGTTTTTTGCATACGCGCGCTTTCTTGCGCATAAATTAAAGCGGAGGTTTCTTTTATGCGCAAAAATATTTTTCAGATAGCTATGTCTGCGGCTGCGGCGGTTGTCATTTCGCTTGTGTTCGTACTTATATTCACGCTTATTATTCAGCTTTTTTCTCTGCCTTTGGGTGCGGTCAAGCCCGTTAACCAAGTTTTCAAAATAGTAGCCATAGCGGCGGGCGGACTTATTTTCATACGCGGCGAAAAGGGGCTTATAAAAGGTTTGATTTACGGAATAACCGCCGTTCTCGCTACGTATCTTTTATTCGGACTTATATCGTGTTCGTTCGATATAAGCTGGTTTTTCGCAATAGAAATTCTTATCGGAGCCGTAGCGGGCGCGATAACGGGCGTAATCGCGGTCAATATAAAAAACAAAGCTTAAAATACTTGATTTTTTTTCTTTCGTATTTTATAATGCTGTTATAAATACGTATCAGGAGATTTAATAATTATGATTAAGACGATAGCGGCTCCCCGCGAAAAAAAGGTTACGGGCTGCGGAGAATGCAGAAGCACCTGTCAGTCTGCTTGCAAAACAAGCTGTACGGTCGGAAACCAAAGCTGTGAAAGAATAACCAGAGAACAGAATCCCGAGAAGAACAAGTAATTTCAAAACCCGATAAGGAGCAGAACTGTTCTGCTCCTTAAATTTTTTTATTTTAAACTTATGATACACGTTTTCAATTATAAATCCGAATATTTCATATATGACTCCGGCAGCGGAAGTCTGCACGAGTGCGACAGGGAAACCGCGGAGTATTTAAAGTCCGAATACGAGGGTGGTTCCGCTCCCGCGCTTTCGGAAGAAAAAATCGCACAAATCCGTTCCGAAATACAAGAGCTCGAAAAAGAAGGACTTCTTTTCAAAGACGAGCCGAAAGCTTATCCGCTTAAATCTAACGAAATCAAAGCTTTGTGTTTACATATCTGCCACGACTGCAACCTGCGATGCAGGTATTGTTTTGCGGACGAGGGCGCGTATCACTCCGTGAGAGAGTTTATGAGCGAGAAGACGGCTAAGCAAGCTATAGACTTTCTCATAAACAACAGCGGGAACAGAAAAATACTCGAAGTCGATTTCTTCGGCGGCGAACCGCTTATGTGTCTGCAAACGATAAAGAACGTCGTCGCATACGCAAGAGAAAAGGGTAATAATGCGGGAAAGAAATTCCTCTTCACCACGACGACAAACGCGCTTTTGTTGGATGATGAAGCCATAGACTTTTTCAACCGCGAAATGGAAAACGTTGTTTTAAGTCTCGACGGAAGACCCGAAGTTCACGACGCGATACGCAAAACCAGAAACGGCAAAGGCAGTTTCGGTTTGGTAATAGAAAATATAAAAAAATTCGTACGTTCGCGCGGCGATAAAAATTATTACGTCCGCGGAACTTTCACGTCGAAAAATCTCGATTTTTCCAAAGACGTGATTTTTCTTGCCGAAAACGGTTTCGACAGTATTTCTATGGAACCCGTCGTAACGGATATAGAAGATTTGGCAATCAAAGAAGAGCATATCCCCGAAATTTGCGCGGAATACGAAAACCTCTGCGATAAATACCTCGAAAAACACGAAAAAGGCGAGGGTTTTAATTTCTTTCATTTTAATATAGATTTGGAAGGAGGAGTGTGTTTACAGAAAAAAGTTTCCGCCTGCGGCGCGGGCAACGAATATTTTTCCGTCGTTCCTAACGGCGATATTTACCCCTGTCACCAATTTGCGGGCGATAAAGATTTTCTTATGGGCAACGTTTACGATGGTAAGCTCGACGCTCGAATCCGCGGCAAGTTCGCATCGGACTGTCTTTTTACGCGTAAAGGCTGCGAGAACTGCTTTGCAAAGTTTATCTGTTCGGGCGGATGCAGCGCGAACAATTATCATTTTACGGGCGATATAAACACGCCGTATCCTATAACCTGCGATATGATGAAAAAGCGTATTGAGTGCGGTATGTACGCGCTTGCCCGTAAAAAAAGAAAATAAAAGTTAAAAAAAAGACGATTTAATGTTGTAAAGCCGAGAATAATTAATTGACTGCCGTAAGATTTTTATATATAATATAGTGGTTAAAAAAGCTTTACGTTTAGGAGTAAGATAGATGGGCAAAATAAAATCGGCGATAATAACGGCGTTGCTCGCCGCCGCGGTCGCGGTGCTTGCGGTATTTGCTTTGTTTTCCTGGCAGGTACCCGGTAGCAACGGAGTCGAAAGATATAATTCGTTTATCGGCAATATCCGTCTCGGCGGAGATTTGACCGGTAACGCGACGACGGTTCTTTATCCGGAGGGCGTAATTTCTCCGGCGGAATACGCTGATTTGGAAGACGGCGATAAGTCCGATTACGCTCAGTGCGGAAACGTGTACGTCGACAAGGAAGTTCTCGAAGAACACGGCGAGGACGGTTTGAAAAAATTAGTGGCGGAGGACGCAAAAGTTCTTTCGGAACGTTTCGGACAAAAAGGATATACAAGCTATTCTGTTTCCGTTTTGGACGGTTTCGCGCTCAGCGTCACCGTTCCCACGAATTTTACTTATGCAGAGTACAAGCAGTATAATTCGTCTTCGCGTTCCGAGCAACGGTCCGTTATAGAAAAGTCTATAGTTTCGCTCGCTTATAACGGCAAACTCTCGCTCCGCAATTCGGAAGTAGGCAATAAAAAATCAAACAATATTCTCACCAAGATTACCGACGACGTTACTGCGTTTTTCAAAAGCGTTTCCAAACAGTCGGTCAGCGGCAATCACGCGGTTAAAATAAGTCTTACCAAAGAGGGAAGAGAACAGTTCAAAGCTATGTCCGCAAAAGTACTTACGGCTGAAAGCGACAAGGCTATCGGTTTCTACGTCGGCGAATACGCTTTGCTTTCGCTCTCTCTCAGCGAGGAAATAGACGCGGGAACTTTCTATATCCCCGTCGAAGAATCCAACGCACAGGATTATACGATAGTAATGAATTCGGTTGCCGACGGCAAGACCATTACTCTCGATTACAGTTCGGACGAAGCTCAGATAATTTACGCGGGCGCGGAACTCGGAGATACGGCGTCGCTGTTCCTCGGCGTTTCACTGCTTCTCATAGTCGCAGGCGCGATTGCTTATTCTATAGCGAGATACAAAAAGCTCGGACTTGTAAATTCTTTGATAATAATTATATTCGCGCTTGCGCTTATAACCGTTCTTATGCTTTTGGAAATTCAGCTTACTTTGGCGGGCGCCGTTACGGCGGTAATAGGTCTCGCGCTTCTGTGCGCGTCTAACTTCGCCTCGTTCGAAGCGGTCCGCAAGGAAACGTTAAAGGGCAAGACGATTCAGTCGTCCGTTAAAGAGGCTTACAAAGCTCAGCTTGCCGGAATACTCGAAATGCACGTTATACTCTTGATAGTAAGCATATTCCTTGCTTTCGTCGGCGTCGGAGAAGTAGCGGCTTGCGGACTTATACTCTTCATATCGGGAGTAGCGTCGTACGTTCTGTATTGGTTTACGAGGTTTATGTGGTACGTAACGTCTTCGCCCGTAAAAGATAAATTTAAGTTCTGCGGTTATAAAAGGGAGGAACTTGAAGATGACTAAGTTAAAACTTTCTTCCAAAATGCACGTAATGATAATCGTTTCCGCAGTTATAATCGCAGTAGGTCTTGCAATGGGTTTGATATTTCAGTTCGTATCGAACGGATATTTCAACTATGGCGCGGATTATACGAGTTATAACAGCGTGGTTGTAAATTACGCTTATATCGACGGTAAAGAAGATTCGATAAACGATATTTGCGAAAAAGCGTTCAAAGAAGCGGGAGTTTCCTATTACGCGTATACTTACGGCGACGTTGCTACGGGCGGCAAGCTCGAAGCAGGCGGACAGCTCGTTTACAAATTCTCGAAAAATACGGATACGGCGAAAATTCAGTCGGCAAAGGACGTTATACACAGCGCGCTTACCGCCGAGGGAACGAGCGGACTAAGCAAAGCTTCTTATCACGAAGCGGAAACGGTACTCGGCGGAGGAAAGGCCTTGACGTTCGGCGCGATTGCTCTTGCGAGCGCGGTTGTATTCCAGTTCATATACTTCGCAATCAGATATAAACTTACGGCAGCGTTCTCAGCGCTTTTGGCGGACGTGCACAATCTCGCGATTTTCGTTTCGCTCCTTGCCATAACGCGCGTACCCATAGGTTCTACCGTGTTCGCGTTTGCCGCGCTTACGGTCGTGGCGACTATGATAGGATGTTGTTTCCTTTTCGATAAAGTTCGCAAAAATTCGAAAGACGAAAAATTCGCGAAGCTCGACGCGCTCGAACAAGCTGACGTATGCGCAAACGAAAGCATAACCGATATAGCGGTAACGTCGGCAGGAGCGGCTTTGATAGGCTTGATTTTATTCGTTCTGATGTCGGTAAGCGCGCTTTCGGTCGTACTCGCCGTTACTTCCGCGGTACTTGCGCTGTTGAGTGCGGTAGCAAGCATATACGGTACTGCGTTCTTCATACCGTCCGTATATTCGCGTATCAGACGCGCGGGCGGCAACTTCAAGGCAAGCCATTCGCAGAAAGTTAAAAAATCTTAAAAAACAATTGAAATGGCGGGTTTATCCCGCCTTTTTTTATAAATTATGAAAAGAATCTTACCCGAATTCGAGTTTTCGGAGGAACAACTTAATATAATAAAACACCTTTCAAAGGAGTGCGGACTTTTAGAGGACACCGTAAAAATTCTTTACGGCAGAGGAATCGACGACAAAGAGAAAATCGAAAGTTTCATAAGACCTTCGCGTAGTCATTTTATTTCCCCGTTCAAAATGAGCGGTATGAACGAAGCCGTCGCTCTGATTACCCGCGCCCGCGCCGAAAATTGGTGTGTTGCCGTTTACGGCGATTACGACGCGGACGGGGTGTGCGCTTCGACTATAATGTATAACGCTTTGAAAGATTTCGGAATCGACGCAGTAGTTTATATTCCCGAACGCCGCGACGGGTACGGACTGAATAAAACAGCTATAGACGAGATTTTCGAAGAACATTTTCCTCAGCTTTTTATAACGGTCGACTGCGGAATTTCCTGTGCGGAAGAGGTCGAATATATAAAAGAACAGGGCGCGGAAGTCATAGTAACCGACCACCACGAACTGCCCGATATTCTTCCCGACTGCATATGCATTAACCCCAAATTCAACGACGGTTATATTTACGACAATCTCTGCGGCGCGGGAGTCGCACTAAAAGTAGGGGTCGCGCTCAACGGCGAAAGCGCGTATGATTATCTCGATTTCGCCGCAATCGCAACAGTTGCGGACAGTGTGTCTTTGACGGGCGAAAACAGAGATATTGTCGCCGAAGGACTTAAACTTATAAATTCAACCCCGAAAAGCAATTATTCGCATTTTCTTTCCAAAAACGAAACGTCGGCTACGGCTCAGACGCTCGCGTTCGGTATCGCGCCTAAAATAAACGCGGCGGGAAGAATGGGCGACGCGCGTTCGGCGCTTAAATTGTTTACGGAAACCGACGAAAACGCGATTTTCGACCTGTCTTGCAAACTCACGTCCTACAACCTCGAACGTCAGAAATATTGCGACGAACTGTACGCGAGCGCAAAGCAAAAATTAAAAGAACGCGGAGCTTACGGTAAAGTCGTAATGCTTTGGGACGAGAGCTGGAACACGGGTTTCGTCGGAATAGTCGCGGCGCGTCTTGCCGAAGAGTATGCGCGCCCCGCGTTACTGTTCGTCCGCAACGGAGATATGCTTAAAGGTTCGGCGCGTTCGGTTGAAAACGTCAATATCTTCGAGGCTTTGAAATCCTGCGAAAGTATGATAACGGAATTCGGCGGTCACGCGCAGGCGGCGGGAGTGAACGTTAAAATCTCCGAATTCGACGAGCTTGAAAGAGCCTTGAACGAATATCTTTCCGCGCGGTATACCGCGGAAGATTTCGAACCGACGGTTTATATAAACGGAATTCTTAACTCGCCCTGTTCGGCGCGGTTCGCAAAAGAGATTGAAATGCTCGAACCGTTCGGAGTAGGCAACCGCAGACCGATGTTCGAAGCGGACGAGCGCTCCGTCGAAGTAAAACCCGTCAAACTTCTTTCACAGCATATTTCGGTGAAAAGTCCGAAAATAGAACTTATGTATTTCGGCGGAAGCAAATTTACTTTCCTTATCGAAAGCAATGCTCCGAAAAAATTTATTTTTTCGTATAATATTTCTGTTTTCCGCGGAAAAGAATACGTTAAAGGATATATAAAAGACATCGTTTGCGAAAGAAACGCGGCAAGCTCCTGCGGCGAAGAAATATATGTAAACAATATTTTAACTCTCGCCTGTCCAGAATACGACTGTAAAAAGTCGTTTAAAACTATCGCGGAAATAGACGCGCTGTTAAACGGAAACACAGGCTACGGCACCGTTTGCATAGCGGGAGAATATAAGACGCTGAAATATTTCAAAAACGCGTCGAAACTGTCTGTCGATGTTTTCAGACTGTCTTCGTGCAACCTCGCGGATACGGTGATAATCTCTCCTCAGTCAGACGTGGATTTAAGCGGTTTCAATCGTGTGATTTTTCTCGACGCTCCGCCGTCGGGAGTAAGACTTTCTTCTCTCGAAGGCAAAGAAGTGATTATATGTTCTGAAATATACGGCGATAACTTTTTAAAACGCTTAACCGCCGACAGGGAAAAACTTTTGGGAATATTCTCCGCCCTGTCTGCCGGCGCAAATAATTTAACTGGCTCGGACAGCGCTGAAACCGCGCTTAAAAATAATCTGGGCGAACCTTTGCAGACTGTTTTTGCTCTCGAAATTTTCCGTCAGCTCTCGCTTATTTCGTTCGAGGGCGGGAAGATAGAAGTATTCCGCGGAGTGAAAACTCAGCTCTCCAACTCGGAACTGTATAATATAGTAAAAGAATATGAAAACGGTATTAGATAAAATTTACGACAATTATTCCGAAATCGACAGAAAACTCCTGCTCGACGCTTACCGCTATGCGGAACTTATGCACGAGGGGCAGAAACGCGCTTCCGGAGAACCGTATTTCAGCCACCCTTGCGCCGTGGCGGAAATACTTATCGGTCTCGGAATGGACACTCCGTCAATAGCCGCGGCTTTTCTTCACGACGTAATAGAAGATACGCAGGCGACGAACGAGGATATTCGTACGCAATTCGGAAACGAAATTCTTACGCTTGTAGACGGCGTGACCAAGCTCGATAAAATACGCTACGCCTCGCACGAAGAAGAAGACGCGGAAAACTTCCGCAAAATTTTCGTCGCAATGGCGAACGACATACGCGTAATAATAATAAAGCTTGCGGACAGGCTTCACAATATGCGTTCTTTGAACTTTCTCTCGAACGAGCGGCAACAGAGAATAGCCAAGGAAACTCTGGAAGTCTTCACTCCGCTTGCGGGCAGACTCGGTATTTCGCAGATAAAATGCGAGCTCGAAGATTTATGCCTTAAATATCTCGACCCAGAAGCTTACGAATACCTTGTAACCAACATACACCAGAAATTGGAGGAGCGCAAAAGTTTCGTCGACTTCGTCGTAAACGAACTCAAAAATATCCTCAAAGACGGAGCTATCGAAGGCGAAGTATTCGGAAGACCCAAACATTTCTATTCGATTTATAAAAAGATGAAAAACCAGGGCAAGTCGCTCGACCAGATTTACGACCTTGCCGCCGTCCGCGTCATAGTAAAAAACACAGAAGAGTGCTATGAGGTTCTCGGCAAAATTCACAAGCGATGGAAACCCGTTCCGGGTCGGATAAAGGACTATATAGCAACCCCCAAACGCAATTTATACCAGTCCCTGCATACGACGGTCGTAACCAACTTCGGTCAGATTTTCGAAATTCAGATACGAACGCAGGAAATGCACAAAATGGCCGAATTCGGTATCGCCGCGCATTGGCGGTATAAAGAAAACAAGAGCGGCGAAACGGGCTTCGACCAACGTCTTTCCTGGATACGCGACGTAATGGATTGGCAAGGCAGTTTGAACGATTCGAAAGAATTCGTGGACAGTCTGAAAAACGATTTGTATTCAAACGAACTTTTGGTTTTTACTCCTCACGGCAAAGTTATTTCGCTTCCGCTCGAAGCGACTCCCGTCGACTTTGCATACGCAATACACTCGGAAGTCGGAAACAAATGCGTCGGCGCAAAAGTCAATTCGAGAATAGTTCCGCTGAATTCACAGCTTCATACGGGCGACGTGGTGGAAATTCTTACTTCGCCGAATACGAAAGGTCCGTCCTGGGATTGGCTCAAATTCGTTAAATCGAGCTCGGCAAAGGGCAAGATAAGAGCGTTTTTCAAGCGCGAAATGAAAGAGGGCAACGCCAAAACGGGCAGAGCGATGCTCGAAGCAGAAGCAAAACGCAGAGGTTACAACTTAGCGGACCTTTTGACGGAGGAGTCTTTCAACAAGCTTTCCAACAAACTCGTTTTCTCGTCCGTAAACGAAATGATGGCCTCTGTCGGTTACGGCGCGGTAAGCGTAAACCAGGTAATCTATAAACTTATCGATTACTATAAAAAAGAAATTCCCAAACCGCAGGAATTTTTAACTTCAGACAAGCTCAGAAACACTCCCGCGGGCAGTGTGGCGATAAAGGGACTGAACGGACTTTTGGTTCGTTTCGCGCACTGTTGTAACCCCGTCCCGGGCGACGATATAATCGGTTTCGTATCCCGAGGACGCGGAGTTATCATTCACCGCAAAGACTGCCCGAATATTTCTCACGAGGATTTGGAGCGTCTGCAACCCGCTCAATGGACCGGCGAAAACACCGAATTCATTGCGGGCTTGAAAATCATAGCTTCGGACGATAACGGCGTCACGATGTTTATAACCTCTGAAATTTCCGCTCTTCGCCTTTCTATGACGAACATAAACGGCAGAATCAACAAAGAAAAGCAGGCGGAATTCGAAATAAAAATAAAATTAAACAGACGTTCTGATATGGATATGCTTATCAACCGTTTAAAAAAAGATAAACGCATAATCGACGTATACAGAACAACGGGGTAAAAAAAATGGAAATTATAAAAGTATTGCCTGACGGCATCGGATGTAACTCTTATATACTGACCAACGACAACAGAACTGCGGTCGTTGTCGATTGCGCGGAACCCGCGCTGTATGAAAATTGCGTAATTCTCGGCTTAAAGCCCGTCGCGCTCCTTCTGACGCACGGACATTTCGACCACGTAGGCGGATGCGGAAAATTTTACGAAAACGGCGTTCCGATTTTGTGCGGAGAGAAAGAGGATAAGTTTATTTTCAGCGCTAAGAACAGAGAAATTTTCGAAGGCGAGGAAATTCCCGAATTCAAAATTTCAAGAACTTTAACTGACGGCGAAGAATTCAGATTCGGCGGAATAAAATTCAAGGTTATTCAAACGGCGGGTCATACCGAGGGCGGAGTGTGCTACGTTGCGGAACACAATATTTTTACTGGCGATACGCTGTTAAATATGAGCATCGGCAGGTGCGATTTGCCGACGGGCAACAGAAAAGTTCTTAAAGAAAGCGTTAAAAAACTGTTAGAGCTTAAAGGCGATTATAAGGTTTTCTGCGGTCACGGCGAAAACACGACTTTAGCTTTCGAGCGCGAAAACAATCCGTACCTTAAATAAATACGGACGCTTCTGCTACTTCGTCGGTATTTTGCGAGAGGAACTTTAAATGCTTACTACCAACAGCGAATATCTGCGTCCCGAGATAATGGACGTTATCCGCGCTTTCGATTGCGAAGACGCGGACTTTACCCATTACTTTTCGTTCGGCAAGGATAAATTTTTCAACTGCATAGAGTACGGCGGGGAATTTTACGACTTTGAAAACGAGTACGAAACCGAAGACGAGTTAACGTTTAAAAGAATGGCGAAGCGTTTTGCCAAACTCGCTTTTTACAGTGTGCTTTCGTCCGAAAAAGGCGCTCTGCCCTGGGGCGCGCTGACGGGGATAAGACCGACTAAGCTCGCCTACGCCGAACTTAGCGAGGGCAGAGATTTTCAGCCTCTTTTCAGTCTTATGGGAGTGAGCTCGGACAGAACCGCGCTCGTCGGAAGCGTTCTTCAAACGCAGAAAGGTATTTACGGCAACGAAGGCGGACAGGATTTGTTCATAAGTGTTCCGTTCTGTCCGACCAAATGCGAATACTGCTCGTTCATAACCGCGCCCGTTTCGGCGACCCGCAAATATCTTGAAACTTACGTCGATTGTCTGGTGCGCGAAATCCGCGCCGTCAAGCCCGTTATAAAAAAACTCAACAGCGTCTACATAGGCGGAGGAACTCCGTTCGTGCTTGAAACACGGCTCCTCGAACGCATATATTCGACGGTGGCAGAGGAGTTCGCAGAAATTCCCGAATATACCGTTGAGGCGGGCAGACCCGACGTATTTTCCGAGGAGAAATTAGAACTTTCTAAGCGTTTCGGTATAACGCGCATATGCGTGAATCCCCAGTCTTTCAATGATTCCACGCTTGAAAAGATAGGCAGAAAACATACCGCGGAACAGACTATAAAAGCTTTTTCCGCCGCCCGGAAATACGGCTTCGATATAAATATCGACCTTATCGCGGGACTTGCCGGCGAAACGCTGTCCGATTTCGGATATTCGCTCGATACCGCCATTTCGCTGAACCCCGAAAATATAACCGTGCACACGCTCTCTTTGAAATCGGGCGCGAAACTCAAAGAAAACGTAAAACGTCTGAATATTTCCGATATAAACGAAATGGTCGATTTGTCCCGTGAAAAGCTGCCCCTCGCGGGATATTCTCCGTATTATCTGTACAGACAAAAATATCAGGCGGGCGGGCTTGAAAACGTCGGCTGGTGCAAACAGGGCAAAGCCTGCGTTTATAATATAAACGTTATGGAGGAAATCACGGACAATATCGCCGTAGGCGCGAACGCGATTTCCAAACGTCTTTTCGGTTCGGAGAACAGAATAGAACGCTGCGCTTCACCCAAAGACATACCGACGTATATAAACAAGATAGATAAAATTATCTTGGAACGGGATAAACTTTTTAAGTAATCAGAATTGCATTGTTCGAAATCTTGACATATGGCTAAATTTAGTGTATAATTTAGCCATAATTTTGTATAATGATAACGGAGGGGTAATATGACAATAATTCCTATGCGCGATTTAAAAGATACGGTTGAAATAGAAAGACGCTGTGCGGAAGCTAACGGACCCGTATTCGTTACCAAAAACGGTTACGGCAGACTTGTCGTTATGGATATAGAGTACTATGAAAAAACGTTAGGTAAAATGTATGAGGCAAAAATGGTAAACGAAGGACTTTCCGATTTGGGAAACGGCAGGGTAACCGACGGAGACGAAGTCAAAGCAAGGATAATAAAAAATTATGGAATTTGAATATTCTTACAGCTTCACTGCCCGAGCCGAGCAGGACCTTGACGGTATTATGCGTTATATCGCAGTCGAACTGAATAATGCGTCGGCGGCAAGAAAATTATTCGACGAAGTTTTTGAAAGTATCGAGGCGATAAGAACCTTTCCCGATTCTGGTTTGGCAATCGAAAACGATTTTCTTACCGATAAAGCGGTAAGGCGAGTATTGGCGGGAAATTACGTAATTTATTATAAAACCGTCAGTAATACGGTTTACATATTGCGCATAGTTTACGGAAAGCGCAACCTTGACGAAATTTTACATTCTATTTAAAAAATAACCCCCGCGGAAACTTCCGCGGGGGTTAAATATTTGTTTCGCCAACACTCAATAAAGTGTTCGGGTTTCGTCAAGCAATAAGCAAATTTTCAAAAGCGTGTTTAAATCGGGTTCGTTAATTCTTTTTATCCACCTGCTTACGGTTTGTTGCGTTGTATTTAAATGTTTTGCAAGACGGTCTTGCGACATTTTATTATCGCTTAACGCCCTTTGCAAATTTTCAGGGAATTTATTTTTAATAATTATACAAAACCAATCTTTTTGTTTAATCTTCTAAACCGACCAAGTAATCTATTGAAACTTTAAAATATTTGGCAAGCATAATTAAATCGTTAATATCGGGCTCTATATGATTATTTTTCCATTTAGATAGTTTTGGTTCGGGTATTCCTAATTCTTCACAGATTTGTTTTTGTGGTTTACCGCTATTATTAATTAATTCGTTTAATCTGTTTGCAAATTTGTTCATATAAGTTACCTAAAAAAATAATATCAAAAATTGAAATTAAATGCTTGACAATTTCAAAAATTGAAATTATAATAATTTTATAAATTTCAAATAAAGAAATTAAAAAGAAAAACGTAATATATGGAAAATAAAAAAATTCAAGAGTTTACAAATAAAATTTATGAAGCAGTACTGATTAACGAGGGGGTGAAAGATTTGCAAAACGGCAGAGTGATAAACGGCGACGAGGTTAAAAAACGAATAGAGAAGAAATACGGAATTAAATAATTTAAACAAAAAATCTCCGCGGATACTTCCGCGGAGGGGTGGGTAAATATTTAATTAAAAAATTAAATTAATCTTCTAAACCTAATAAATAATCTGCTGAAACGTCAAAGTATTTTGCAAGCATAATCAAATCGTCAAGATTGGGTTCAGTATTGCCTGTTTTCCATCTTGAAAGTTTTTGCTTGTAAATTCCTAAATCTTTACATATTTCATTTTGCGATTTCCCGCTGTTTGTAACGAGTTCGCTTAATCTGTCGGCAAATATCATTGTTATCTTGAAATTAAAAGTAACAAATATTGTGACTAATTAGTTGACTGTCACAAATATTGTGACTATAATGTAATAAAAATATGTTTTGGTGAGTAATAAATGAATAAGTCAATTTTAGATTTCAGTAAGTCTTTACAGGAAATTTGCAATAATATAGAACCGCCTGCAAAATATACAAAACTTGTATTGGATACGGTAGATTATTACAGCAAATTAGAAGCAATGCTCGGTGAAGAGGGGCGGAATATTTTGAAACAGTACGAATTGTTGCTATCGGAACAAGAGAGGATAATGAGTGAAACTCATTTCAAAGCGGGTATAAAACTCGGAATTCGTTTTATGTTTGAGTGTATAGTAGATTAGTTTTTCGGTATATTATTTTCAAAAATTTGCCATAATTTATTTGCTATTTTAAACAGTGTGTGTTAAAATAAACACGTTACGGATACGAAGGGGTTCGAATACTCGACGGCTTGCTTCGTTTCGCGCAAATATTTCCATAGGAGGATAAATTAAATGGAAAAGACGGAAATCATTGCAAAGTATGCAACTAAGGAAGGCGACACCGGTTCGCCCGAAGTTCAGATTGCTCTTTTGACGGAGAGAATCAATCATCTGAACGAGCATCTTAAAGAGCATATTCACGACAATCATTCGCGCCGCGGTCTTTTGAAAATGGTCGGCCGCCGCCGCGGTCTTTTGGACTATTTAAAGAGCAAGGACATTGAAAGATACCGTGCAATCATTGCTGCTTTAAATTTGAGAAAATAATTAAAACGGGGCGGGCGAATTTTCGCTTACCCTTTTTTAGTTTATAACGGGAGTTATAGACGCAAGAACAGAAAAGGAGAACAGGTAAATGAACAACAATTTCAAACAATTCACATTCGAAGTAGGCGGAAGAGAAGTAACCGTCGAGACGGGCAGATACGCGGAACAGACGAACGGTTCCTGCGTTGTCCGTTGCGGAGAAACTGCGGTTTTGGTTTCCGTATGTATGTCTGCAAGCCCCCGCGAAGGTATGGACTTCTTCCCTTTGCAGGTAGATTACGAAGAGAAGATGTATTCCGTCGGTAAAATTCCCGGCGGTTTCAAAAAGCGCGAGGGAAGGGCGAGCGATAAAGCAATACTTACGGCAAGACTTATCGACAGACCTTTGCGCCCTCTTTTTCCCAAGGGACTTTTTAACGACGTAGTGGTTACGGCACAGGCGCTCTCGGTTGAACCGGACGTATCTCCCGAACCTCTCGCAATGATAGGTTCGTCCGTAGCAATCGCTATATCCGATATTCCCTGGGCGGGTCCCACGGGCTCGGTCGTAGTCGGTATGGTGGACGGAAAATACGTTATCAACCCCGATTTGGCGCAGAGAGAAAAGAGCGCTATTCATTTGAATTTGGCGGGCACGAAGGACGCTATTTTAATGATTGAAGCGGGCGCGGACGAAGTAACCAACGAAGAAATGGTAGGAGCTATTACCTACGGCTTCGAAGAAATCAAGAAAATCTGCGAGTATATCGAAAAAGAGATAGTGCCCGCGGTAGGCAAAAAGAAACTCGATATAGAGCTTTACCATATTCCCGAAGAGCTGGACAAGGCTGTACGCGAATATGCGGATAAAAAAATCGACTGGGCTATCGACACGTTCGACAGACAGGAGAGAGAACAAAGACAGAACGAAGCGGAAGCAGAGATACTCGAACACTTCGCTGAAATTTATCCCGAAAACAAGCGCGAGATAAAGGACAGCCTCTATTATCTTACCAAAGAAAAAGTCCGCGCGAAAATCTTCGATAAGGGTATCCGTCCCGACGGCAGAGGTCTTAAAGACGTCCGTCCTATCTGGTGCGAAAGGGGAGTTCTGCCCCGCGTTCACGGTTCCGCCGTGTTCACGCGCGGACAGACGCAGACGCTTACGAGCTGTACGCTCGGTATGCTTACCGAAGCGCAGAAGCTCGAAGGACTCGACGAGGAAACTTCGAAAAGATATATGCACCACTATAATTTCCCCGGCTACTGCACGGGCGAGGCTAAGGCGCTCCGTTCTCCCGGCAGGCGCGAAATCGGACACGGCGCGCTCGCTGAACGCGCGTTGATTCCCGTGCTTCCTCCCGAGGATAGTTTCCCTTATGCTATCAGAGTGGTAAACGATATTTTATCGTCCAACGGTTCGTCGTCTATGGCTTCCGTATGCGGTTCTACAATGGCGCTTATGGACGCGGGCGTTCCCATTAAGGCTCCCGTCGCGGGCGTTGCTATGGGTCTTATCAAAAATCAGGAAACGGGCGAGTTCAAAGTACTTACGGATATTCAGGGTCTGGAAGATTTCCTCGGAGATATGGACTTCAAGGTCGCGGGCACCGAAAAGGGAATTACCGCGATTCAGATGGATATCAAAATCAAAGGCATTTCCGAAGAGATTATGCACACGGCTATAAAGCAGGCGAACGAGGGCAGACAGTTTATTCTTTCGAAGATGCTCGAAGTAGTTCCCGAAGTTGCGCCCGCGCTCTCCAAGTACGCGCCTAAGATTATATTCTTCGAAATCAATCCCGACAAAATCGGCGACGTTATCGGCAAACAGGGCAGCGTAATAAAGAAGATTATGGAAGAGACGGGAACGGAAATCGAGTTCAACGAGGACGACAGCGGCAGAGGATATATCTCGACGATAGGGCCTTTGGAGAACGCCGAAAAGGCGAAAGCTATAATTATGAGCATTGCCCACGACCCTGAAGTCGGCGATATGTTCGTCGGTTCGGTAGTAAGAATTATGAATTTCGGCGCGTTCGTAGAGTTCGCTCCCGGCAAAGACGGTATGATTCACATCTCCAAACTTTCCGACAAGCGCGTGGAAAAGGTTGAAGACGTAGTCAAAATCGGAGACGTCGTAAAAGTCGAAATAATCAAAATCGGCGATAAGGGCATCGACCTTAAATTGTTAGAGAAATTATCTTAAAATATCTTTAAACGGCGCATTGATTTTATATCTTTGCGCCGTTTTTAATTTTACGAAAGAGAATACGAATGATAAAAACGGGTTTAAAAAATTATTTTATAAATTTAAAACACTTTTTTACGCCGATTGGTACGCTCGCGGTAGGTATTTTTTTAGGTCTGTCTATACTTATTCCGGGCGGGATAGCAATTATCGGCGCGCTTGTCGACAGGCTTTCCGAAATAGTAAGCGGGTCGAGCGTCGATTTCGTTGCGGTAAAAGATTATATCGCAAACACTATCCGCGCGCTCGATTGGAGCGACCCTATCGAGGCTCTTAAAATTATGTTCAACCGCGAGTGGCTGACAAACGTTCTGAACGAGTGTCTGAACGTAATTGCAAGCGGTTTGCAACCGTCCGCCGACGCGATAAACGAAGCGGTAGAAGCCGCCGTAGTCGGTATAACGTTGCTTTTCGCGCTGTTTATATTTCTTTCGGTGCTCGGGCTTGTATGCGGTTATTTTTTGACGCGGTTTCTCGTAAGGCGCACTATGGCAAAGCGCACTTTCAAAAAATTTATTTTCGCGGTTTTGATAGATTCCGTCGTGACTGCGGGTTTGATTTCGATGTGTTTCTGGTTTCTTACGGTTTGGGGACCGAGTATTTACATAACTTCCGTGCTGTCGCTCTTTATATTCGGAGGCGTTGCTCTGCTGTCAGCGTATCTCGTTCACGGCAGAACGCTTATACCTTTCAATAAGATTTTTAATTTCGCGAATCTTATAAAACTGCTGTTGATAAATTTTTTGATATTCGTTATATCCGTAACGTTTTTCGTGTTGACGGTTCTTATAACGAATGCTTTGGCGGGACCGCTAATCGGTTTTGCATTTATAGAAATCGCGTTCATAGTAATAAGTATGAATGCGGAGGGTTACGTTGCTGGGCTCGTGTCCGAAACGAAAAAAACGGCTGAGGAACAGCCTGCGGAGGAAGCCGTGGACGGAGCGGCGTAAATTGAAAAAAGGTGAACGCTATGGAAAGAATTCTTGTTGTTGAGGACGATAAGGCGATATTCGAGGAGCTTAAAACGCTTTTAACAAATAACGGTTACGCCGCCGTAAACGATTTGCCCTGCGATTTGGCGCTTCTCGACGTAAATATGCCGGGCGAAAACGGATATGAAATCTGCCGCAGGTTAAAGCGGAATTTTACCGTGCCCGTGATATTTCTTACGTGCAGGGACGGCGTGGAAGACGAAATTCTGGGTTTCAGTATGGGGCGGACGATTATATAAAAAAACCGTACAATTCCGCAGTACTGCTCGCAAGAATTGCAAGACTTCTTAAAAAGAATAACGCGGTATCGACGCTCAGAGGACTGACGCTCGACTGTACCGCGCACGAGGTGCGGTACGGCGGCAAAACGGTAAGCCTCACTAAAAACGAAATGCGGATAATTCATTTTCTTATGCGGAAACCTTTGTGCGGAAAAGACGAAATTATCGAAAATCTCTGGTTCGACAGCTGTTATATAGACGAGAACACGCTTTACGTAAATATAAACCGTATAAGGGAAAAACTCAAAGAAATCGGTGCGGAAAACTTCTTGCAGACCGTCTGCGGGCGAACTTATTTCCGAGCCCGTAAACGCGGTCGAAGAGGAATACTTTAAGATTATGAAAACGGTTTTTAGTCAAGTACTGGGAGTATACGTACTTAATAGCCAGACGGGATATTAAAAAACTATACGTTCGATAGGATAAACAAACGGCTTTCCTTTTAGGAAAGCCGTTTGTTTACGAATAATACGCAACCGCGCCTTTGAATATGGCGTAAGCCAATTTTTTCTGATATTCCTCGGAAATCAAAAGCGCTTCGTCGTAGGCGTTCGACAGGAAACCGCACTCGACTATTACGGACGGGCTCTTAGTACATTTGAGCATATAATAATCTCCTACGAGCGGGGAATTGGTTTTTACGCACTCTTTCATATTATTCAGACTCATCTGTATGTTCGATGCAAGCTGTTTTCCGCAGTCGCTGTCCTTATCGAAGAAGACCTGACCTCCGCGCCTTGACGGAATAGGACAGAAATTCTGGTGAACGGATATTACCATATCGGCTCCGCTCTTTTCGATGATTTCTTTGCGCTTTTTCATATCGCGCATTTTAAATCCTTTCGAACTTACGCCGTACAGACCGCTTTGATTTGTTCTCGTCATAACCGTATTGAAACCTGCATCCGCAAAATATCCCCTGAGATATTTTGCTATGCATAAATTGACGTCGCTCTCCTTAACCGATGAAACGACTCCGTATACGCCCGCGTCTATACCGCCGTGACCTGCGTCTATAACGACGGTTTTCCCGTCGGTGTGAGCAGAAACCGAAGCCGCGCCCGCGCATATTCCTATCGTCGCTCCCGCCGCGATTATAACCGCTGCAATGATTAACAAACTCTTTTTACAGATAAACAATTTCACGCTATATACTACTTAATATTTGATTTTTTTATGACAATGTTTTATAATAATGACGGTATTTTAAAATGGATATGTTCACCGTGGTTTCAGTTGAATACGCGCGCAATTTAAGTCCCGTAACGCTCGCTTTCGTGGGCGACGCGGTATATTCCTTATACGTGCGCAAAACGCTTGTATTAACTACCGATTACGGTACGGGCACTTTGCAAAAACTCACTTCGTCGCAGGTTTCCGCGCACGGTCAAAGCGGGTTTTTGGAAAAGCTTCTTCCGTTATTTACCGAGGATGAAACGGATATATATAAGAGAGGCAGGAACGCAAAAAAAGCCACCAAAAGCAAAAACGCGAGCGTTGCTGAATACAACCGTTCCACGGGGTTCGAGGCGGTTTTGGGATATTTGTATCTTATAGGCAGATACGAGCGGATTAACGAATTGCTAAGCACGGACAAAGGTGATGATTTATGAAGACGGAAGGAAGAAACGCGGTTATAGAGTTGCTTAAAACAGATAAAAATATAGATAAGCTTCTTATTGAAAAGAATCCTCAGGGCTCGCTGAAATCTATATTTGCCGAAGCCCGCAAAAAAAACGTCCGCGTACAGTTCGTTGAGAGAAAAGTTCTCGACAAGCAGAGCGAAGAAGGACGGCATCAGGGAGTAATAGCGTTTACTACAGATTTCGTATATTCCACACTCGAAGATATAATTTCTTGCAAACGCGAAAACGGCGGTTTTATAGTTCTTTGCGACGGGATAGAGGACGTGCACAATCTCGGTTCTATAATAAGGGTTGCCGAGTGCGCGGGTGCGGACGGAGTGATTATTCCCTCGACTAATTCGGCTGCCGTTACGGATGCGGTTATCCGTATTTCCGCGGGCGCGGCAAACCACGTTAAAGTAGCGAAAGTAAATTCTTTGAACCGTGCGATAGACGAATTGAAAAAGAACGGCTACTGGCTTTACGCTTTGGAAGCGGACGGCAGCGATATTTACGGCGCCGATTTAACCGGAAATATAGCTATAGTTGTTGGAGGAGAGGACAGAGGAGTCAGAAGACTTACGCGCGAGAAATGCGATTTCACTCTTTCGATACCCTTGAAAGGCAAAGTCAATTCCTTAAACGCGTCGGTCGCTTTCGGAATAGCCGCTTACGAGGCTTTGAGAAAAAGGCAATGACGGTTGAAGATTTGGCGGTTCTCTGCCAAAGCGGAGATAAATCCGCCTGGGAAGAATTGTATAAGATATACAAACCCCGCGTTCTGAAAATCGCTCGCCGTTTCTTTTTATGCGGCGGAGAAAGCGAAGACTTAGTTCAGGAAGGTATGTGCGGACTGTATTCCGCCGTAAACGGTTACAGGTCCGGCGGGGGAAGTTTTTTTGCTTACGCAGACAGATGTATCAGAAACCGTATTGTCGACACGGTCAAAAAAAGCGGAGCAGACAGACATTCCGCGCTCAATAATTTTTTACCAATTTTTGAAATAGGCGAAAAATGTACTACGGGAGAAAGTCCCGAAGACGAAGTTATTATGCGTGAGGACAGACGGGAACTGTTGCTTAAAATGAGCAAAAATCTTTCCTCTCTCGAATTTAAAGCGTTTGAAATGTATACAGAAGGAATGACGATGTCGGAAATTTCGTCCGCCCTCGGCAAAACCGCAAAAAGCGTAGATAACGCGCTTAACCGCGCTAAAAATAAATTACAGAAATTAATTTCCGAGGAGGATTAAATGGCGTACCTCGCGTTTTACAGAACCTTTCGTCCCGTTTCTTTCGATACGGTTGTAAGACAGGAACATATAGTCCGTACTCTCAAAAACCAGATTGCGGACAACAAAATCGGTCACGCGTATCTTTTTTGCGGACCGCGCGGAACGGGCAAAACTTCTCTCGCCAAAATCTTCGCGAGGGCAATAAATTGCGAAAATCCGCAGGACGGTTCGCCGTGCGGAAAATGTAAAACCTGTATTTCGCTGTCGGCGGGCGGAAATCTCGATATTTCGGAAATCGACGCCGCGTCAAATAACGGCGTGGACGAAATGCGCGACCTCAGAGAAAAAGTTCAATATCCGCCTGTTTCGGGAAAGTATAAAGTTTATATCATAGACGAGGTTCATATGCTGACTGCGTCCGCGTTCAACGCAGTGCTTAAAACTTTGGAAGAACCTCCCGCGCACGCGGTTTTCATACTTGCGACTACCGAACCTCAGAAAATACCCGCTACTATTCTTTCGCGCTGTATGCGTTTCGACTTCAAGCTCATACCTCAAAAAGATTTGGAAGGGCTTGTCAAGAGCGTCCTGGACAAAACAGGCAAAAAATACGAGGACGAAGCGGTTTCTGCGATTGCCCGCGCGGGAGCGGGAAGCGCCCGCGACAGTCTCTCTATTGCGGATATGTGCGCGTCCTATTCGAACGGTAAACTTACCTATGAAGACGTGAATACGGTGCTCGGAAGCGCGGACTTTTTCTCTATTGCGGACCTTGCCGAAAATATTATGCTTGAAAACGCTTCCGCTTCTCTTTCTGCGGTAGAGAGCATACTTTCTACGGGAAAGAGCGTAGGCGTACTCGTAAAGGATATTCTTAACTTATTAAACAACTGCGCGATTGTTAAAATTTGCAAAAACGCGCGTGAAATAGTAAATCTTCCCACGGAAACTTTTAAACGCATAGAGCAGGTTTGTTCGCGTTGCGACGGACATAAAATTCTTCGCGTCACGGAGATTATGTCCAAGGCTGAAGCGGATATGCGTTATTCGTTAAACGGCAGAATTACGCTTGAAACAGCGGTGTTGAAATGCGCAATGCCTCAGACCGATTACAATCTCGACGCGATTATAGGCAAAATAAACGCGCTTGAAAAAAAATTGGCGGACGGCGTACCCGTTTCGGTTCCCAAAGACGAAGTAAAGACGGAAAGCTATAAACCGGTTCAAAGACCGAAACTTCAAAAAGAAGAGGAGCAAGCGCCTTTCGCACCGTCCGTTAATAGCGAAACGAAGAAACCCCGGACGGATAATTCCGTTCAGCCGAACCTTTGGGAATCTTCTGAAAAACCGCTCGTCGGCTCCGTGAGAACGCTCGGCGAAAACGAAAAATCAGGAGTGTTCGGGAAGTTTATACGTTCTCTCAGGACTACGCACAGGAACGCGGTTCTGTTTACTCTGTGTATGGATTTGGGCAGTTTCTTCGAGGGTGATAAACTCGTTCTCACTACGGAAAGCGAAGCCGTGGCAAAGGGTTTAACGCGCGCAGACAACGCCGATTTTATAGCGGGTACTCTTGCGGAACTCGGAGTAACCAGACACGAGGTCAGATTAATCAAAAAAGGCGAAAGCGATTACGACAAAGCGCTGAAAGAATTAAAGCGCAATTTCGAAGGCACCGACATAGAAATAAAATGACGGCGGCGCCGCGTAAAATTTAATTTAGATATTAAATCGGAGGTATTCAGATGGCTGGATTTAAAGGCGGTATGGGCGGAATGGGCAATATGCAGAATCTTATGAAACAGGCCCAGAAAATGCAGGAGCAAATGCAGGAAGCGGAGAAAGAACTCGAAGAGCTCGAAGTCGTAGGTCTTTCCGGCGGCGGAGACGAGGGCGACGAAACGGTCGTCGTATATATGAACGGCAAAAAGATAATCAACGGTATCGAATTCGGAAGCAGACTGTCCGAAACCGTCGACATTACCGACGAGGACGATATAGAAATGCTCGAAGACCTTATAATGGCAGCCATAAACGACGGCTATAAAAAAGCTGACGAAGCGTACGAAGAAAAGATGGGACCGTTCGGAAAAACGGGCGGATTGTTTTGAGAACGGGTAAAAAGTTCGAAACATTTTGTTATTTATTGTGAGGATAATCGGTGGACGTATTTATAGAGCCTATCGGCAAATTGATTAACGAATTTTCAAAGCTTCCCGGGGTCGGCAAAAAGACGGCTCAGCGTTACGCGTATAAAATTATCGGTATGACCGAAACGGAGGCGCGCGGCTTTGCGGACAGTATAATAAACTGCAAACGCAAAGTAAGATACTGCAAGGTTTGCGGGAACTTTACGGAAGAGGATGTCTGCGAAATATGCAAAAAGCGCGATAAGTCGGTTATCTGCGTGGTTAAGGAACCCAAAGACGTTATAGCTATGGAAAAACTGCGCGAGTTCAAAGGAGTGTATCACGTTTTACACGGAGTAATCAGCCCTATGGACGGCGTAGGTCCGAACGATATAAGAATAAAGGAACTGCTTGCGCGTGTAAACGGCGGAGAAGCTTCGGAAGTAATTATGGCTACGAATCCGGACGTGGAAGGGGAAGCGACCGCAATGTATATCGCTAAACTTTTAAAGCCTCTCGGTATAAACGTGACCCGTCTTGCGCACGGTATTCCGATAGGAAGCGAACTCGAATATACGGACGAGGTGACTCTGTCGAGAGCGTTATCCGAGAGAAAGTCTATTTAACAAAGAAAAAGGCGGAGCCTTTAAAATCACGGGCGCAGAATAAAATTAAATTTTCGCGAACTAAATATTTTTGGAGTAATTTATGAAAGTATCGGTATTGGGTTGCGGACGCTGGGGTTCGTTTATTGCGTGGTATCAGGCGACGGTTCTTAAAAACAGCGTAATTTCCTGGGGACCCGAGGGCGATTATTCTTACGAAATTTTAAAAAATACGGGCAAAAACGATTACGTGACGCTCGACAAAAGTATAACTTTAACGTGCGATTTGCAGTACGCAGTTGAAAATGCGGACGTAATAATTATTTCCATATCTTCGCAGGGACTGCGCGGATTTATGAAAAAGATTACAGAGTACGACGTTTCGGACAAACCGTTCGTGCTGTGTATGAAAGGTATCGAGGAAAGCACCGGCAAAAGACTTTCTCAGGTTTTAAAAGAAAGCGGTATTTCTTCGGAAAAAATCGCGGTGTGGGTCGGGCCCGGTCATATACAGGCTTTTACGCAGGGCATCCCCAACTGTATGGTCATAGACAGCGAAAACGAAAATCTCAAACGCTATCTTGCCGACAACTTCAAGAGCAATCTGATAAGGTTTTATTACGGAAACGATTTGATAGGTTCCGAGATAGGCGCGGCGGCGAAAAACGTATTAGGCATCGCCGCGGGAGTGCTCGACGGAAGCGGTTACGTGAGTCTGAAAGGACCGCTTATGTCGAGGGGTGCTAACGAGGTCGGACGGCTTATTCAGGCTATGGGCGGAAAATTCAACTCCGCATACGGTCTTGCGCATCTCGGCGATTACGAAACGACTCTTTTCTCCGAATATTCGCACAACCGCAAATACGGAGAAATGATGGCGCACGGCGCGAAATTCGATAAGCTTGCCGAAGGGGTAATGACCGCCAAGGCTATGAAAAAACTCGGAGACGAATATAACGTGGATTTACCGATAACAAACGCCGTTTACGAAGTCTGTTTCAATTCGCGCGTATTCGGGAACGGAGACGGCGCAAAAAACTGTATGCGTATAATATTAAAACTGTTTGAACGCAGTACTAAGAGTGAATTTTGAATAAGCAAAAAGGATTGAAAAAATACTGTTTCGTTTTAACGGTTATTGTGTTTTTATGCGCGCTGATTATTTTGCCGTCGTGTATCGTTACGAAAACCAACAAAGCGAAGCGGATAAGGGTTTACGGCGATTATATCGTTGCGGGAAGCAATGCTGTAACACGAGGTAGAAAGCAGACTTTATTGACGGACGTCGCTCTCAGGGCTGTAAAAAAAGCGGGACGCAAAGAAAACAGCGGCTCGTTAACGTCTTTGACTGGAGAGTATCTCGGAAATTATTATTTTTTTATTTGCAAATATTATCAGGAAAATACGGGCAACAAGGCTCCTTCAGGTTATAGTTATTTTAAAACCGAATACGCTTTCGGCGTAATAGACATTGTCGGGCTTAAATCCCGTATATACAGGATTATCGAAACTTTGGAAGACGGAGCCGGTTCGGGTATCCTAAACCTTTCAGTCGATAAATTCGGCGATACCGTTGTGTATACCGCGGAAAGCGGTTCTTTTGAAATCGTAAAATCAAATTGTCTGGAAAATACGAGCGTAAATTTAACCGTCGAAAAAGGTTACAGTCTGTATTATGCGTATGGAAACGTTTTTCTTTTTAAGGACGTCGGTTCGGAAAAATATTACGCAGTCGATTATATAACGGGCGAAACTGCGGATACCGCTGGAATTTTAGAAAAAGCGGCGGAAGAAAGGCTGAAAGAATATAACGGAAAAAAATATGTGTGCGAAGTAAACGACGACTTTATAAATATCGATGAATACGGAACGGACAGCGGTTTTTCGGTTACCGTTTCGGAACTGCGCGAAAAGTCGGAAGAATTCCGGCGCGTAGAGGAAATTTTCGGGGTTGAACTAACTTTCGGCGAAGTATTGATACTGAACGGGGAGATTTATTTATCCGCGCGGTATTTGGATACGGGTATGTTCGGAATGGCCGCATACTCGAACGCGTCGACGGTCGCCTGTTTTTTATACGAACCCGAACTTTCGGAATTCAAGTATATAGGTTGGCTGAGGGCAAACTCGGTATTGGAAAACGTTATAAGACTGTAACGGATTTTTTAAAAATTTGATTTTTGCACAAAAATAATAAATTTATCGCCGTGCGTTAAATGAAGTTGTATTTTTCGCGAAATAGTATTAAAATTTCCAATGGTAAATTAATTTGAGGAAAAACTGAAAATGTTAAGAGAAGATTTGAGAAACGTAGCGATTATCGCGCACGTCGACCACGGCAAAACGACGCTCGTCGACGCAATGTTAAAACAGAGCAATACTTTCCGCGAGAACCAGTCTGTGGAAGACAGGGTAATGGATTCGGGAGATTTGGAACGAGAGAGAGGCATAACAATACTTGCAAAGAACACGTCGATACATTATAAGGGCGTAAAAATAAACGTAGTGGACACGCCCGGACACGCTGATTTTTCGGGAGAAGTCGAGCGCGTAATGATGATGGTGAACGGAGTCATCGTTCTCGTGGACGCGGCGGAAGGTCCTATGCCCCAGACTCGTTTCGTAATGCAGAAAGCTCTCGAAATGGGACACAGACTGATAATAGTAGTAAACAAAATCGACCGTCAGGACGCGAGATTAGACGAAGTTCAGGACGAAATTTTGGAACTTCTTCTGGAACTCGACGCATCAGACGATCAGCTTTTGAGCCCCGTAGTCTGGTGTTCGGGCAGGGACGGTACGGCGACGCTCGATTTGAATGAAGTTGGCAAGGATTTGACTCCGCTTTTCGAGACTATTCTGTCGCATATCAAACCTATGGAAGTCGACGAAAAAGGCGCGGCTCAGGTTCTCGTTTCTTCGATAGATTATAACGAATACGTCGGACGTATCGGCGTGGGCAGAATAGAACGCGGATGCGTTACTCAGGGTCAGAGCGTAGTCGTCACAAACTACAATAACATACACTTAAAAACCTCCGGCAAGATAGTAAATCTTTATCAGATAGAGGGATTGCAGCGCGTTGCCTGCGAAAGTGCGAAAGCGGGCGATATAGTTTGTTTTTCGGGACTTGAAAAGATAAATATCGGCGATACCGTCTGTTCTCCCGATTGCGTCGAAGCGCATAAATTCGTTAAGATAACGGAGCCTACCGTGGAAATGACTTTTTCCGTAAACGATTCTCCGTTTGCGGGTAAGGACGGAAAATGGGTTACTACGAGACATATAAGGGACAGGCTTTTCAGAGAACTTCTCCGCGACGTTTCGTTAAGGGTCGAAGAAACGGATTCGTCCGACAGCTACCGCGTCTGCGGCCGCGGTGAAATGCACCTTTCGATACTCATTGAAAATATGCGCAGAGAGGGTTACGAGTTTCAGGTTTCTACTCCGCGCGTAATGTATAAGGAAATCGACGGCGTGAGATGCGAACCTATGGAAAAACTTATGGTTGACGTTCCCGACGACGCAACAGGCGCGGTTTTTCAGAGTATGGGCAACAGAAAAGGCGAACTTCTGCATATGAGCGCGGTGGGAAGCCGTACTCGTCTTGAATTTATAGTTCCCGCAAGAGGACTGTTCGGTTATAAATCGGAGTTTTTGACCTCTACGAAAGGCGAGGGGGTAATGAACAGCGTGTTCTTCGAATATCAGCCGTATAAAGGCGAATTTTCCAGACGCGAAACGGGTTCGCTCGTTGCGTTCGAAACAGGTGAAGCGGTTACGTACGGGCTTTTCAATGCGCAGGGAAGAGGTACTCTTTTTATCGGCGCGGGTACGCCCGTTTACGAGGGTATGGTTATTGGCGAATCTCCAAAGAGCGACGACTTAAATGTAAACGTCTGCAAGACGAAGCATCTTACAAACACCCGTTCGAGTTCGAGCGATGACGCGTTAAGACTTATTACTCCCAAGAAAATGAGCTTGGAAGAATGCCTTGAATTTATCGGTGACGACGAACTGTTGGAGATTACTCCCAAAAACATACGTATAAGAAAGAGAATTTTAAATTCCGAACTTCGCGCCAAAGCAAGGGCTAAGGAGAAAAAACAATAAAGTTGATTTAAGCATATAAAAGTGCGTTACCGCATATATAATTTACCGTGAGGTAATATATATGGAAAACGCTACTCCCCATTCTTTGGGAATAGAACAGTGCAGAAAGATAACGGCGACCGCGATTGAAAGCGTTGATTCGTTCTCCGACAAACAAATAATTATGTCGTATTCCGCAGGCAGAATAGCGGTTGCGGGAAACGGTATGAAAATTATCAATTTTTCTAAAACCAGCGGAGCGTTTGCCGCTTCGGGCGAGATAGTTTCGGTCAGATATATCGGCAAGGGCGCAGGGCTTAAAAGCAAACTTTTCAAATAAATGGCTGTGTTTATATTCATAACCTGTACCTGTTGCGGGGTAATATCGGGTATCGTATACGATATTCTGTATATTGCGCGCTGTGCGGTCTGCGGAATAACTAAAGAAGCCTATACCGTAAAGGACAAGATATTCACAGCCGCCTGCGACGTTTTATATTTTCTTATATTTGCGGCGGGGTTTGTTTTTACGTCCGTAATGTTCGATTTCGACGAACTCAGGCTGTATATGCTTTTCGCCTGTTTTCTCGGCGCATTGCTCTATTTAAAAAGTTTTCACGTAATTGTTGCATTTTCGGTAAGGAAAGTGTATAATAGAATTACATCAAGAAAAGGTAAGAAGATAAATGACGGAAGAAAAGCGTAACCGCCTGATTGCCGCGGTAACGGTAAACGTAATATTATTGATAGCCATACTTACTGTCGTTTGTATATTTCAGATAACGGAAATGGTCAGGTACGATAATCTTATAAAAGATATGGACGAACGAATCGAATATCTCGGCGGCGAAACCAATAAGCTCAATAATTCTCTCGATTATTATAAATCCGACGAGGGGCTTTTGGACAAAGCTTACGAGTTCGGTTTTGTTTTCGGTAAATAAAATGAAAATAAGTATAATAGACGTAGGTTCGAATTCCGTCCGCCTTGCAACGCTGGCTGACGGAAAAACTTTATATAAACGGCTTAAAACGACGCGTCTGGGCGGAGGTTTATCGCTTACGGGCAAGCTGTCCGCGGAAGCGGTCGAGCGTACCGCGCAGGCTGTTTCCGATTTCAAATTCTTTGCCGAATCCGAAGGTGCGGAAAAAGTTTGCGTTTTTGCGACCGCGGCGGTACGTTCCGCGTCCAATCGCAGTCTGTTTTTAAACCGCGTTAAAGAACTTTGCGGACTTGAAGTCGACGTGATAAGCGGAGAAGACGAGGCGCTGTGCGGGCTTTCCGGAGCGCTTAAAGGCGGCGACGGCGGAATAATAGACGTGGGCGGCGCAAGCACCGAAACGAGCGTTCGGAGCGGCGGTAAAATAATTTATTCCGAAAGCATAGATATCGGCACAGTAAGACTGTCCGACGTCGCGGGCAGAGACAAGAACAAACTTAAAAAAGCAATTTCGGAAAAACTTTGCGGTTACGGCAAATTTTCCGCAAAACCATATAAAATGTATTCTATCGGCGGAACAGCGACGACTATCGCGTCGGTAATACACGGATTAAAGGAATACGACCCCTCCGTGACCGACGGTACCGAAATTTCGCTCGAAGAAATATTCGCGCTGGCGGATAAATTTTTAACTTTTCCCGTGGAAGAAGTTCGTTTAATCAGCGGAATG
>CAJUHC010000019.1 GCA_910586345.1 uncultured Christensenella sp.
GCACATCCTTGGTAAGGATGAGGTCGGCGGTTCAAGTCCGCTCAGCAGCTCCAAAGGAAAAACCACCTTTTGCGGTGGTTTTTTCTTACATTTTACTACCAAATACAGACTTTGTCAAGTTTAGAGTAATAGTCAAGGTCAACTGAAATCATATGCGTATAAATTAAGGCTTACGACGTATCCCGTAAGCCTTATTACTGATTTTCTGCTCGTCTGTTTTGATTTTTTAACCGTTATATCGGTCAAGATTGGCACGTATTGCCTCTATAAGTCTTTTTTCTGCCGCAACTTTAGAATCTCTTGCAACCTTTGTGCTGACCGACGTGCCGTAGAGCTTAGCGAGGTCCTCTACGAGATTCTTCAAATGTATTGTATCAAGAATGTTGGTTGAACCGCAAAGTTCCTCTGTCGTAGTATCTTTAACATTGAGTTCCGTTGTAATAGGTGCGTTATCTTCCATAAGATAAATCCTCCTGATTTATTACATTTACAATTTAAGATATGCAGATAAAAATTTTTTTACCACAATTAATCAAAATAAATAAATTTGACGACGCTATAAATTTATTTAAAAAAACTGCGGAGACAAATCCTCCGCAGTTTTTTTATTCCGATTTACTGAATTGGTCTTTTCCTACTAAACATAAGGGACACTCGAAATTTTCCGGAACGTTTTCCCATTTTGTTCCGGGCGCAATTCCGCCTTCGGGATACCCTTGCTCTTCGTCATATTCCCAACCGCACACTTCGCATATATATTTCATTATTCTAACTCCTTCTTTATTGTTTAATATTTTATAATACGTTCAGAAAAAAATCAAGTAGTACTATAATATCTTTTGCAAAAATTCAGAACTTAATGTATTGATTAAGTTTTAAATTAATATTTAACCTTCATCTCATTTATCGCTTTTAAAAAAACTATACGGATGAATTACGTGTTCGCCTTTTATATCCAAATCACTGAGTTTAGGGTCTTTTAATAAAACTGCGCTCTGAATTATATTATTGCCGTACTTTTTACGGAGATTGTCTATTGCTCCGTTAAGCCGTTTCTGTTTTTCATCTTCGGCAATATCCGCAAAAAAATCCAATTGTTCGTCGCCTGTAATAAAATCGGTAACAGATATTCCAAGTCCCCGTACGTATTCTTTCCAAGGATATATTTCTTTAAAAAGCCTGAAAGACAGTTTTGCTATTTCTTTCATATCATTCGTCGGACGCAACAGTTTTCCCTGTTTTTGGAAACCGAACAATTTATTGTCTCTTATATAAATCCGAACCGTTCTCGCTCTGTTTAATCCCGCTTCTCTCATACGCGAAGCAACCGAATCCGAGAGCAACCAAATAACCATTTCCACGTCCTCTTCATTCTTTAAATCGCGGTAAACGGTAAGACTGTTGCCGATAGACTTAATAGACGACTCCTCGTTTACCGAAAGAACGGGAGATTCGTCCTTACCGTTTGCAAAAGTATGAATATAGCTCCCCCATTTACCGAGCAAATCGGTCAATATCTTTACGTTAGTCTGCGCAAGCTGTCCAATCGTTTTAATGCCTATGCCGTTTAATCTACGTTTAGTAGAAGAACCGACGTACAGTAAATCTTCTACCGGAAGCGCCCAAACTTTTTCCCTATAATTTTCTTTCGTTATTTCAGTCACCGCATCGGGTTTTTTCATATCCGAACCGAGTTTTGCAAAAATTTTATTCCAGCTTACGCCTATGCTGACTGTCAAACCGATTTCGTTTTTTATCCGTTCTCTTATACTTTCTGCGATTTCCTTTCCGCCGCCGAAATGATTAACTCCCGCAGTAACGTCTATCCAGCACTCGTCTATTCCGTAGGCTTCGATACGTTCGGAATAATCTTCATAAATTTTTCTGACCTCTTTGGATACGTTCAAGTAAGTTGAAAAATCCGCTTGAATTTCTACAAGCTCGCCTCCGCATTTTTGCTTTGCTTCCCAATATACGTCTCCCGTCTTTACTCCGAAGTTTTTCGCCGTAATATTCTTTGCGAGAACTATTCCGTGTCTGTCCTCTTTATTACCCACAACCACAACGGGCTTATCTTTTATTTCCGGATTTTTCAGACATTCGACAGAAGCATAAAAATTATTCAAATCACTGTGTAGTATCGTCCGCATATGATTATTATGCGCAAAAAAAATAAGGTTTACGGAATTCCCGTAAGCCTTTCTACAAACCACCTGTTGGTCTGTTTATCAAGATACAGTATTTTTTCTCTGCCTTTAACAATAACTCTGTATTTTCTGGTAAGTACTCCTCCGGTATGCTCGGGAGGAGCGTTTCTTTCGTCTAAAATTTTAAATATTTCAAACAAGGTACCGTCAGTCCACTCTATTGCAACCGGTTTCATAATACCGTCGTTATTTATTTTCAGATAGACCGCAACGTAAACTTTTTCATAACTTACCATACGATAAGTTTGGGTAATTAATAAAAAAATACGACTTATTATACTTCGATATTTCTTTTATTTTTAAACTTGACATACCCTCTGTAAACAAGGCTTGAAACTACGCATATAAGACACGCACCCAATACGCCCGCTGTAAACAATACGATATTATACCAAACCTGTCCCGCCCAAAGTCTGAACTTTTCCAAAGGCTCAAAAAAACTGTAAAGAATATTAACGTAATTCATTTGGAAATGATATGAACAAGGTATAGCATAAGCGGCGTAAACGATTATACCGCAAGTTACGTTTATGCAATGTATGAACTTGGGCTGATAATCTCCAAGCGCAATACTGAAAATAAAATAAGCAATAACCGAAAAATGAAAAACAAACGTATGGATATTATGAAAACTTCCTAATATATCCGACGTGGACTGACCTATCAGCGCGTTCGGGTTTGCTAAAACCAAGACGGTAACAAGGCACGAATACACAAAAGTCATAGGCTTGAATATGCTTGCTACCTTTGTTCCGAAAAATTGGGACAGCGGCATAAGAACCTGAAACAAAGAACAAAAATGCAACGGCAATACGTAAAACGTAAAATCGGGTTTACCGTGGTAATATATTTGTTTCGTTATTTCTATAGCTACTACTATCAATGCGATAATCTGTAATGGAATTCTTCTGATAAAATGTTTTTTTTCGCGGAGCAAAAAACGCAGAAGTATAGCCGAAAACGAAATAATCAATAACGTCAACGGTATAACTATTAAATCCGATTTGCTCCATTTAAACATAAATACAGAATACCAAATACTTTGCGTAAAGTCAAATTTTAAAATAAAGTTTTATATTCTTTTCTATTTTTGAACATTCCGTTATAAATCATTCCGATAACGAAACTGCTCATCATTACGTAACACCATAAAAGAAAGATTATGAGAGACGCAACTTTTCCGTAAAGTTTTTCGGGGTTTGCGAAAATCATATATACAGAAAAACCGATTAAAAAAACTATCCAAAGCGCAACCGTAAGCAAACTGCCCGGAGCCGCTTCCTCTGCCCTTAATTTATAAGGACAGGCAAATAAATTTAAAATCAACGCTACCGCAAACGCCGACGCAGTCAAAAATGTACAAGTGATAATATCCGCAATATAAAAAGGCATTAACTTTTCCAAAAACCAGGAACCAGCCACCGCCGCCGCTGTAACGACGGCGACCATAATATAAATCGCAAATATCAAAAATAACGAAGCAAGTCTCAATCTCAATCCGCTTTTTACCTGCGGAGAATCGTAAACTATTTCTCCGCTTCGCCGTAAATGATAAAAAAAGTTAGTGGACGAATACAGAGTCGTAACGAGAAGTATAATTCCCGCGCCGCTTGTCGCGCCTTCCGCAGAAATTTTTAAATGAGTTAAAAACGGGCTTACTCCCTCGAAAAGTTCGTGCGAAAGTACTCGTTCGGTATTAACTTTGCCCACGACAAGCGTAAGCCAGAAAATAAACGGAGCAATACTCATCAATAAAAAGTAAACCAAAGTCCCCGCAATAGTTGAAAAGCGTTTATCGGAAAAATATTTAAAAAGTTCAATCGCTTTACGCATATAACTATTTTCTGCAATTTTATAAAAAAATAAAGGTATCCGAAAACGGATACCCCTTTTTTTATTTTTGTCAGTCGTTGCAACCGCAGGACTTACAACAGCAACCGCAAGGTTTGGAACAAGCCGAGCAGCCGCAATGATTGTTGCAGAGTCCGTATTGACGAGCATAGTATGCATCATAACAGCCGCAGCCGGTACAATGGTCGCAAGATTCGGATACGTTGTTAATTACGCTGAACGAATCGGACGCATTGCGGATAAACTGCGCGCCGCAGGAGCGGCAAAAGTTACAGCCGCAACCGTTTCTGTTTGCATTACAATTATTACAGCCGCATCTGTTGCGGTTATGTCCGCAGGAATTCCAGCAATTACAGCCGCAGCCGCGTCTGTCGGCACAGCAATGGCACGAGCTACCGAACAGCAAACTGAACAAACTGTTGCAACCGCAATTGTTATTACAATTATTACACATTAGTACTTCTTTCCTTTTGTCTTAAAGTTTTGTCAAAGGTTTTCCCCCTTGACCTATATTTTATTATATGAAAAAGCACAGCCGAAGTGTTTCGGCTGTGCTGAGAAATTTATTGTTTTTATTTAACGTTTATTTAATAATTTGAAAAATAATTTTATCATTGTCAAGATTTAATTCAATTTTATCGCCGTCAACAGTTCCGAAAGCGTATGTTTCCGTTTCGTCGTTTTCGGTTAGCGTAATTAAACTTCCGTCTAATTTATAATTTCCGTAACTATGTATATCCCCATCTTCTTCAATTACAAAATACTTATTTTCAGGACGAATTACAAGACAAAGTTCATAAGGTCTGCCATCATTAACATATCCTTTATATGCTCCGTTAATTTTATCCGCTTTTAAAGATTTTACGCTTTTATTTAAACTAATTAGAGTTCCGTAAAAATCCAATGTAAGCACATCATCTTTTAAAGTTGCCGTTGCAATTTCTTTACCGTCCAATCTTCTAAAAGTATAATTATCGCCTTCCTGCTCATATTTTCCGCCAAGCATTAAAGCGCCGTTTTCAGATGTAAAAGTGCACATATTATTTTTGTCCAGTATCAACTCTACCGAAGTATTTAATAATTCTACATTGCCCGTATAAATCTCCAATTTCGCAGTTTTACTACACCCCGCAAACATTACGGTGACGCAAACACAAGCAATAGCAAGTACAAATGTTTTTATAAAATTTTTTTTCATTTTTAATTTTCTCCTTTTCCGTTTATTTAAAAACTAAATAATAATGTATTTATAAATATATGTCAACAAGCAACTTTCACATAATACACCTCTCAAAAGATTATTTTACATATATTTTAGCTTACGGGTGTATCAGATATTGATAATGAATAAATTTTATTTAAGTATATATTTTTTATTTTCGGCGTCGTAAATTATTTCCTGTGAAAAATTTTCGCAAAAATAATCGCGTAGAAACGACAAGTATCTGCGGAAAGTCGGAACTGAAATACCGAACTCACCGCAACACTCGTTAATTTCCAAATATTTTCCTGCTTTAAGTTTATCGTATATGCTTAAAAGAATATAACTCTTTTTCATTTGGTTTCATTTTCATAAAGTACTTTAATCTCCTTGGTTATTTTCAGGCATTTGCCCCGTTGCAACTGCTTAAAGTGTAGCATATTCTGATACAATTTAGTTAAGCCGAAATGTCCATTCGGCGGAAAAACAGGCTTAGAGCTATGGAAAATTTCGGTTACTATTAAATCAAAACCGCCTTCGGCTAATGCCGAAGGCGGTTTTAATTTAATTATTATATTATTTTATACCGTCTTTTCTTAAAATCATAATATACAAAATCGGTTTCATACTGAAAGTAGTCATCTTTATAATTATCTCCGCAATACCTACAAGTATACAAAGTGTACCCGCTTTCCGAGCCGTCAACGTAAATAATTTCTTTTTTATAATCGTGCGGTATTTTATCTATTCCTCCCCATTGAGCTGTTTCACCACAGACCAAACACTCTTTATGACGGAGTCCTTCCAAAAAACAAGTCGGCTCTCTGTCTATTATCCATTCACCCGTCGTATGAGGAAGTGTTTGTATAAAATCAAAGCTTTGCCATTCACCGCAAACTACACAAGTCTTTGTAGTACATCCCATTTGAGAACATGTCGGTTCTGTGATTGTAATTTTATTTGTATGCTCTAAAAAAGGCAGGTAATCTTTTCGCAGTATTTTTTTACACACCGAACATTCTTTATGACGAGCCCCTTCTACCGAACAAGTCGATTCTTTATCCGTTATCCATTCACTCTCCGTATGCGGAAGAGAAGGTATATTTTCGGTCTGTACTTTTCCTAAACAAACTAAACACTCTTTATGCTTTTTTCCATCTAATGCGCAAGTCGGCGCACGGTCTACAATCCAATCCCCGAGTGTATGTGAAAGTTTTGGCAAGCTCTCTGTCTGCGCATCTTCTCCGCAGACCAAACACTCTTTATGCCGTACTCCATATAAGGCACAAGTCGCTTCCCTATCCACAATCCAATCCCCGAGTGTATGTGAAAGTTTTGGCAAGCTCTCTGTTTGCAACTCCTCTCCGCATATTAAACAATCTTTATGACGTTTTCCCTCTAAAGAACAAGTCGCTTCTCTTTCTATTAGCCATTCTCCTGCGGTATGTGCAAGTTTAGCCGTATAATCATCTTTATAATTATCTCCGCATTCCGAACAGGTATAATCGGTAAAACCTTGCATTGAACAAGTAGGAGAAGTCACAGATGCGACATAATGATGTTCACATACTGCGTCAACAGGCGGATGGTCTTTATCATTCAGCGATAAAAAACAAACCGGCAAAACGATTGAAATAATTACCGCTAAGACGGCGAAAGACGTTAATAAAATAATCAGACGGTTATTTTTACGGCTTTTAACTTTTTCGTGCGCAGAAACTGTTTGAGACGTTTGAGCATAATAAAATTTTGAAGGCTGAATATTAAAATGTTCAGAGAGTTTTAAAAAAGTATCTTTATCAGGACAGACCAAACCGCGTTCCCATTTCGATACCGTATCTGCCGAAACATTTAAAACCGACGCAAGATTTTGCTGACTTTCTCCTAAACGTTTTCTTTGAAAAGAAATCGCCTCACCCGTCTTTTCCATACTGAAAATACCGTTGATTTTTTCTGCCGGCGCCGATAAGCCCCAAAGTTCTTCCAAACTAACGGAAAGGACTTCCGAGATTGCACCGTAAATAGCAAAATCAGGTTCGCAAACACAGCGTTCCCACTTTGAAACCGTCCGCTCGTGTATATTCAGTTTATCTGAAAGCTGTTGCTGGGTAAGCCCTGCACTCTTGCGTAATTCTTTAAGTTTTGTCCCGAAATCACTCATAGTAATCATCCGTATATTAAAATAAATATATCACATAAATAAATTTTTTGCAATTGTATTTTTAAAATATGAGCAGTAATAAAAATAGTCTGTGCGTGAGTTTATCGATAAACATATAAAATAAAAAAGTGCGCCTCAATTAAGAGGCACACCCCGAAAATGTAGCCGCCTTAATTGCTGCGACACAACTTCACGATACACGGAAAATATAGCGGTACAAATTTCGCATTGTACGCCGTGTATCTTTAATATGAAGTTATGTCGCATAATTATTCTACCATAGCACACCTTAAAAGTCAATAATTGAAAATAATGTAAAAAAAGAAATATGAGTTTTATATAAACAAAATTAAAATAGCACAAAAAAAGAACAGTCGCTTGACTGCTCTTTTTTTATCTTTTGTATCAAATTTAAGCTGAAAAACTTAAATTTATTTGCCGAAATATCTTTTAAGCATACCCGCAAAGCCTGCGCCGTGTCTTGCTTCGTCCTTTGCCATTTCGTGAACGGTATCGTGAATAGCGTCGTAACCGAGCTGTTTAGCGCGTTTAGCTATTGCAAGTTTACCCTCGCAAGCGCCTGCCTCAGCTGCCGCGCGAAGTTCGAGGTTCTTCTTAGTGGAAGACGTTACTACTTCGCCGATAAGTTCTGCAAATTTTGCAGCATGTTCTGCCTCTTCATAAGCGTAACGCTTATAAGCTTCTGCAATTTCGGGATAGCCTTCGCGCTCTGCAACTCTCGCCATAGCAAGGTACATTCCGACTTCGGTGCATTCGCCCGTAAAATTAGCGTGAAGTCCTTCCATTATTTCCTTATCTTCGACTTGTCCGTCGCCCACGCCATGTTCGCAAGCGTATAAAGTTTTTTCCGCGCTTACAGCCTCAAATTTCGTAGCTTTGCAAACGGGGCAAACATCTACGTCGTCCGCAACGATTTCACCGCATACTAAACATCTTTTCATAATTTTATTACTCCTGTTTATTTAAATTTCAGTAATGAGATTATATCATAATCTATCTCAAATATCAATATTTTTTATAAAAATTTTTATAAATACTTATTTATCGATAAAAGACAATATTTCGCTGTATTTTTCCGCAAAATGCTCCGCGCCGACAGCTTCGAGTTGCTTTTTAGTGCGAAAACCCCAAAGCACGGAAATGCATTTTATTTCCGCCGCTTTGGCGGTAAGTACGTCCGCTTCGCCGTCGCCGACAAAAATACATTCTTCTTTTTTTATATTCAATTCTTCGATTATCGTCAGAACCGACGATGGATTCGGTTTTAACGGACGTTCCGCCGTCTGCCCGAGCACCTTGCAAAAACCGAATTCCGACAAAAATTTTCCGTAAACGTTCTCGGCGGCGCGCTGAGGTTTATTGGTAACTATCGCTAAACTGATACCCGCTTTTTTAAGCGCGTTCAATACCTGCTCCTCACCGTCGTAAAGTTTCGTATGCTCGTTTCCGCATTCTGCGAACCTTTCGGAATAATAAGAGTAAAGTTTATCGAATATTTCGTCTTTCTTTTCTCCCGCGGCAAGCTCTATAAGCCGTGCGGCGCCGTTGCCCACGTAACTTTTAGTCTGACTTAAAGTTACTTGAGCCAAACCGAATTCCGATAAACTCTCGTTAAGTACGCAATGAATATCTTCAAGCGTATTAAGAAGCGTCCCGTCGAGGTCGAAAATGACTGCTTTAATCATAATTACATTTTATCCGGAACGCCGATTCCGAGTATTTTCAACGAATTTTTAAGCGTTTGCAGGGTCACTTTTGTTAACGCGAGCCTGAATGCCTTTTTGCCGCCGGTCTCAGAAAGAATCTTGCATTCGATATAGAATTTATTATATTTCTGCGCAAGGTCGACGGCGTAGCGCGCTATATACGACGGTTCGAATTTCTCCGCCGCTTCTTCTAAAATTTCAGGGAATACGGCAAGCTGTTTTACCACTTCGAACTCCTGCGCGTTCGGTTCGTAATTTTCCGGAACAGCCGAAAGCTCACCGCTTTTTAAAAGCACGGAATTTGCTCTCGCGCACGTGTACTGGACGTAAACGCTCGTTTCTCCCTCGAAACTCAAAACTTTATCGTATGAAAAGACTATGTCTTTAATTTTATTGTTATACAACGCACCGAATATAACAGCGCCGACGCCGACTTTCTCGGCAATTTCGTTTTTGTTTTCAAGTTCGGGATTCTTTTCTTCAATAACGGTATAGGCTTTTTCAACGCATTTATTTATTACGTCTTCGAGCCATACGACTTTGCCTTTTCTGGTTGACATTGCTCCGTCTTCCAAAGAAACCATTCCGTAAGCAACGTGAACAAGGTCCTTTGCCCACTCTTTCCCCATAAGCTCCAAAACTTTGAAAACCTGCTTGAAATGCAGATTCTGCTGATACGCTACAACGTAAAGACATTTGTCGAAATCATAAGTCGCTTTACGGTATTCGGCAGCCGCTAAATCGCGCGTAGCGTATAAAGAAGCACCGTCTGAGCGAAGTATAAGGCAAGGAGGCATAGAATATTTTTCAAGGTCGACGATTTGCGCGCCCTCGCTCTCTCTAAGAAGATTTTTTGCGCGCAGTTCGTCTATTACGGGTTGCATTTTATCGGTATAAAACCGTTCTCCCGCATAACTGTCGAACTGTACGCCGAGCTTGCAGTAAATACCCTGTACGTATTTAAGCGTCAGCGATTTAAACCACTCGAAAATTTCGTTTGCTTCCCTGTCGCCGTTCTCTATAAGTCTGAAATATTCGCGGGCTTCGTTTTCCATTTCTTCATCGGCTTCGGTATTGAATCTGACGTACAAATCGTTTATCGCGTGAATTCCGCCTTTTTCAACTTCGTCTTTATCGCCCCAGCGTTTATAAGCGCTTATAAGTTTTCCGAATTGGGTGCCGTAATCGCCGAGGTGGTTAATTCCCACTACGTTATAACCGAGAAATTTATAAAGTTTATAAAGCGCTCCGCCTATAACGGTCGTTGAAAGATGCCCGATATGAAAAGGCTTGGCGATATTGACCGAAGAATAATCTATGCAAACAGTCTTTCCTTTACCAGTATCGGAAGAACCGTATTTTTCCCCCGTACTTAAAATACAATTTAAAACGTCATAGGCAAGACCCGCTTTATTTACTTTGAAATTAAGATAGCCGTTGACAGCGGAAACCTCGCTTATCTTTTCGTCCGTTTTATAAGCTTCTCTAAGTTTTTCCGCAATTGATACGGGGCTCTGTCTTAAAATCTTAGCGAATTTAAAGCACGGAAGCGCGTAATCCCCCATTTCGGAATTAGGCGGAAGCGCGATAGACGAATATATCTCGTCAGCGTCCACTCCGTATATATTAATTCTTTCTGCAATATGCTTTTTGTAGTCCATATTATTTCCCTTGAATAATTTGAAATAATTTTAACATATAAGCAAAATTTTAGCAACTTTACCGCACATTTGTTTTGATTATTTTTGACGATTATATTATAATTTATTTAAATTAATTATTAAGGAATTTTTAAAATGAAATTAGGTGTCGTCGGACTTCCGAACGTAGGAAAGTCAACGCTTTTTAACGCGATTACCCACGCAGGCGCAGAAGCGGCTAATTACCCGTTTTGCACAATAGAACCAAACGTCGGTGTCGTAGCCGTTCCCGACGAACGGCTCGACAAACTCGCCGAACTTTACAGCAGTAAAAAAGTTACTCCCGCAATAGTGGAATTCGTAGATATTGCCGGTCTTGTAAAAGGCGCCTCAAAAGGCGAAGGTTTGGGCAATAAATTTTTATCTCACGTCAGAGAATGCGACGCTATCGTTCACGTAGTGCGGTGTTTCGAAAACGAAAACATCACTCACGTCAGCAACAGAATCGACCCTATCGCCGATATTCAGACTATAACACTCGAACTTATTCTGTCGGATATAGAAGCCGTCGCCAAACGCGCGGACAGAATCAAGAGTTCCGCCCGCGGCGGAGCGAATAAAGAAGCCGCAGCAGAATTCGCGTTACTTGAAAGACTTGAAAAATTTTTAAGCGTAGAAAAGCCCGCAAGACTTTTCGAGTGTACCGATGAAGAAAAACTTATAATCGATAACCTCTATCTCCTTACGAATAAGCCTGTAATTTATGCGGCGAATATTTCTGAATTCGATATGGGCAAACCCGAAAACGAAATTCCGCTCGTATGCGCCGTTAAGGATTATGCGGCTCGGGAAGGAAGCGAAGTTCTCGTTATCTGCGCTAAGACCGAAGAAGAACTTTCGTCTATGCCCGCCGAAGAGATGAGTATGTTTTTGGAAGAATTAGGACTTTCGGAAAGCGGTTTAAACAGACTTATCAAAAAAAGTTACGAACTTTTAGGACTTATCTCCTACCTTACCGCAGGCGAAAAAGAAACCCGCGCCTGGACTATCGTTAAAGGAACAAAAGCGCCGCAAGCCGCAGGAAAAATTCACAGCGATTTTGAAAAAGGCTTTATACGCGCCGAGGTCACGGAATGGCAAACCCTTTTGGAATGCGGAGGTTACGTCGGCGCCCGCGAAAAAGGCAAAGTACGTTCCGAGGGCAAAGATTACGTCATAAAAGACGGCGACGTCGTACTCTTCCGTTTTAACGTTTAACAGGCAATTTAAAAAGGCTGTCTTTCGTTTGAAAGACAGCCTTTTTTATATAACTTTATTGAATTACTTTAATTCAGCGAAGTACTTGATAGTTCTTACCATCTGAGAAGTATAAGAATTCTCGTTATCGTACCACGATACTACTTTTACAAGAGTCGTGCCGTCGCCGAGAGGCATACATTTGGTCTGCGTTGCATCGAACAACGAGCCGTAAGCCATACCGACAACGTCGCTGGAAACGATTTCTTCCTCGGTATAACCGTACGATGCGGAAGAAGCTTCTTTCATAGCCTGATTGACTGCTTTTGCGTCAAGCTCGCCTTCGCAAACAGCGATAAGCTGAGTAAGCGAACCGGTAGGTACGGGTACGCGCTGTGCACAGCCGTCGAGAACTCCGTTAAGCTCGGGAATAACAAGTCCGATAGCTTTTGCCGCGCCCGTGGAATTGGGAACGATGTTAACTGCGGCAGCTCTCGCTCTTCTTAAATCGCCCTTTCTGTGAGGTCCGTCGAGAACCATCTGGTCGCCCGTATAAGCGTGGATAGTAGTCATATAACCTTTCTTGATTTTGCAGAGTTTGTTAAGAGCGTCAGCCATAGGAGCAAGGCAGTTAGTAGTACAGCTTGCAGCCGAAATTACGGTATCGCTCGCTTTAAGCGTCTTTTCGTTTACGCTGTAAACTACCGTAGGAAGGTCGTTGCCCGCGGGTGCGGAAATAACGCATTTCTTTGCGCCGGCAGCGATATGAGCGGAAGCCTTATCCTTCGAGCAGTAGAAACCGGTACATTCGAGAACTACATCTACGTCGTGAGCTTTCCAAGGAAGATTAGCCGCGTCTTTTTCCGCATAAATCTTAATCGTTTTACCGTTAACCGTTATGCTGTCCTCTCCCGCTACAACCGACTCGGCGTACTTATATCTGCCCTGAGCTGAATCGTACTTCAAAAGGTGAGCAAGCATTTTAGGGCTTGTCAGGTCGTTGATAGCCACAATTTCATAACCCGCCGCGTCAAACATCTGTCTGAACGCAAGACGTCCGATACGACCGAAACCGTTGATAGCTACTTTTACATTTGCCATAAGTTAAATTCCTCCGAATTTTTATTTTTGAATTTACCGTGAACAAGTATAACAAATTCTTACAGCTAAGTCAATACCTGTATTTAAAAAAAGTTAAACCGATAATTAAATACTTATTCAACATTTTTTATTATACGCTTATTTTACGGCTTTGAAAAGTATTTTAACGCTAATTTTTTAAATATTTTCGTAAATTGACTTGAATTTTACGCGGCAATGAATTATACTTGATTTATAAAAAAATTATTAACGTTCGGAGGTCTTTATGGCATTAGTTTCGGCAAAAGAAATGCTTGAAAAAGCAAGGGACGGTAAATACGCCGTCGGACAGTTTAACATAAACAATTTAGAATGGACAAAATCCATTTTACAAACCGCACAGGAGCTTAAGTCTCCGGTTATTCTCGGCGTATCGGAAGGTGCCGGCAAATATATGACCGGATTCAAGACGGTTACAGCTATGGTTAAAGCAATGATTGAAGAAATGAACATCACTGTTCCCGTCGCGCTTCACCTCGACCACGGTTCTTACGAAGGATGCTATAAATGCATCGAAGCGGGCTTTTCGTCCATAATGTTCGACGGTTCCCACTTCCCTATCGAAGAAAACGTAGCGAAAACGAAAGAATTAGTAGAAGTCTGCGCTAAAAAAGGTTTGAGTCTTGAAGCCGAAGTCGGCTCAATCGGCGGCGAAGAAGACGGTGTCGTCGGTCTCGGCGAATGCGCCGACCCCGACGAATGTAAAAAAATAGCGGATTTGGGAGTTACCATTCTCGCCGCGGGAATAGGAAATATTCACGGCAAATATCCCGATAATTGGCAGGGACTGCGTTTCGACGTCCTCGAAGAAATCAAGAAAAAGACAGGCGATACCCCCCTCGTACTCCACGGAGGCACGGGTATTCCCACCGAAATGATTAAGAAAGCTATTTCGCTCGGCGTAGCTAAAATCAACGTAAACACAGAATGTCAGCTTGCGTTTCAGGAGGCTACGAGAAAATACATCGAAGACGGAAAAGACCTTTCGGGAAAGGGTTTCGACCCCAGAAAATTACTCGCTCCCGGGGCTCAGGCAATCAAAGATACTGTCAAAGAAAAAATGGAAATTTTCGGAAGTATCGGAAAAGCTTAAAAAAATTAATCGCACAAAAGATAAACCTCCGCGGTCCGCGGAGGTTTATTTTTTATAATATTGCTCAAAATCATTATTATGAAAAGAAAATTAATGTTTCTTACCGTATTCTGTTCTATGTTTTTATTGATTCTGTCCGCTTGCGACGCGCGCGAAGCCGGTTCGTTAAAGTCGATAACAAGACCCTATATAGCGCATTACGAGTGCACGGAAGCCACTTTGGGCGGAGAAAATTTATTGGATAAGTTTGAATACATCGAAATAGTGCTCGTCGACAAAGAAGAAATGCAGTTAATATATAAACCGAAAGATGGTAAAAAAAGCAAAATTAAAAGCAATTATATTTTTAACTTAGAAACGCGCGAACTGACCGCCGATATAGGAATATACGGATACAGATTTCGCGAGTCGACAATTGTCGAAAACGGTAAATTTACCGTAACGAAAACGATAGGCGAAAAACAGCTGATAATGAAATTCAAAACAAAATAAATACGCGCACGGCTAAGCCGTGCGCTCTTTCATTGCTGAGGATTATAATTACCCGTAATTTCTTCTATTCCCTCTGATTCAATCTTAGAAAAAGCTTCTTCGATTTTAAGCTGAACTTCGTCGTTCGGTTCTTTTTCTTCCGTAGAGACTAAATCTTCCGCATACCTTATACCGCGTTCCGCAGACTGCACGGATTCGTCCCCTCCCGAGGTTTCGTAATCGAGTCTGATTAGATTCTTATCCGAATACACCTCGTGAAGCCAAGCCTGCAACTTCGCTTCCGTTTTGCGTCTGCGCGCCAACAGAACGAAGAATATCAAAAACATTATTAAAAATATGCTTAACGCCACTATCGCGACAATGTATTTTGATTCCATAAATTTATTTTACTACTCTTTTTATATTATGTCAACTTCTGATAATAAATAATCGTTATGCGCCGTTTGTTTTTCATATTTCAAGGCAATAAAAAGTATATTAAAATTATGAAAAAAATTATGTTTTGCGGCGGCGGAAGCGCGGGTCACGTAATTCCCAATATTGCCGTTATCGAACAATTGAAAGACGAGTATTCTATAAGTTACGCCGGCACGGACGCAATAGAAAAAAATATCTGCTACGCGAACGGCGTGGAATTTTACGAATTCGGCGCAGTTAAACTTGTACGCGGAAAAATTCTGCAAAATTTATCTATTCCGTTCAAATTAATAAAAAGCATTAAAGACGCGGGCAAAATTTTAGATAAAGTGAAACCTGATTTACTTTTCTGCAAGGGCGGTTACGTCTGTATACCGCCTGCGTTCGCCGCAAACAAACGCGGTATTCCTGTTATCACGCACGAATCCGATTTAAGCGTCGGGCTCGCGAACAAACTTATTGCGAAAAAATGCGAAAAAATTTTAACGGCTTTCCCCTCCGCCGCCGAAAAATTTAAAAACGGCGTATATACGGGTACTCCTATGAGAGCGCGTCTTTTCAACCGCAACAGAAACGAAGCGTTACAAACTTTCGAACTTGAAAACCGTCCGACTTTAATAGTGTTCGGCGGAGGCAGCGGTTCCAAAATTATTAATGAAAATTTAAGAAAAATCGTATTCGGATTATGCAATTCGATTAACGTTTTGCACGTTTGCGGTAAAGGAAATAAAATAGAAACAAATATTCAAGGATATAAGCAAATAGAATTCGCCGAAGATATGGGACTTGTTTACGCCTGCGCCGACGCTGCGGTTGCGAGATGCGGTTCTAATTCGGCAAACGAACTTATCGCGCTTAAAATACCTGCTCTTTTTATTCCGCTTGAAAATTCGAGAAGCCGCGGCGACCAAGTAAAAAACGCCGAATACTTTTTAAATATCGGACTATGCCGTGTTTTAAGAGAAAAACAATTGACGCCGCAAACTTTAAAAGAAAATATACTCAGACTCTTAAACGACGGTAAATTAAAAACCGCACTTGCGGCAAGTACCGTAAAGTGCGGAAACGATTGCATAATAAGAGAAATTAAAGCAGTCCTCCGACGAGAATTTTAATACCTATACCTATAAGAACAAGCCCTCCGATAATTTCGGTTATTCCGGCTTTCTTTTTCAAAACGTCGCCGACTTTAACGCCTATTATTATACCTGCCAAAGAAATTATTAAAGTCGTGCAACCTATTATCAGTACGCTTATAAGCACGTTCGGTATACTGTCTTTAAGACCGTCGGTAGCGGCGAACGAAACTCCTATGAATAACGCGTCGATACTCGTTGCAACGCCTTGCAGCAAAACTTCCGCAAAAGAAAATTTCTTTTCTTTAACTTCGTCCGCGGGCGAACGAAACTCTTTAATAGCGTCGAAAATCATTTTACCGCCTATAATCAAAAGTAAAGTGAACGCTATCCAATGGTCGAATTTGTCGAAGACTTCTTTAAAAGCCTGACCGAGCCCGTAAGCCGCGAAAAAACCGACAAGAGGCATTACCGCCTGAAATACAGCGAACGTGACGGGAATAAAGGCTCCCTTTACTTTATTGAGGTTACGATAGCAAAGTCCGTCGGTTATAGAAACCGCAAAAGAATCCATTGCAAGCGACACCCCTATTAAAAAAATCTCGAAAGCAAGCAGCCAAGTTAAAGTCATATATATATTATATCATACGCACTAGACAAAGTAAACTGCAAAAATAAATTTGTTTTTAAAAAAAAGCTCAAAACACCTCAAAACAGTTTGCATTTTAAATTATTTTAAGTATAATAATATTGTTTGTTACAAATTGAGGTGTAGCGCAGTTTGGTAGCGCGTCTGGTTAGGGACCAGAAGGTCGTGGGTTCAAGTCCCGTCACCTCAACCAATAAAAGCCTAAACCGAACCGCTTTTAAAGCGTTGTGTTTAGGCTTTTTTGTATTTATATAAAAAGAATTTTTAAAATACGCATAATTGATTTTACGTAACGTCCTTTTAAAATGCGGTTAAAAAACACACTGCTGTTCTTCCCTTCAAACTGACTTGTAATTTTTTTAATTATATGTTAAAATAATATTATCAAACGTAAAAGGAATTTCAAATGGAAATTAAAGATAGAATAATCGCATTGCTTATAGATTCGGAAAATATTTCGAGCGATTACTTTTCTATTATATTAGACGAGTTAAGCCAGTACGGCAAAGTTACTTACAGACGGCTTTACGGAGATTTTACCAATCCGCAAGCCAACGGCTGGAAACAAGTTCTTTTAGATTATTCTATAGAACAAATACAGCAAGTTGCGTTTTCGAAAGGCAAGAACGCTACGGACTCTAAAATGATAATAGACGCAATGGATATTTTGTATCAAGGCAAGGTAAATTGTTTCTGTATCGCAACGAGCGACAGCGATTTCACTAATCTGGCAATGCGGTTCAGAAACGATAATTTAGCGGTCATAGGAGCCGGAGAACAGAAAACCCCCACTTCGTTCAGAAACGCTTGCGACCGTTTTATTGCAATAGACGATTTGTTAAAAGCTAAAAAACGGGAAAAATCGAATTATGATAAAATTTCTTCCGCGCGAGCAAAGACGGATAAAAAATTATCTGATTTAATAAAAACAACCAAAGACATAATAAATAACAATTCAGGTATAGACGGCTGGATGCACTTCGCCGCTTTAATGAATGAGATTTACCGCAAAGAAAATGATTTTAATGCAAAATTATACGGTTACAGCAATCCAAGCTCCATTTTTAAAAACGCGGAAGAAAACGGAAAAAAGATATTCACTTTAAAACCCATAGCCGGCGCGGCGCAAATCAAAATCAACTGAACGATTGATAGTTTTCAAAACAATAAAACCGAGGACTTATAATTACTCCTCGGTTTTTATTTTTTCATTCTTGCGTTACGGCGCGGTTTCTATAAATCAATTATAATTCGCCTTAGTTATCTTTTCCACTTTCTGAATTCTCTTCCTTCGTTTTTTCCGTATCGGCAGGTATACTTGACGACAAGCCTACAACGTGGTCGACTGCCATCGAGAAAGCAATTCCCTGCCCTTCGGATTTTAAGCCCGCCGTCTTATAAATCGAGTGCAGAACATTGTCTTTAATATCCTCGGGAACGAGAATTAAAACCATCTCTTTATCTGGCTGAATCGTTATTTTAAAATACTGTTCCGCTTCTTTATTCGCGGTACCCTTTGCGTGAATAACCGTACCGCCCCTTGCGCCGACATCTCTCGCCGCTTCCATAACCAGGTCGGAATAACCCGCGTTGACAATACATACGACGACTTCGTAATTCATTTATTTTTCCTCCTTGACCGACATTCTGTTATTGCTTAAAAATCTGAAAATAAGCGTACCTATCACGCTTGTAAGCGGCACCGAAAAAGCCACGCCTTTGCCGTCTTTTATAGTCTTGAACTTATATTCGAGCATACTTAAAGCATTGCCGAGCATATTCTGCTGGATAACGCTGAAAATCACGGCTTTTTCCGAATCGGCAAGACCGAGGTAGACGAGCATTTTCGCGTCTGCGGTTCCGCGCCCGAACGCAGTCACCTGCATATTTACGTCGAACGACTGCAACAGGTCGGTATAAAACTCCGCCTTTTTTTTATTTACTATCGTCACAAGCAGTTCAAGTTTATTAGAAGTTACCGTATTGGGACTCGATTTATTGGCGGAAACTTTATCCTTTTTTTCCGAAACCGTTTTCGATTTTCGTCTTCCGCGCACTGCATTGATTTTATCAGTCATCCCGTTCTCCTATTTAAAATAAATAATTTGTTCGTCATCGGCGGAAAGAATTCGCTTCATAGCGAGTTTTGTCCTGACTTTTGCCGTCATAACGGCTTTGAAACCGAGAATCTGTATCGTTATCAGAGGCGTCATTGCAACCATTGCGACAACGCCGAACGCATCGGTAAGGATATTTCCTCCGATTGCTCCGCAAGCTCCTACCACAAGCGGAAGAATAAAACTCGAAGTAAGCGGTCCGCTTGCAACTCCGCCGGAATCGAACGCGATTGCGGTATATATCTTCGGAACGAAAAACGAAAGCCCGAGAGATATAAGATAACCCGGAATAAGATAATACAATATCGAGAAACCGAACAGCATACGTATCATCGACAATCCGATGGAAATTCCGACTGCGACGGAGAGCGCGATAAGCATTTCCAGCTTCTTTACGCCGCCGCCCGTAACTTCTTCAACCTGTTTATTGAGAACGTGCACCGCAGGTTCGGCGAGGACAACCACCATACCGATGACGAAGCCGAAAACAACGAGAAAAATTTCGTTAAACTCCGAAAGTTTTTGACCGAGTTTATATCCTATAGGCAAAAATCCTACCGTCACCGCTACAAGAAAAATAATCAGTCCTACGAACGTGTACGCGATACCTATTCCTATCTGTATCAATCTCGTCTTGGGAAGTTTGAGTATAGTAAATTGCAAAATAAAGAAGAACGCAACGATAAGACCGAGAGCCAACGCGACGCTCGCCAAGTTATCGAGAACTATTTCACCGAACTTTGCAAGACTTTCGCCGACCGTCGGATAAACTTCGGGTTCGACGTTGTTTCCCGTAAATAAAAACAGTATCATTACGGCAATCATAGGTCCTATAGAGCATAGGGCGATAAGTCCGAAACTGTTTTCGTTCGCATCGCGTCCGCCTATGGTCGACGAAATACCGAAACCGAGCGCCATTATAAACGGAACCGTTATGGGGCCCGTAGTCACTCCGCCCGAATCAAACGAAAGCGGAACGAAATCTACCAAACCGCTGTCAATCATTATCGCGCTTACGGCAAACATCATAAGATAAAAAAACATTAAAAGCGCGGATAAATTAATATGGAAAACTATTTTTGCAACGGCGATTACCAAAAACAATCCCACCCCTATTCCGACGGGAATTATTATTATCCATATATTGTTTTCGCTAATCTGTTTTGCAAGAACGGTCAAATCTGGTTCGGCGATAGTTACAAGTACACCCAAAATAAAACATACCGATAAAAGTATCGTAAGTTTTTTCGATTTTGTTAATCCAGTTCCGACGTGTTCGCCCATAGGCGTCATCGCCAAATCCGCGCCGAGATTAAATAAACTTATTCCCAGAATAAGAAATACCGCGCATACCGCGAACGTTACTATTTCCCTTACTTCGAAACCGAAAATCGGCATTAAAATAAGTACGATAGCCGTAACGGGCAGTACCGATATTACAGATTCTTTAAGTTTAGCAAATAAAATCTTCCGCATCTTTTCACCGTAAGTTCCGCTGAAATGCGATATAAATTCATTATATCACAATTATATTTATGTTACAAATTAAATCAGGGTTTTTAAATTTCGGTACGCTTCCAAGTATATTCGCAATAGCTGTTCAAAGCTTTATACGCCGAAACCGAATCAGTTAAAATTTTTTTAGGTACCGCGCCTTTATAAACGCCGTTCATAAATAACTCCCAACCGTCGGTATTAACGAAATCGACTCCTTCAAGCTCGCAACCGTCGAACGCTCTTGCCCCTATTTCCGTCACTGATTCGGGAACGGTTATTTTCTTAATAAAACTACAACCTTTAAACGCTTGCGGTGCAATAACCGTAACGGGAAGTCCTCTGTAATCCGACGGAATAATTATTTCGGTATCGGTTAAAGAGCCGATTCCGACGACTGTATACGACACTCCGTCGTTAGATAAAAATTCGAGCTCGTTTTCGATTATTCTTTCATAACCGCAAACCGAACAGACGTTTCCGCTCCATTCGTGCGGAAAGGCGGTTGCAGTTTCACCGCAGACTTCGCATACTTCTCTGTGCGTTTCCTCGTCAAAACACAGTTTATAACTGTGTCCGGTCGAATTTACAGATCGTGTTTCAAAATGGTTTTTATCTTTAGAACAAACGCGGATTTCGGTACCGTTCTCAACGCAAGTCGGAGAATTTGTTTGCGTCCATTCTCCGTAATCGTGCCCGAGCGCGGGAATAACTTCGGTTGCTAATTCCGCGGCGCAAGTTTCGCAAATCTTAATTTTCAAGCCTTCTGCTTCACAATCTGGTTTTTCGGCAACCCGCCATTCGCCCTCTATATGTCCGATTTTATCTACTTTTCTTGTTTCGGCATACGTACAGTCGCGCAGGCAAACGCGGGTTTCCGTACCTTCATACGTACAAGACGGATTTTCAGTTATAATCCACTCTCCGAATTCGTGCCCGAGAGCAGGTATTTCTTTATAATTGGAAAATTCGCAACGCGAACAACCGCTGTATTCTTCCCAACCGATATTTAAACAATCCGCCGCTTTGGCTTCGTGACGGATATAATCGTGACCTGCGGAATTTAAAACTTCTGATTGTTTATCTCCGCATATACAGACGCGCTCGCGTTTTCCTTCTTCGGTGCAATCAGGAATTTTTACCGTAGTCCAACCGCCGTAAGTATGAATATGCCCGACGTCGTTTTCGCTGTTTCCCGCGCCGTAATTATCTTCGCAGGACGGCAAAATTACAGAACAGAATATCAGGCTGATTACGGAAACCACAGTATAAATTTTTATTGAAAATTTCTTCATTTGTTATTTAAAAAATCAAGGCAAAGCTTTCGAGAGCTTTGCCCGCAATCTTATTGTTTAAATCTTTTTTCTCGCAACCGCTATCCTGATTTTACGCTTGACGGGCTTCTGAATAGATTGGATTATCGGCTCAGCCTCTTCTGCGGTTGTTTTTACAGGCTCTTCAACCGCAACAGGCTCCTGTAATACAGGCTGTTCGTCCTTAACTTGTTCAACGATATTTTCCTCTTCGTTATCCGAGCGCAAATCTTCTTCAACCGCCGAAACCGCGACTATTTCTTTTTCGGCGCTTTCTTTCGAAGCTTCATATAATTCGGACGGATTCCGAACAACCGGCGGTTGCGAAAATATTCTGTTTTCCGCAGTCGTTACGGGTTTAGCGTCTATTTCTATACGCATCCCTTCGGCTTTTTTCATATTGACGTATGCAAGCGCGCAGGGATAGATGCTGGTCTTTTTACAGCCGCGGCAGAAAGGAGCATACATACCGCAGAGGTCGAATCCGCTTATAAGGCTGTTTTTATATTTATCCGCATCTATTACCATTTGAATTTTTTCAAGATTTTCCTTACTCAGCTTTTCCGGCATCGATTTTAAAAGCTGCAAGGGCGCGTTGCTGTCCCACATAGATTTTTCTCCAAATTAATTTATTTTATTATAATATAAAAATACGGAAATTTCAAGTATTATAATTAAATTTCTTCAACAGTAAGCGAGGAAAGAATTTCCTCGTATTTATCTTTTGTAAACGAAATACTGTCAGGCAACGTTACGGACGCCGTTCCGCCCGCGACTCCGCAACGGAGTACGTCCTGCATCGAACCGCCTTTAATCAGCGCGTCGGTAGCCGCAGCAACCATTCCGTCTCCTGCGCCGACTGTTGAGTTCATAGCGACGTTTACGCTTTTACAGTAATAATTTTTACCGCCGTCCGTTATTACCGCTCCGCGTTTACCGAGAGAAAGCAATACGTATTCCGCGCCTCTATCCAAAATTTCACGGCAACCTTCGAACATATCTGTTTTGGAAACTATTTTTCTTTTTAAAGTCCGCTCTAATTCGTCGAGATTGGGCTTAACGAGTTTAACTCCGCATTTTAACGCTTCAATCAATCTGTCGCCTTCCGTATCCGCTATTTTCACAACCGACGGGGGTACCGCCTTTAAAACTTTATAATAGAAATCGGGTTTCATTCCTTTCGCAAGGCTTCCCGAAATAACTATTGCGTCGCATTTTACAGCAAGTTGCGATACGAGACGAATTAATTCTTCCTGCTTTTCAGAAGAAACTTCGGGACTTACGTCGTCGACTTCTGTGAGCATAGACCTTCTGTCTATTATTTTAAAATTTTCACGAACGCGTCCCTTGTTCCAAACGAACTTGTAAGGTACTCCTTCTCGGTGCAGTTCGTGCTCGAACTGCGTTCCGTTTTCATCGTACATAAATCCCGTTGCGAAAACGTCGGCTTTTAATCTCGCAAGACCTACCGCAACGTTTAAAGCTTTGCCCGTGTAAAAAGTCTTTTTGCTTATTATTTTGTTCGACATTCCCACGCCCAAAGATTCGACTTCCATATTGACGTCTATACAGGGACTGGGACAAACGGTTAAAATCATTTACAGCTTCCTTATCATATTATTGCATTAAAAAAGCCGCCGGCTAACAGGCGGCTCTTTATACGCTGTTACATTGAAATCATCTGAAGAGTTTCATACAATTCGTAATTGAATTTCTTCTTCATACTTACAGCTTCTATTATATCCAAGTCGATGATTTCGTTTTTATGTATTCCGACTACCCGGTTACCTATTCCTTCGTTCAGAAGACGAACGGCTTTATTGCCGAACTGCGCCGCAAGCATTCTGTCCGCCATTGTCGGGGAACCTCCGCGCTGTATATGTCCTATAGACGTAGGACGGACGGAATACGTAGTAACCGACTGCAGCTGTTTTGCGAATTCGTCGGCAGAACATACCCCCTCTGCGACTACTACGATATTGGAATGTTTTCCGTTCGCGCGCGAACGGTTAATCTTCATTACTATATCGTCGAGGTCGAATACGACTTCGGGCACGACGATTATTTCAGCCCCGCTCGCAATGCCTGCATATAAAGCTATATCTCCGCAACGCCTGCCCATAACCTCAACGACGGAAATTCTTTCGTGCGATGTCATAGTGTCGCGCAATTTGTTTATTACGTCTATGCAAGTATTAACAGCCGTATCGAAACCGAGAGTATAATCGGTATATTCAAGGTCGTTGTCGATAGTGCCCGGAATTCCTATCGTCGGAATACCGTAATCTTCGGAAAGACATTTCGCTCCTCTGAAAGAGCCGTCGCCGCCGATAACGACAAGACCTTCTATTCCCCTTGCTTCGAGCGTTTTAACGGCTTTTTTCTGTCCCGCTTTCGTAAGCATTTCCAGACATCTTGCGGTTCTGAGTTTTGTTCCGCCTCTCTGAACTATATCCGAAACCGAACGCATTTCCATTGAAACCATTTCGTCGTCTATAAGCCCCTGATAACCGCGTTCGATTCCGTAAACTTCTATTCCGTAATAAAGCGCGGTACGTACTACCGCTCTTATACACGCGTTCATACCGGGAGCGTCGCCGCCGCTGGTTAACAAGCCTATTCTCTTCATAAATACCTCCGCTTGAATACGCCGTTCACGCTAAGCCCCCTTTCGCCGCAATGAACATTATTACATCATTCCTAAATTATATTATAACAGAGTAATTTTGAAAATACAACAATTTTAATAAAATTTTTAATTTTTATCTATAAACTTAATATCTTCCTTTTCAATAAACGCGCCGAGTTCGGCTAAAAGTCCGCGGCAATAATTTACTCCTGCCGGCAGTTTATACCGCTTATCTCCTCTGACAATCTTACAGACGGCGGCACCCTCGTAATTCGATAGCATACCGATAAATTCATCGAAAGTTTCGTCGTCGAGTTTTCCCGCGTTAAGCCACAATACCGCTTGTTCCCGCTTTGCCGAAGTACCGGATGCAGGCTCGCCGATTTTTGAAGAATCGAGAAAGGCAATATCGTCCACTATAAGAGAAATTCCCTTTTCCGCGTCGACGTCGAGTTTGCCTTTTACTTTTACGATTCTCTCGGTCGCTATGTCGCCTTTCAATTTTTCATACGCTCCCGGGAAGCAAACGCATTCCATACTTCCGTAAACGTCTTCCACGGTCAAAAAAGCCATATAATTACCCGTACGTTTCGTCATCGTACGTCTGAAAGAAGAAATTATGCCTGCCATAGTAATACGCATACCGTCCGTAATGCGGTTATAAGTACGATTTCCTTCTTCATCTTCGACGTAATCGTCGAGGAAAGAACAATCAAACGTGCAATCGGGAAACGCGTGCATAAATTTCTCGAACGGATGACCGCTTACGTATACGCCTAAAACCAGCTTTTCTTTGGAAAGTTTTTCGTTCAGTTCGTATTCGGGCACGTCGGGATACGTTACGTCGAGTTTCTCCTCTTCGAGTATATCTCCGAATAAGCTCATCTGCGCGCTGCTACGCTGTTTATTTATAGTTTTCGCTCTTGAACACAACTGTTCGTATACCAAAGCAAGACGCGAACGGCTGACTCCCATTTCGTCAAAAGCACCTGCAAATATCAAACCTTCTACAAGACGCGAATTGAGTACGTTGATACAACGCGATACGAAATCCGGAAAATCTTTGAATTTTCCGTTTTTGTTTCTTTCTTCGATAATCGTATCAACGACGGACTGTCCCGCGCCCTTTAACGCAGAAAGCCCGAAACGGACGCCGTCGTTTTCAACGGTAAAAACGGTTTTACTTTTATTTATGTCTGGCGGAAAAACTTTGTAGCCTTTGTCTTTTAAGTAAATAACGTATTTTGTGATTTCGTCTATTTTGTTAAGACGGTTGTTCAAAAGCGCGCAAATAAATTCTTTACAGTAATATCTTTTCAGCCAAGCCGTCTGATATGCGAGAACCGCATAAGCCGCGGCGTGAGACTTATTGAACGCGTAAGAGGCGAAGCCTTCCATATCTCCGAAAATTTTATTCGCAACTTCCGCAGGAATACCGTTGTTCACGCAACCTTTTATTTCGCTTCCGTTAATATCGCTTATTCCGCCGTTTATAAACTTCTCTTTCTGCGCCATAAGGGTCTTTTTATCTTTTTTACCCATAGCGCGCCTGACCAAATCGGCTTCGCCGAGAGAGAAACCCGCGAGAAACTGGAAAATCTGCATTACCTGTTCCTGATAAACAGGAATACCGTAAGTAACTTTTAAAATTTGTTCTTCGGCGTCGCAGTCGTAAGCTATCTGCTCGGCGCCGTGTTTTCTGTTGCAGAACGAGTCTATAAACTTCATAGGACCGGGACGGTAAAGCGAAACGCCCGCTATAAGGTCTTCGAGACAGTCGGGTTTAAGCTGTTTCATAAACCGCTTCATCCCCCCCGCTTCGAGCTGGAACACCCCGTCCGTATCTCCGTCGGAAATCAGCGCGTAAGCACCAGCGTCATTATATCCTATTTTATCGAAGTCGATTTCTCTTTTAAAATCTTCCTTGATATACTGAATACATTTTTGTATATCGGTCAAAGTAACGAGCGCAAGGAAGTCCATTTTCAGCATTCCGAGCGATTCGATTTCCTTTGCCACGAACTGAGTCGTTACGTCTTCGCCGTTTCTCGAAAGAGGAACGTTATCCGCTATTCTTTTCTGGCAGATAACTACGCCCGCAGCGTGAATACCCGTCTGGCGCGGCATTCCTTCTATTTTCAGCGCCATATCTATGACGCGGTGCAAAGTTTCGTCGGTTTCGTAAATTTCGCAAAACTCACCGTTTCTCGCCGCTTTAAGCTCGTTAAGTTTTCCTTCGAGCTCCGATTTTTTATCTACGTCGGTTTCCGCGTCGAATTTTTTCTTTGCGCCGTCGATTCGCCTGCCGAGCAAGTCGCCTATCGACGTTTTACCGTCCATAATTTTAGTCAGTCTGTCAGTTTCGGAATACGGAACGCGCATAACCCTTCCGACGTCTTTTACGGAGTTTTTTGCCGCCATCGTACCGAAAGTTACAATCTGACAAACGTTTTCCGCGCCGTACTTTTGCCTTACGTATTCTATCGTTTCCTCGCGCCTGTCCGTACAAAAGTCAATATCGAAATCCGGCATAGACACCCTGTCGGGATTAAGAAAACGCTCGAACAGCAAATCGTATTTAAGCGGTTCGACGTCAGTAATGCCTATCGAATACGCGACTATCGAACTTACTCCCGAACCGCGCCCGGGTCCGACGGGGATTCCCTGTTCTTTCGACCAGTTTATAAAATCCCACACTACGAGATAATAATCTGCATATCCCATACCGCAAATTATACCGAGCTCGTACTCGGCTCTGTCGAGTTCTCTCTGCGTCGGAGTTCCGTAACGTTTTACCAACCCTTCACTCGTAAGACGGCGTAAATACTGCTCAGCCGTGCTCCCGTCGGGCGGCGCGTAGGTCGGAATCAGCGAATTATCTTTTACGGGATAACCCTTTTTATTGAGGTTGAACGCAGGTTCCGTAACTTTATCGGCTATAACTCTCGTATTCGCTATCGCCTGAGGATGATTGGGAAAGAGCGCGGCCATTTCGTCGCCCGTCTTAAAATAAAATTCATCCGTAGAAAATTTCATTCGTTTCGGGTCGTCAAGCTGTTTCTTCATCTGAATACACATCAGAACGTCCTGCATCTCGGCGTCTTCTTTGCCGAGATAATGAACGTCGTTCGTTGCAACCAACTCGACGTTTATTTCATTTGCCAGCTTTATCAAAAGCGGAAGGACACGTCTTTCTTCTTCGATGCCATGGTCCTGAATTTCTATGTAAAAATCGTCTTTGAAAATATCTTTCAAATAGAGCGCAAGTTCTTTTGCACCTTCATAATCTCCCGCAAGCAAACGGCGCGGAATTCCTCCCGCAAGACACGCTGAAAGACAGATAACCCCGTCGGAGTGTTCTTTGAGAATTTTATAGTCAATCTTCGGTTTATAATAAAATCCGTCTACAAACGCCATAGAATCGAGCTGAACGAGATTTATGTACCCTTTCCTGTTCTTTGCAAGCAAAATCAAATGTTCCGCCGTATTCGAAGATTTATCGTTCATATCTTTCGTAACGTAAAACTCACAGCCGATTATATATTTCAAACCCGCTACCGCGGCCTTTTCCGCAAGCTGTAAA
>CAJUHC010000020.1 GCA_910586345.1 uncultured Christensenella sp.
GAAACTCGAAATCGATAAGAGCATTAAAAACTTTTATAATTTCACGGTCGACAGTTTCAAACTTGAAGAATATAAATACAACAATAAAAAATACGATATTCCCGTGGCGGAATAACAGGAGTTTTATGAAAGCAATTTTACACGCGGACAGAGAATGGGGTATAGGTAAAAACAATTCGTTGATGTTTTCCATACCTGCCGATATGAAATTTTTCCGCGAAACGACAACGGGGAACGTCGTCGTAATGGGTTCGAATACTTTAAAGTCGTTCCCTAACGGCGCACCGCTTAAAAATCGTACGAACATAGTTCTTTATCCCGACGGCGAAGAAAGGAACGATTGTATAATCGTAAAATCTCTCCACTCTCTTTTCGAAGAGATAAAAAAATACGAACCCGACAGAGTTTTCGTAATCGGCGGGGCAATGATGTATAAAACGCTACTGCCCTATTGCAGTGAAGTGCTCGTAACGAAGGTAAACGCCGTCGGAGGAGCGGATACGTTTTTTGAAAACCTCGATAAAAACTCCGCCTTCGAACTTGTTTACGAAAGCGAACCGCAGGAAACCAACGGTTATGAAATACGGTTTACAACCTATAAAAATAATGCCGTAAAGACGTATTGATTTTGTAAAATGAAATTTCGCTTTAAAATCGCTCTGTTTGCCGTAAACGTTATTATGTGCGTTTTGATAATACTTTCGACGGTATTTTTTATGAACGGTTGGAGCGTGCCCGTTAAAATTATATGTTACTCCATAGCGGGAGTCGGTTTGATTTTCGGAACGGTAACTTTTGCACTCAAAAAGGACGCGCTGTTTAAAAGCGGTTTCGTGCTCGTTTGCTGTGCTTTCGCGGTTACGGCTTCGATTGCGCTTGTGAGCAGGTTCGCAAATCTTAACGATTATAAGACAGACGAAGAGAAAATACAAAAGCTTGCGGAGCTGATAAAAAACACCGGCGGCTGGGGAATGGTAATGTACGTTATTTTCCAAATTTTGCAGGTGGTAATACTGCCTGTTCCCGCGGCGGTCTGTTATATTCCGGGAAGTCTTATATGGGGACCGCTTACCGCAACTTTTTTAGCGTCGCTCGGCGTTATCATGGGTTCTGTTACCGCTTACGCAATAGGCAGATTTTTCGGTAAAAGAGTAGTGGTTTGGATAGCCGGAGAAAAATCGGTCGAAAAGTATTCGAAAGTAATCGGCAAAAAGGGAAAAGTTATATTTTTGCTTATGCAGATACTGCCGTTTTTTCCCGATGATATTCTGTGTATGATAGCTGGAATGGCTTCTATGAATTTTCTGTTTTTCCTGATTACGCTTATTGTCGTCCGTCCGTTGGTTATAGCGGCGTATTGCTATCTCGGAAGCGGAACTGTAATTCCTTTCAGCGGCTGGGGAATTCCGGTATGGATAGCGATTTTTGCCGTGTGTGTTGTTCTTGTGCTATTATCGTTAAAATATCAGGACAGATTCGAAAACTGGCTTGTATCGAAATTCCGAAAAAATAAAGAAGAAAAACAGGAAGAAAAAGGAGAGGATAATTAACCTCTCCTTTTTTAACAGTTTAACGTTAAAATTTCATAATATGTAGTAACTGTAATTTTAAAATTACAATTATTTAAGGTTGGTACATAGGAGAAATTTTAGTGGAATGGTTTTATAACTTATCAGGCTGGCAGCAAACGCTATTGGCTACGTCGTTTACTTGGATAATGACGGCGTTGGGCGCTCTGCCTGTCTTTTTTTGTAAAAGCGTAGGTAAAACCGCATTTTCGTTTATGATGAGCAGTGCGGCAGGCATAATGCTTGCTTCGACCTTTTTCTCGCTGCTTATGCCGGCTTTGGAAACAGCCGAAAAATTTTCGTTTCTGATACTTACGTGCGGTTTTGTACTCGGTGGATTGCTGATTATAATCACCGATATAATCACAGGCAAACTCCATCTGTTTTCGGACAATGCAAAAAAGCGCAGTTGCGCCGTAATGTGCATTGCCGTCACTATTCATAACATACCCGAGGGAATGGCAATCGGCGTTGCGTTCGGCGCGCTTGCCGCAGGCAACGGTATGGCGGGAGTCGCCGCTATAATGCTTGCCGTCGGAATCGGCATACAGAATTTTCCCGAAGGAATGTGCGTCGCGTTTCCGCTCCGCGCAAACGGTATGGGCAGGTTTAAAAGTTTTTTTATAGGACAGCTTTCGGGCGCGGTTGAAATAGCCGCGGGAGTTATTGGCGCGCTGACGGTCACTTTCGCGAGCGGAATTCTTCCGTGGGCGCTTTCGTTTTCGGCAGGCGCAATGATAGCGGTCGTCTGTTCCGAACTTATACCGGAATCCTTTTCTCAGGGCAAAATAAAAGCCACGATAGGCGTTATATCGGGTTTTGCGCTTATGATGATTCTGGATATAGCTTTCGGATGATTTTGCATAAATTTTTCCTTTTTTCCGCAATATAGGAATATGGAAAAATACAATAAAACCGCGGTTATTGTAGGCGGAAGTTCGGGTATCGGTTGCGAAACCTGCGCAAGACTCGCGCGCAAAAGCTGGAACGTCGTAAATATATCGCGCACTCCCTGCAAAATCGACAAAGTGAATAATATTATTGCCGACGTCGTCGCGGGCAGTACTTTTACCGACGCGATAAAAAACGTAGGCGAGCATAACGGAATAGACGCGCTCGTATACTGCGCGGGCTGTTCTATGGCCGCGCCGATAGAATATGCGAAGGAAAGCGATTACCGTTATCTTTTCGACGTGAATTTCTTCGGCGCGCTGAAAGCCGTACAGGCGGCGATACCTTTTATGAAATCGAAGGGAGGCAGAATAATTCTCGTAGGTTCGATAGGCGGCGATTTGCCTATTATTTACGACTCGTTTTATTCTGCTTCCAAAGCCGCTTTGGAAATGCTTGCAAGGGAAGCGTACTGCGAACTTAAACCCTATAATATAAAAGTGAGCGCTTTGCTTCCGGGCGGTACCGCTACGGGATTTACTTTCAAAAGAAAAGTATATACTGACGACGAGAACAAAGCTTACGCACAGAGCGTAAGCCGTGCCGTATCGGCGCTCGCGAGAATCGAACAGGGGGGTATGCCGCCCGCCGCGGTTGCCGAAGATATTTACGGTCTTTTGATTTCGGACAAGCCTCCCGTGGTAAAAGCTTGCGGTTTTAAAAATTCGGCGTACCGCATAGCTTCGCACGTTATGCCCGAAAGAGTAACGCTTTATTTAAACGAAAGGATTTACAGACAATGAGAAAGGAATTTGATTTGTCGCGCCGCGACGAGCGCGAAAGTTTTATAAAAAGCGGTAAAGCCGACGGGGGAATAAAAAATGACAGGAAAGGTTAAAGGTAACGTAAACGAAAATTATCTTAACTACGTAAAAACACAGGAGCCGCCTACCAAGCATTTTAAAAATTGCGCGGCGGCTTTCGGCGTCGGCGGATTGATTTGCTGTATAGGGCAGTTTATAAGATTTATGCTCGAATACGCAGGGCTATCGGGCGACGAGCTTGCCGGCGCAACGTCTGTTATTCTGATATTTCTCGGCTGTTTTCTTACGGGATTGGGAGTATACGACAGAATAGGCAGATACGCGGGCGCAGGTTCAATCGTTCCGATTACGGGTTTTGCAAACAGCGTTACGTCGCCGGCTATCGAATTTAAAACGGAGGGATGGATTTACGGTATGGCTGCGAAGATGTTTACCGTCGCGGGCGCGATAATAGTATTCGGAGTTTTCTCGGGCGTACTCGTAGGTCTTGTTTATTACTTTATATAATGAAAAATTTAATGAAGAAAGGAAATACGATTTTTTTTAAAAACGCTCCGCGCATAACGTCTTATGCGGCGATATGCGGTTCTAAAGAGAAAATCGGCGTAATAGGAGAATTTGCAGACATAACGCTCGACGACGATATGTACGGTGAAACGACTTATGAAAAAGCCGAATGTAAAATGCTTGCGAACGCAATCGCGCTCGCAATCGAAAAGGGCGGTTATAAAGAGGACGATATCGACGTTCTTCTCTCGGGCGACCTGCTCAATCAGATAATTTCTGCTTCGTTCGCCGCAAGAAAATTCAATTTCCCGTTCCTCGGAGTTTATAACGCTTGTTCGACTATGAGCGAGAGTATGATGCTCGGCGCAATGATGGCAGACGCGGGTTACGTCAAACGCGCCGTAGCGGCTACGGGTTCGCATTTCGCTTCCGCCGAAAGGCAGTATCGTTATCCGTTGGAATTGGGTTGTACACGTCCTCCGCAATCTCAGTGGACCGTGACGGGTGCGGGAGGTTGCGTAATCTCCTCGGACGGCGACGGAGTAAAGATAACCAGTGCGACTATGGGCAGGGTTTGCGATTACGGCGTAACCGACGTAAATAATATGGGCGCGGCAATGGCTCCCGCGGCGGCGGCTACGATTATACAGCATCTGAAAGATACGGGAACCCGTCCTACGGATTACGATATGATTTTAACGGGCGATTTGGGCGCGCTCGGAAGCCGTATAGTAAAAGATTTGACCTGGGAAAAGGGTTTCGACATATCCTCTCGTCACGTCGACTGCGGCGAAATAATTTATAAAGTCATCGAAAGCGAATTTCAGGGAGGAAGCGGAGCGGGCTGTTCCGCGGTGGTGCTTAACTCTTACGTTTTAACGAAAATGAGTTCGGGACTTTATAAGCGTATTTTATTCGCGGCTACGGGCGCGCTTTTATCGACCGTATCCTCGGGTCAGGGCGAAAGCATACCCTGTATAAGCCACGCGGTGGAATTGGAGTATTGATTATGGGACAGGAAATGTTGGAAATATTTTTAGCGTTCTTAAAGGCTTTTGCCGTCGGAGGCGGTATTTGCCTGATAGCGCAGATTATAATAAATTTCACCGATTTGACGGCGGGCAAAATTCTCGTGTATTTTATGCTTGCGGGAGTAGTTCTTACGGCGATAGGGGTATATCAGCCGTTGGTAGAATTCGCGGGCGCGGGTGCAACCGTTCCTATTTCGGGATTCGGATATCTTCTTGCAAGCGGCGCTATGAAAGGCGCTGAAAAGGGATTTTTCTACGCCGTAACGGGTTCGCTCTCGGCGGCGAGCGCGGGAGTCACCGCGGCGGTGGTATTCGCGTTTATTATGGCTTTGATTTTCAAATCGAGGACGAAACGCAATTAAATTTAAAACGTCGGGCAAGCCGTACGCTTGCCCGACGTTTCGATATTATAAACAAACGGTTAATAAACCGTGCCTGCATACAATACAATATTGTATGGCGGCAATAAACAGAAAGTTCAAACGTTTTAAAATTTTAATCGTATTTGTTTGTCTATTTGCGGTTGCCACGCTGATTTATTTTCAGCGCAACGTTACGCGTGTGCTGATTTCGATAAGCGAGGCAACTATTCGTTCTATTACGACCGTCGCCGTCAACGACGCTATTTATTACACTTTAAACGACGCGCTGAGGTACGAAGATTTAATTACCATAGAGCGCGATGCGGGCGGCGGAGTTATGTCGATTACGACCGACAGTCTTAAAATAAACAGGATAGCGAGAGACACGGCGTACCTGTCGCAGGAAAACCTGAACAAAATGAGCGCGGAGGGGATAATGGTTCCGATAGGCGCGCTAACGGGTATTGAAGCCTTAGCCGGTTTCGGACAAAAGATTAACATCAAGATAATTCCGATAAGCAACGTGGAATGCCGTTTCGTTTCAAAGTTTTTGGAAGCCGGCATAAATCAGACTCTGCATTCGCTTTATCTCGAAATCGTTTCCGACATATCTATTATTATGCCGTCGAAGAGTACGAATCTTGCTTCGACAATAGAAGTGCTCATATGCGAAAGCGTAATAACGGGTAAAATTCCCGATACGTATCTGCAAGCTACGCTCGCGGGTTCAGGGAACGCGCTTGTGCCGAAAAACGGTAAATAAAAGTCTAACCGCCGCGTCTTTAAGACGCGGCGGTTAAATTTTTATGAATCGGAGCCGTAAAAATACAGTTTCATTTCGGCTGAGTCGTAAACCGAAATATAGTAGTTATGGGAGTAAGCTTCTCGGTAGGTTTCATAATCCAACGAATATTCTTCCGTCTGTTTATTATATACGAACCAGTATCCCTCGTGAATTTCGGGCGCTTCACCGTCGAACGGAGCTGCAAATAGTCTGTCTTCGTATTCTCCGCCGTAGAAAATCAGCTCTACGAACCGGTCCATAGGAAGCTCGCGCCAATGCTCGTTCGCCTCGATATTTTCAGTCAGCGTCTGTGCGGTTTCGCTTGTGAACTGCAAAATAATTTCCGTCTCGCCGTCGCCGAGCCAACCTCCGTGCGAATTCTCGCTGTACAGAATTTCGCAGTCCGGTATCGGGATTCCGACGCGTTTGCTTACGTATTCGCCGCCCGAAACGCGGGAGGAAGAGTTATCCGAGCAAGCTTCCGCCAAAGGAAACAGAATAAATACGAAGAGCGCGGCGATAAAGTCCGTTAAGTATTTCATTTTATACTTTTCCTTGTTTTACGGTAGTATTTATCTAAGTTCTATATTCATATTCCGTTTAAGATTATTCAGAATCTTTTTAACGAAATCGTCTATTCTGCTGTCGATAGGTTCGTCTTTGGGAGTAAACGTCAATTTGAAAGCCATACTCTTTTTGCCCGCGCCGAGCTGTGCGCCGACGTACACGTCGAAAAGTTTAACGTTTGTAACGTATTTACAAGCCGAATAAATTTCCTTTTCTATATCCGCGCAAGCAGTTTGAGCATCGCACGAAAGCGCAATATCCCGAGTGAATTCGGTAAATTTCGGAAGAGGAGAGTATCTGAACGGTTTGGTATGTTTTTTAAGTTTTTCATAGTCGAGTTCGGCTATAAAGACGGGTCTGTCAAGCGCAAGCTCGTTTGAAACCGTAGGCGCGAGAGCGCCCAGATAACCTATTTCCTCGCCGTCGCAAATAATTTTCGCCGTTTTGCCGGGGTGAAGAAAAGGCTTTTCGCTTCGTTCGTATCCGAATTTGGTATTGAGCGAAGAAGCTATGTTTTCCGTTACGCCCTTTATGCTGTAAAAGTTATGAAGAAGTCCCCACGTTCCTATGCAAATATGTTGTTTTTCCTCGGGGAAATTCTTAATCGGCAGTTCTTTCGGTACGTAAATTTTAGCGATTTCGAATAACGAGCCGTCCATATTTCCGCGTCTTAAATTGCGGACAATTACGTTAACCATAGACGGCGCAAGCGTCGTGCGCATTATCGATAAATCTTCGCTTATTGGGTTTAAAATTTTTATCGCTTTTCTCTCTTCGCTGTCTTCTGGGAAGCGGAGCATATCCAAATCTTTCGGAGAATAGAAAGAGTAAGTAGATATTTCGTATAAACCTTTTCCCGCAAGCAGATTTTTAAGCTTATTTTCGGCCTTTTGCTCGTCGTTGAATCCGCCGTTCGTAATCGAAGCGTAGGGAAGGAAAGTGCCTTTGATATGTTCGTATCCGTATAACCTTATTATTTCTTCGGCTATATCGGGATAATCGTCTATATCTTCCCTGTAACGCGGGACCGTCAGGTTCAGCTCTCCGCCGTTCGAGGATACTTTGAAATTAAGACTTTCAAGTATGCTTTGCATTTTTTTTGCGGGTACTTCTATACCTAAAAGCGAGTTGATTTTTCCGACGTTTACCGTCATATTCTTTTCTTCGAGGTTCGAGTATTCGGTCGTCACGTCGATATGCAAATCCGTTACGGTACCGCAATTCAAAGCGTCAATCAGATTGAGCGCGCGTTTCAATGCGTTTTCGGTTGTATATTCGTTGACGCCTTTTTCAAACAGCGCCGAAGAATCGGAATGTTGTCCGAGAGCTCTTGCCGTCTTTCTCACATTGTCGCGCGCGAACTTCGCCGCCTCGAATAAAACTTCGTCCGTGCCGTTTTTAATTTCGCTGTCGAGTCCGCCCATAACGCCCGCAAGCGCTACGGGTTTGTCTTTATCGCATATAACGAGGTTTTCGCGGTTCAGCTCGAATTCGTTTCCGTCAAGCGTGGTTATTTTTTCTCCGTTTTCCGCTCGGCGCACGACTATTTCCCTGCCGTCGAGCGTTCTTAAATCGAACGCGTGCATAGGCTGTCCCATTTCGAGCAGTACGAAATTTGTTATGTCGACTATATTATTTATCGAACGCAGTCCGCAAAGCGCTAGTTTTTTTCTGAGCCAGAGCGGAGAGGGAGCGATTTTAACGTCTTTCACGTAATGTCCTATATACCTTTGGCAAAGTTCGGGCGCCGTATTCGTAATCTTGATATTTTCGTAATTTCCTTTGACGGCTTTATACGAAAAATCCGGCAGTCTTATATTTTTCCCGAGTACGGCCGCGACTTCGCGCGCAATTCCCAAAATACTCTGGCAGTCGGGTCTGTTAGCGGTAACTCCTATATCGAAAATATAATCGTCGAGTCCGAGCAAAGGTTTTACGTCCGCGCCGTTTTCAGAATCGGAGGGCAGTATAAGCAGTCCGCAATAATCGCCTCCGTCGAACATATCGCCGTTGACGCCGAGCTCGGCACCGGAACAGAGCATACCGTCTGACTGTATTCCGCGGAGTTTTCCTTTCTTTATGGTCATAACTCCTTCCAGGGTCGTATGGTCTTTCCCCGTAGCGTATACGGTTGCGCCGACGAGCGCGCAGGGAACTTTTATACCTTTTTTAACGTTGTCCGCTCCGCAGCAAATCTGGAATATGCCTTTATCTCCGCAATCGGCTTTGCATACGGAAAGGTGCGTACCCTCGACGGGCTCGCATTCTGTAACCTCGCCCACGACGACGCCGGAAATATCTTTGCCTATATTGATAAGTTCTTCAACTTCGAATCCGCAACCGAAAAGTTTATTCTGCAATTCTTCTGCGGTAACGTCTATATCAACGTAATCTTTAAGCCAACTTAATGGTGCTTTCATAAATTCTCCTTTCACGCAAATCTTTTGCCGCGCAAAATTTTTGCCGTGATTTTATTATTTCGTCGTAAATTTTCTTAACGGTCGAAATCAATCTGCCGTTGAAAATTTTCGTCGTAAATTATTTTAATTTAATTAAATCGGTGTAGCTCAGTCCTTGAATTGTTTGAGAAATCTCGTATCTCCCTCGAAGAGGAGTTTCATATTGTTAATTCCGTATTTCAGCATAGCTATTCTTTCGATTCCCATACCGAATGCAAAACCCGTGTATTCGTCGGGGTCTATATTACAGCCTTCTAAAACGCGTCTGTTTACCATACCCGCGCCGAGAACCTCTATCCAGCCCGTACCCTTACAGAGTCTGCATCCTTTTCCTCCGCACTCGAAACAGCTTACGTCTACTTCGACGGACGGTTCGGTAAAGGGGAAATAGGAGGGGCGGAGCCTCGTTTTAACGTTCTCTCCGAAAATTTTCTTTGCGAACTCGTCGAGCATACCTTTGAGGTCGCATAAGGTAATTCCTTTATCGACGACGAGTCCTTCCATCTGCGAGAACATAGGCGAATGGGTCGCGTCGTCGTCGCTTCTGTATACCTTGCCGGGAGAAAGAATTTTAATGGGCGGTTTTTTGTTTTCCATAACCCTGATTTGTCCCGCGGACGTCTGCGTACGCAAAAGCAAATCTTCCGCAAGATAGAACGTATCCTGCATATCGCGCGCAGGGTGGTCTTTCGGGGTATTGAGGGCGGTAAAATTATAATAATCGTTTTCTATTTCGGGTCCCTCGAAAATCTCGAATCCCATACCTGAGAATATAGATATGAGCTCGTTTCTGATAAGTGTGTTCGGGTGATACGCGCCGTCGGGTTTTGCGAGCCCGGGCGCGGTAACGTCGATTTTCTCTTCCGAATATTTCTTTTTCAGTTCGAGTTCTTTAAGTTTGCTTTCGAGCATATCGAACCGCTCTTCGACGCGCTGTCTGAGCGCGTTTAAAATTTTTCCGAGAGAGGGGCGCTCTTCGGGAGGAACGTCCCGCATATTCTTCATAAGCGAAGAAATCTCGCCCGCCTTGCCTAAAAAGCGCGTTTTCAGTTCGAGCAGACTTTTGGAGCTTTCCGCCTCGTTTACCGCTTTTTCGGCTTGTTCTTCTATAATTTTGATTTTTTCGTTTACGTCCATAATCGTTCTCCGTTAATAAAAAATAAAATCCGCCCTGTCAACACAGGGCGAATAAATCGCTGTACCACCTGATTTCACGGCAAAAGCCGCCTCGATTCTCTCTTAACGCAGAGTGTGCGGAACGCATTACACGGAAAAACCTTTCACGCGTTCGGCTCGCGAGTGAATACCGCATATATCCAATGAAGAACCTTTCAGCCGTTTTCGGATTCTTCTCTCTGAAAAGGACGTTTTATGCGTCTGTCTCGGTCATAGCCTTTATTTATTTGTATCAATTATATAAACAACTTAAAGTTATGTCAACTTATTTAAAATGAAATTTCAATAAATGCTTCCGCCGAAACAGTCGAAAGCGACTATTGCGGGGAAGTTTTCGACTTCGAGCCTGTATACGGCTTCCGACAGTAATTCGGGAAAAGCGATGCAGTCGCTCTTTTTTATAGCTTTGCCGTAAAGCGCGCCCGCTCCGCCGATAGCGGCGAAGTATACCGCACAATTCCTCTTTACCGCGTCGCGCACTTCGTCGGACATTTCGCCTTTTCCGATTACGGCGCCTAAACCCAAGTTCAGAAGACGTGGAGCAAACGAGTCCATTCTCGCAGACGTAGTCGGTCCGCAGCTTCCGGAAGCGGAACCGGGTTTTGCAGGACACGGACCCGCGTAGTATATGACCGCGTCTTTTATTTCGAAAGGCAATTGCTTGCCGGAATCCAAAAGTTCGGAAATTTTTTTGTGGGCGCAGTCTCTTGCCGTCAGTATAGTGCCCGTTAACGATACGCTGTCGCCTGCGCGGAGTTCTTTTACGTCCTGTTTATTCAAAGGGAGAGTGATTTTTTTCATACCGTATCCTTTTCGCATCTTACGCAGTGGCATTGAATATTTACCGCGACGGGAAGTCCCGCTATATGCGTCGGAAGCCATTCGCAGCTTACTCCGAGCGCTGTTACGGAGCCGTGGAAGCCCTGACAGCCGATATTCAGTTCGTTGACGCGCTTTAAGGCTTCTTTTTCTATTTCGGCAACGTCCTCGCGCGGATTGCTTGTACCTATATCGCGCGTTAAAGCTTTTTTAGCGAGAAACGCGCACGAGTCGAAAGTTCCGCCTATTCCGACTCCTACGTATACGGGGGGACAGGGGCGCGAGCCTGCAACTTTAACCGTTTGAACGATAGCGTCGATAATTCCCTCGACGCCCTGCGCGGGTTTAAGCATATACAGCTTCGACATATTTTCGCTTCCGAAACCTTTGGGCATATAAGTAATTTTAATTTTATCGCCTTCGGTAATTTCGGTATGAATAACGGCGGGAGTGTTGTCGGCGGTGTTTTCTCGCGTTAAAGGGTCGCATACGGATTTTCTGAAATATCCGTCGTCATACGCGCGCCTTACTCCGTCGTTAACTGCGTCTTTAAGATTTTTTCCTTCGAGGAAAACTTCTTGACCTATTTCGAGTATGACGACCGACATACCTGTATCCTGACATACCGCGGTTTCGCTTTTTTTTGCAATTTCCGCGTTTTCAATAAGCGTTTTCAATGCAAACGCGCAAGCTTCGCTCTCTTCGTTTTTCAATGATTCGTTCAAAGCGTCTTTGCAGGAGGGTGATAGGTTTACTCCCGCTTGAAGAGCCATACCGTATATTTTTTCTTCGATGATTCGTGTGTTTATCTTACGCATATACATAATTTTATAACATTTAATTTTAAAAGTAAATTATTTCGTTTACTTTATTTTTATTTTAAGCTATAATCGGAGTATGGAAGAAGTTAATCCCCGTTTAAATTCCGTTACCGGCGGACTTACTTACAGCGTCGCGGTAATAATTTTTATCGCGGTATCGTTAATAATATCGCTTATAATTTCTTTTGCGCATCTCGAAGAGGGAGGAAACGCTTATGTTTATTTAAGCTATATCGCATCCCCTATCGCGATAGGCGCTTGTATCGCGTCCGTTCTCGCTTACAGAAAAATAAATTTCAGATGTATTTTCCCTGTAAAGTGCAGTCCTAAATATTACGTTATAGGTTTATTGCTCATTTACGGACTTTTGTTCTCTTTAAGCTGGTTAAACGACGTATCCGTGAAATTTTTCCGTCTTTTCGGCTACGTGCCGAGGGAATCGGAAAGTTATTTTCCAGACGTTAAAGGCGGTATGATTGTTCCCGCGCTCTTGGTTATAGCGGTATTGCCTGCGTTTATAGAAGAGCTTTTGTTCAGAGGCGCCGTTTTAAACTCGTGCGAGAATAGTATGGGAAGCATACGCGCGATATTTATCGCCGGCTTCTGTTTTTCGCTTTTTCACGGCTCTCCCGAACAGACGGTATATCAGTTTGTCGCGGGCTGCGCTTTCGCGTTTATAGCGGTGCGCTCGCGTTCGATTTTGCCGTCCGTTATGATGCACTTCATAAACAACGCGCTGATAGTAATTCTCTATGCTTGCAACTGTTATGACGAAACCGGCGCTTTGATTATAACCGACGGCGGAAATATAGCGCTTACCGTCACTTCCGCCATAGCGTTCGTCGGCGCGGTTCTTTGGCTCGTATTTGATAAGACTCCGCTTAAAAAATGCGAAAAAGGCGGCGTCAAAAGTTTCTTCGTCTATGCTTCCGTAGGTATAGCGGTGCTCGGGCTTATGTGGCTCTTGTCGCTGTTCGGAGTCGGCAATGCATAAAATCAATATCGTTTGCGTCGGCAAAATAAAGGAACAGTTTTACCGCTCGGCGTCGGAAGAATATTTAAAGCGGTTGTCGCGTTTTGCAAAATTAGAGATAAAGGAAATCGCGGAAGGCAGAAATTTGGAGGAAGAAGCGTCGGGAATTTTAAAATCCGCAAAGGGGAGAATAATCGCGCTGTGTATAGAGGGAGTCAGATACACTAGCGAAAAATTAGCGGAGTTTATAAAGGACGCAACGGATAAGGGCGAGGAACTGACTTTTATAATAGGTTCGTCCTACGGACTTTCCGAAGCCGTAAAAAGCAAAGCGCATATAAAACTTTCGTTTTCGGATATGACTTTTCCTCATCAGCTTATGCGCGTGATTTTGTGCGAACAGATTTACCGCGCGTTTATGATAAACAGCGGTTCAGAATATCATAAATGAAAACCGCATAACTTATTATGTGATATTCGAAGAAGTAAAGAGTTTTTACGAAAGCTACGGCGGTAAAAAATGCGTTATAGGTTATTCTTTCCGGGGACGCGAAATTTTCGCGTTTCATACGGGAAGTCAGACCGGCAGACAGTTTATTTCGGCTTACGCAATACACGCCCGCGAATGGATATGCGCCCGCCTTGCGTTAAAACATATAAAGACGGGAGTAAAACGCGGAGGCGGCTGGGTTATTCCGCTCGTTAATCCCGACGGCGCGACGCTATGCGAAACCGCGCGTCCGCTTTGGAAAGCAAACGCGCGCGGAGTGGATTTGAACTGCAATTTCGACGCGGATTGGGGAACGGGCAGACTCAATACGAAAATACGCGGAGGAGAAAACTGTATCGGAGAATATCCTTTTTCCGAAGCCGAAACGATTGCTCTTAAAAATTTCACTTTAAGAATAAGACCGTACGTAACTTTAAGTTTTCATACCAAGGGCGAAGAAATTTATTGGCAGTACGACGGAATGGGCGACAGGCGCGGAGCGGAAATACTTGCCGAGGCTACGGGGTACCGTCCTAAGATTATATACGGTTCGGCGGGCGGATACAAAGATTGGTGTATAAAGAAACTGCAAATCCCCGCGTACACGATAGAATGCGGTTCGGACTCTCTTACGCATCCTATAAAAAAATTACGGTATCTGAAAAAATGCTTTAAAGCGTTAAAAATATTTACGGAAAAATATGGCTGATAAATTTATGAAAGCCGCGCTCAAATGCGCGGAACAGGCTTTAAAGGACGGCGAAGTGCCTATCGGCGCGGTAGTCGTCTGCGACGGAAAAATAATTTCGCGCGGACACAACAGACGCACGAAAAAACAAATCGCAACCGCGCACGCGGAAATAGAGGCTATCGAAAAAGCTTGCAGAAAATTAAAAAGCTGGCGTATTCCCGAATGTGAAATTTACGTTACGCTGGAACCTTGCCCTATGTGTATGGGCGCTATGCTCAACGCGCGTATAAAAAAAGTTTATTTCGGAGCTTATGAAGCGAAGGGCAGGTCTATGACGGAACAGCTCGCCGCGTCTAACCTCGTCAATCACAGGATAGAAGTGGAGGGCGGAGTTATGAAAGAAGAGTGCGCGGAGGTATTGTCTTCGTTCTTTTCGGATATGCGCCGAAGTTTGAAAAAGTGACGCGTTTTAAGTATAATTCGTTTGACTTTAATCCGTTTAAATTATAAAATGGATAAGCGTTGAAAATTTAATATAGTTCAGAAATTAAAAAGGCGGAGAAGTCTTATTTAATACAAAAGTAAAATCGGAGGATATACACCCATATGATTAATCACGGCAACGAAATTAAAATTTTCTCAGGTAATTCGAATATGCCGCTTGCAAAGGCAATTGCCGAAAGGCTGAACACTTCGCTCGGCGAAATGGAAGTAACGCATTTTTCCGACGGAGAGATTTATGTGCGTTTCGACGAGTCCATAAGAGGTAAAGACGTTTTCCTTATCCAGTCTACGAGCTATCCCGTAAATACAAATCTTATGGAACTTCTCATAATGATTGATGCGGCAAAGCGTGCCAGCGCGGGCAGAATTACCGCCGTTATTCCTTATTTCGGTTACGCGCGTCAGGACAGAAAGGCGCGTTCGAGAGAACCCATAACGGCAAAACTCGTTGCCAATCTTATAACATCCGCAGGCGCTGACAGGGTGCTCACTATGGATTTGCACTGTTTACAGATTCAGGGCTTTTTTGATATACCTTTGGACAACCTCGTCGGAGGACCTACGCTTTACAATCATTTCAAACCTAAGGTCGACGATAATTTCGTGGTGGTTTCTCCCGACATCGGTTCTGTCGCAAGAGCGAGAAAAGTCGCCGCTAAAATGGACGCAAAGATGGCTATAATCGATAAAAGACGTCCCAAGGCAAACGTAATGGAAGTTATGAATATAATCGGCGACGTCGAAGGCAAGAACTGTCTTATGATAGACGATATGATAGACACTGCCGGCACGATAGTTCAGGGCGCGAAAGCTTTGAAAGAAGCGGGCGCAAAGGAAATTTACGCTTGCTGTTCGCACGGAGTTCTCTCGGGTCCCGCAATCGAAAGACTTGCGGCGTCGCCTATAACCGAACTCGCAATGCTCGACACTATCAATATTCCCAAGGAAAAAATGCTTCCGATATTCAAGATGATTACCACGGCTCCGATATTCGCTGCGGCAATCGAAAACGTTTATCTCGACAGACCTATGTCGAAAATCTACGATTAAAATTTAATATACAATAAATAAGAATGCCGCAGTCAGCTGTGGCGTTTAATTTAAAGGACGGCAATGAAAATTATCGTAGGACTCGGAAATCCCGAAGAAAAATATTTAAAAACTTTTCACAATATGGGTTATATCGCCGTCGGAGACGCGGCGGATAAGCTCGGCGTAAAGTTCAAAAAGAAAGAATGCGAGGCTTTCGTCGCGGAAGCCAACGCGGACGGAGAAAAGATTATACTCGCCCGTCCCGTAACATATATGAACAACAGCGGAAGAGCGGTTAAACAGCTTCTTGCCAAATACCGCGCTTCGGCAGACGACCTTGTGATAATATACGACGATTACGATATCCCCAAGGGCACGGTAAGAATCCGTCCTTCGGGCAGCGCGGGCACTCATAACGGTATGCGTTCGGTAATCGCCGAAATCGGCACTTCGGCTTTCGCGCGCATAAGAATAGGGATACGCGATAGCGAAGTAAACATACCTATTATTAACTACGTTCTTTCGGAAGTAAGAAAAGACGACTACGAACTCTTTATATCCGCCTGCCGCAGAGCTGCGGAAGCGGCGATAGCTCTTTCGAAAGGCGAACCCGTTGAAAAAGTAATGACGGAATTTAACGGTTGAATGAAAGACGGCTTTTTCACTTTTAAAAATTTAGGCGGGAATTACCCCGCTCTCGGAAACGAACTCCGCCTCGGTACGCCGACGGCGGTTTTCGGTGTTTCGGACGCGCATAAATATCTGTTGGCTTGCCTTTCGGATTATAAAGTGCTTTACGTCGCCGCGGACGCGGTTTCGGCAGGTAAAGCGTATTCTTCGGTTTCCGCGCTGTCGGGTAAAAACTGCGTACTTCTGCCCGCTAAGGACGAAGTCGTTTTGTATAAAGACGCGCTATCCAAGGACGCGCTTTACAGAAGACTTTCGGCAATCGACGGTATGATGAACGGAGCGGATATAACCGTATGCGACGCGGAAGCTCTTATGCAGCTATTTCCTTACGAAATCGGGCGGATAAATTTAAAAACGGGCTGTGAGTACGATTATTCGTCTTTACCGAAAAAACTCGTCGATATGGGCTATACGCGCGAAAATTCTGTCGAGAGCAAAGGCGCTTTCGCGGTTCGCGGAGATATACTCGATATATATCCGGTAAACCGCGACAATCCTGTCCGCATAGATTTTTTCGGCGATACCGTCGAGAGAATCCGCCCTTACGATTCGGTGAGCGGCGAAAGGCTCGAAGATGTCGGCTCGGTCGATATTATATGCGCGACGGATTCCGTTTATTGCGGCGAAGACGTCCGTACGGTTAAAAGCGCGTTGTCCGAAGCTCTTAAAAACTGTCCCGATTCAACTTCGTTCAAGCGCGCGAAATCGATTTCCGACGATATTATATCTAAATTAGAAAACGGAGCGCCGTTTGCGGGAGCTTCGTTTATATTGCCGTTGCTGAAAAATTCGTGTACGGTTTTCGATTTGCTCGGAAAAGACACTCTTGTGATCTTCGATGAGTGCAAACTGATAAACGACAGAATCAACGGTATATACAAAGAACATACGGAGCGCGTCCGTGAACTTAAAAAGGGCGGGGAGGCTTTCGGTTTTTCCGAAAATCAAATTGTTCCTCCCGAATATTTGATTGATAAATTTAAAAATTTCCGCGCCCTCGCGGTTCAGACGTTTACTTCGGGTACTCAGTTTTTCCGTCCGTTAAAAACTTTTAATTTCAATTCCACGCCTGCGCCTTCGTTTCTTAACGCTATGCCTCAGCTCGTCGCGGACGTTAAAAACTGGCTCTCTAACGGTTACAGAATACTCGCGTTTACGGGCGGGTTACAGCGTACCGAACGACTCGCGGAAATTCTGAACGACGAATATTTTCCTTTGTATCCCGTTCCCGACCGTCTCGAAGCTCTGCGCGGAGTTTCTCTTACTTCGGAAGAGATGTCTCACGGACTCGTTATTCACGAAAGCAAACTCGTGATTTTAGGTAGCGGAGATTTATATACTAAGCTCACGACCAAGCGTATCCGTAAAAAACGCGGCGATATGTTTTCCGCGCCCGAAATAGGCGATTACGCCGTACACGAAAAACACGGCGTCGGCAGAATTACGGGCACGAAAAAAATAGAGACTACGGACGGAATCAAAGAATACGTAGCCATAGAATATAAGGGCGGAGACGTTTTATACGTTCCCGTCGAACAGATGGACGTTCTGTCCAAATACGTCGGCGAGAGCAATCCGTCTCTTTCGAGAATAGGCGGAGCCGACTTCGACAGAATAAAGGAGAGAGTAAAACGCTCGATACGCGAACTCTCGTTCGATTTGAAAAAACTTTATGCGGAACGCGGCGAAAAGAAAGGCTTCCGCTTTCCCGAACACGCGGTTATGATGCAGGAGTTCGAAGACGCTTTTTCTTATGAAGAAACGCCTGACCAGCTCGTTTCAATTGAAGAAATAAAATCGGATATGTGCTCGGATAAAGTTATGGACAGACTTCTCTGCGGCGACGTCGGATACGGCAAGACGGAAGTCGCGCTCCGGGCAGTGTATCTTTGTGTGCTCGGCGGTAAGCAGGCGGCTTTAATGTGCCCCGGCACGGTGCTTTCCGAACAGCATTTCAATACTGCTTTGGAGCGTTTTAAAGATTTCGGAGTAAAGGTCGAGAAACTAAACAGTTTCAAAACCCGGAAACAGCAGGCGGAAACTCTTAAAAGACTTGCAAACGGCGATATAGATTTTATTATCGGTACGCACCGTCTGTTGTCTGACGACGTAAAATTTTACGATTTGGGACTTTTGGTTCTCGACGAGGAACAGCGCTTCGGCGTCGAACATAAGGAAAAGATTAAAAACGTAAAAAACAACGTCGACTGCCTGACAATGACGGCTACGCCTATTCCCCGAACGCTTCATCTGTCGCTTGCGGGGATAAGGGACATAAGCACTATTAACACTCCTCCGAGCAAAAGACTTCCCGTTCAGACTTATGTCGTGGAAGAAACGGAAACTCTGATACGCGACGCGTGTATAAGAGAGCTGTCGCGCGGCGGGCAGGTGTTTATTTTATATAACAGAGTGGAAACGATTTCCTCTTTCGCAGGCAGAATATCGGAGATAATACCCGAAGGCAGAGTTTGCTACGCTCACGGAAGAATGGAAAGGGAGGCGCTCGAAAACAGCGTGTTCTCGTTCTACCGCGGCGAAAAAAACATACTCGTCACAACGACTATAATAGAAAACGGAATAGACCTTCCGAACGCGAATACCATTATAGTCATAGATTCCGACAGGCTCGGTATTTCACAGCTCTATCAGCTCCGCGGAAGAGTGGGCAGGGGGGCGCGGCTCGCGCAGGCTTATTTTACGTTCAAGCCCGAAAAAGTTCTGACTTCCGACGCGGCGGAACGGCTGAAAGCGATTATGCAGTTCACTGAACTCGGTTCCGGTTTCAAAGTCGCAATGCGGGATTTGGAGATAAGAGGCGCGGGAAACGTTCTCGGCGCGGAACAGCACGGACATATGGATAAGGTCGGGTACGAGCTTTATTCGAAACTTCTTAAAGAAGAGCTCACGGGCGAGAGCTCGTTTACCGCCGAACTCGACATCAAGGCGACGGCGTATATTCCGGAAACTTACGTCGAATCGAACGCGGGAAGAATGGATTGCTATAAACAGATAGCCGAGATAAGAACCGTCGAAGACTATAAACGCGTATGTCTTTCGATTGAAGATAATTACGGACCTATGCCCGACGAGGTTTTAAACCTTCTCATAATCGCGGTCTTGAAATCTTATGCGGCTAAGTTCAACGTAAGAAAAATTTCGGTCGACGGTACGCAAGGCTCGTTGGAACTTCCGTCGATAAATTCTTTGAAGGACGCAAGACTTACTGCGTCGCTGGAAAAATATTCGGGAAGAGTAAAGCTTTCTATGGCAAAAGTGCCGCTGATAGTTTTCGCTCCGCACAATAATCCGGCGAAAACTATGCTCGAAATGACAAAATTTTTGAAATTTGCCGTAAGTTTTACATAAATTCCGTTAAAATGATTTGCTAAACCCTACCAAATATTATATAATTGTTCTTGGTATTTTATCGGCTTTTTTCAGGCAGGAGAAACTTTATGAAGAAAAAAACAATTGTAGCGGCCGTAATGGCTTCTTGTATGGCTTTGACGGCGACCTTTGCGGGTTGCTCGCTCGTATCCTCCGACAATAAGAAGGATATGGCTCAGGAAATAGCTACGGTCGACATCACTAAATCAAAAAACTTCGGCGAAAGCGGTCTTTCGGATTATAAAGACGCTATAAGCGGCGAAACTTCAATCTACAAAAAAGATTTGGTTTCTTATTTCCTCAACGTCGGCTATTCGTTGGTACAGAACGGAAAGTCTTACGAGGAAACTTTCAATATGCTTATGGACGCTCTTGTCGAGAACGCTGTGCTCGTCCAGTATTCGACTATGGCTCTTCTCGAAATTAAAGCGGAGAGCAATTCCGGCGCGCTCGGCGAGTTTACGGCTTTGAAAACCCTGCGCGAAAAATACGAGTATCTCCTCGACGACGAAGATAAAAATCTTGCAAGGTACAAGCTTTATTCGTCGGTAAATAAAGCGATAGACAATTCCGAGAAGACGGTTATCGAAGACGAAGACGAGTATAAGGGTACGGCAACGCGCACAACTCCCGTAAATCTCGAAACCGAACAGGACGACTATTATCCCGAAAACGAGGACGGCAGTCTTAACTACAATATATATACGGGCTTCGAGGGTGAAGGTTTCAACAATCTTTTATCCAACAGCGGCGCTTACGAGGAAGACGCTCTCGAAGGAACGACGAGAGCTACGAGAATTAAGGCGTACAACGCGTTTTTGAAAAACCTTAAAGATAACGACCTTATAACGGAAGAAGACGAAAAAGGCAATCTCAAAAACATTAATTCTTTGAGTTATCTCGAAGAAGAATACGTAACCCAGCTCGAATCCTGTATCATCGATAAATATTTCGATATATACGAAGAACAGCAGGGAGAAAAACTTTTAAACAATAATTATATACAGAACCGTTACGAAGAGCTTTTGGCGGACCAGAAAGACAGCTATAAAACGGGCTCCGCTTTCGAGACCGCAATGGGTAGTATGGCGTCGAATTCATTCCTTCTGTACAGTCCCGAAACTTCCGAGGACAACGAGCTCGAGGGCACTATAAACGATTACAGCAACGTCGATTACGGCAGATTCGGTTTCGTATACAATATTCTTCTTCCTTTCAACGCTAAACAGACCTCCGAACTCAACGGACTTAAAAGTATTTTAAGCCAGGACGGCAACGATAACTATTATTACAACGAAAGAAATAAACTTCTCGAAAAGATTGAAACCGAGGACCAGCGTTCGGCTTGGTTCAACGGTGCGACCGATTACAGCTTCAAAGCAAGCGAAGCGGGTATAACCGATTACTATCATAGTGCCGGTTCGGACAGCGGGTATCTTTTCTTTGAGGGCAACCTTACCGACAGCGGCGAAGGCAACAGATACAAAAAGCTTCAGGCTTACGACGGTAGATACTCTTACAACGGCAAAGTTTTTGAAAACGAAGACGGCAGTTACACGCTTTTGGGCGATAAACTCACCGTTGACGGAATGCTCGACGAGTTCACGGCATATATTAACTACGTACTCGGCGGAGATAACGTTGATATAACCAAGACCTCGAATTATTACGGCGCGGGAGACGACAGATATAATCTTAATTTCTATAAAGACGAAGAAGAGGAAGAAATAGATTATACCAAGTTCCTGTACGCTTATGGTAAAGTGAATTTGGGCGGGTTCAACAGCAGAGATTTGTTCTATGCTGACAACACTTCTTCCAACCAATACAAAGCGATGAGTGCGGTAAACGAACTGCAATTCGCGTATACAACGGATACGAGCGTTCTTTCCCAGTACGCGGGTTATACCGTTTCGGCTTACGAAACGAATTACGTAAAAGAATTCGAGTATGCGGCTAAACTTGCGATAAGCAACGGCGCAGGCGCGTTTACGGTCTGTGCGGGCGACTACGGCTGGCATCTGATTTACGTAACGAGCGTATTCGACAATAACTCGACTAACGACGGCGAAACTTACAAGTCGCCGAATTGGGACAGAGTAGACGAGGAAGGAACATTCGAAAATCTGTTCTTCGAGTGGATAAAGGGTAACGATATAAAAGACGTTAACACTACCCGCCGCAGTAAAATAATTAATGATTTCAAAAAGGAAAACGAATCGGTAGTCAAATATCAGAAGAGATATCAGGACCTGCTCGATTTGAAAAACGAAGAGTAAATGGAGATTTGGCAAGCAGTCGTCCTTGGCTTAACGCAGGGACTTACGGAGTTTCTGCCCGTATCGTCAAGCGGACATCTGGTATTTCTGCAAAGGATATTCGGTATAAGCGAAGGGGGACTGTTTTTCAATATAATTCTGCATCTCGGTACGCTCGTTGCCGTATGCGCCGTATTTTGGCGCGATATTCTCGCACTGTTTAAAAAACCTTTTCATACTTTCGGTTTTCTCGTGATTGCTTCGGTTCCGGCGGCTATCGTAGGGTTTTTGCTTGAAGATATAATCGACGGATGGGGACAGAATTTTGAATATATAGGAGTTTTGCTTGCGGTATTTTTCGTTATAACGGCTTCCGTGCTGTTTGCTACGGAAATGATAGCGAAGAAAAGACAAAACGAACTCCCCTTGTGCTGGCGCACGGTAATACCTATGGGGCTTGCTCAGGCGGTTGCCGTATTGCCCGGAATATCGAGAAGCGGTTCCACGATTTGCGCGGGAACGCTTGCGGGCGGTAAGAGCGAGGATATAGCGAAATTCTCGTTTTTAATGAGTATTCCCGTGATTTTGGGCAGTTTCGTCTACTCTCTTATAAAGGGGCTTGTAAAAGGCGAAATTCAGCAGGATTTTATAGATAACGGCGCAACTTACGGTTGGTGTATAGCATTAGGATTTATCATTTCCGCTTTAGTCGGACTTTTTGCGGTAAAGATAATGCTCAAAGCTATTCAGAAAGCAAATTATAAATGGTTTAGTCTGTACCTTGTTTTGCTTGCGATAACCTGCGTGGTACTGCAATGTTGCGGTTTATTTAAAATAGCTGTATAAAAAAAGGACGGAATTTCCGTCCTTTTTTCAGTCTTAGATACTTGACAAAAAATTTCGGGGGGGGGGTATAATAGAATGGAAAGTTTTTCGCAAGAGGAGAAAAAATGCAGGAAATACTAAAAGTCGAGAATTTAACAAAAACGTTTAAATTGTCCCGCAAGCAGCAGAAATTACAGCGGACCGACCGTCCGATAAAGGTTGCGGTAGACAATTTGTCGTTCACGGCGTATCGAGGCGAAATTTTCGGCTTGCTCGGACCTAACGGCGCAGGCAAAACCACGACGCTAAGAATGTTGGCGACGCTTATAAAACCCGATAGCGGAAACGCGTTTATAGACGGACACAGCATAGTTTCGGAGGAAAACGAAGTTCGCAGAAAAATAGGTTTTTTAACCAGCGAATTAAAACTCGAAGAATTTTTTACGCCCAATTATCTCTTCGGCTTTTTCAGCGAATTGTACGGCGTGGATAAGTCTTCGGCAGAACAGAGAAAGCGCGAGTTGTTTTCGAAATTCGGTATAGACGAATTTGCGGAAGTAAAGGTTGCAAATCTTTCCACGGGTATGAAACAGAAAGTTTCTCTCGTCATTTCCATTGTTCACGACCCCGATTTCATCATTTTCGACGAACCTACAAACGGTCTCGACGTGCTTACTGCGAAAGTCGTCACAGATTTTTTGCAGGAGCTTAAAGCCGAGGGTAAAACAATCATACTGTCCACGCATATTTTCAGTTTGGTTGAGAAGCTTTGTGACAGAGTCGGCGTCATAATCGACGGAAAACTCATTGCGCTCGATACGGTTGAAAATCTTACGGCTGAAAAAAATCTCGAAGATAAGTTTTTCGAACTCTACGGCATTTCGGGAGGAAAAATATGAAAAACATCTGGACTATAATAAAGAAAGAGTTTTCCCGCTTTTTTAAAGACAAGCGAATGGTTATAGCCGTTTTTTTGCCCGGCTTGATGATTTATCTTTTATATTCCGTGCTCGGCTCGGTGGTAACCGACGTTATAGACAAGCCGACTCATGACGGTCAGAAATTTACCGCTTACGTGGAAAATATGCCTTCTGATGAAAAACTGTCGGCAACGTTGAATTTTATTCTTCAAGTCGATACTGAAACGACGGGAGAGGAAGCGCAACGGAAAGTTTCGGACGGAACTCTCGATTTGGCGATAATTTTCCCCGAAAACTTCGACGGCGCTTTGAACGGTTCCGTAACGGAAATTCCCGACGTTAAAATTTATTTCAATTCTTCGGTAGATACTTCTTATTCCGGTTTTACGGCGGTAACGTCGGTTTTGGAAACTTTTAAAAACCCTGCTTTCAGTATAAATTCGGGCGGGGTTGCGGACTTGGCGGGCGAGCGCGAATCCGCGGGCAAAATACTCGCAATGCTTATGCCTATGCTGATGTTTTCTTTGCTTGCGGCCGCGGGAATGTCGGTCGCGCCGGAATCCATTGCGGGTGAAAAGGAGAGGGGTACTATGGCTACAATGCTCATAACCCCGATAAAGCGCTGGCAGCTTGCGCTCGGCAAAATTTTAAGTTTAACCTGTTTTGCTATGCTTAGCGGACTTTCGAGCTTTTTGGGAGTAATTCTGTCTTTGCCGAAGTTGGTCGGAGGTTTTATAGGCGGAGAAACGGCGGCGTTCTATTCCGCAGGCGATTACTTTATGATACTCGGACTGATTATATCGGTAGTACTCGTAATGATTTCGGCTTTTTCGGTGCTGTCGGCTTTTGCAAAGAGCGTAAAAGAATCGGGGTCTATGATAGCTCCACTTATGATAGTCATAATTTTGCTCGGTATGTTCTCTATGTTTATATCTTCGCCGTCCGTCGGACTGTACGCGATACCGCTTCTCGGCAGCGGACTTGCGATGGCGTCGATTATGACTTTCTCTATTACTCCGCTTGCGTTCGTGCTTTCGGTAATTTCAAACTTGGTTGTTGCCGCCGCCCTGATAACGGTGCTCAGCTTTATGT
>CAJUHC010000021.1 GCA_910586345.1 uncultured Christensenella sp.
TAGACGCCGTAGCTATGTGCGTGAACGATATAATATGTCAGGGTGCTAGACCTCTCTTTTTCCTTGACTATTTCGCAACGGGCAATTTAAGCCCCGAAAAAGTCGCAACCGTCGTTTCGGGAATAGCTAAGGGCTGTACGCAGTCCGGCGCCGCGCTTATCGGCGGAGAAACCGCTGAAATGCCGGGATTTTATCGCGACGGCGACTACGACATCGCAGGTTTTGCAGTAGGCGTAGTGGACAAGAAAAAAATTATAAACGGAAGCAAAATAAAAAAAGGCGACGTTCTTATCGGTATAAAATCAAGCGGTATCCACTCGAACGGCTACTCTCTTGTCAGAAAAATTTTCGGCGAGGATATAAACGTGCTTAACAAGTATGACGAAGAACTCGACGCAAAACCTATAAACGTTCTTCTGACTCCTACGAAAATTTACGTTAAAAGTATTCTCGATTTAATAGAAAAAGTAAAAGTTAAAGGCATCGCTCACATAACGGGCGGAGGCTTTATTGAAAACATACCCAGAATTTTCCCCGACGGAATAGGCTGTGAAATAGATACGCAGTCTTACGAAGTTCCCAACGTATTCAAAGTAATACAAAGCCGTGCCGAACTTTCCGCGGAAGAAATGTACAATACGTTCAATATGGGAATCGGTATGGTGGTTTGCGTCGGAAAGGAAGACGTCAACGCTACGTTAAGACAGCTTCAATTAACGGGAGAAGACTGCGTCGTACTCGGCACGACGGTCAAGGGAAGCGGAGTTAATCTTAAATGAAAAAAATAGCGGTATTCGCTTCCGGAGGCGGAACCGATTTTCAATCGGTAATCGACGCGAACGAGCGGGAAAAATTCTGCGAGATTGCGTATTTGATAGCTTCTAAGGAAAATATCGGCGCGATAGAACGCGCGGAAAAGCACGGTATCAGAACCGCGGTTTTTTCAAAAGATAATTATCCCGATTTGACGCAGCTTTACCGCGAACTCGGCGCGCTTTTAAAGGACGCGGAAGTAGATTACATAGTTCTCGCGGGCTGGCTTAAAATTATACCCGAAGAATTCATAAAACAGTACGAAGACAGGATAATCAATATTCATCCGTCGCTCATTCCCTCGTTCAGCGGGGCAGGGTGCTACGGGATTAAAGTTCATCGGGCAGTAATAGAATACGGTGCGAAAATATCCGGCTGTACTGTACATTTCGTAAACGAAATACCCGACGGCGGAGCGATTATCGCACAGAGAGCCGTGGAAGTTTCGGACGGCGACACTGCGGAAAGTTTACAGGCGAAAATATTAAAGGAAGAACACGAACTTCTTCCGTTTTGCGTAAAAAAACTTTGCGCGGGTTTGATTGAAAAAAACGGAAGAACAGTAACGATAAAATAATATACGGAGGAAAAAGGTAAATGGAAATGAAGAAACGTGCGCTTGTCAGCGTTTCGGATAAAGACGGCGTAGTGGATTTTTGCAAAGGACTTGCCGAGAACGGTTTTGAAATCATATCCACGGGCGGTACCGCAAAAGTTTTGCAGGAGGCGGGTTTAAGCGTAATCGGAATATCCGAGATAACGGGTTTTCCGGAATGTCTTGACGGAAGAGTAAAGACTTTGCACCCCAATGTTCACGCCGGATTGCTTGCTATGCGTTCCAACCCCGAACATATGGCGCAGCTTGAAGAACTTAACATAAACACGATCGATATTGTTTGCGTCAATCTTTATCCTTTTAAAGCTACTTTGACGAGCGGTGCGGATTTTGCGACTTGCATTGAAAATATAGACATCGGCGGTCCCACTATGATAAGAGCTGCGGCGAAAAACTATCAGGACGTTGCAGTCATAGTAGACCCTGCCGATTATGATACGGTACTTGCAGAACTCAAAGCGGGCGGAGTCGGTTTGCAGACAAAGAAATATCTGCAATATAAAGTTTTTGCGCACACCGCCGTTTACGACAGTCTTATTTCCAATTATCTTGCGTCCCAACTCGGTATAACTTTTCCCGACGAAGTTACGTTCGCTTACAAGAAAGCGCAGGATATGCGTTACGGCGAAAATCCTCAGCAGCAGGCTGTTTTTTATAACGAACAAATCATACGTAAAGGCTCGCTTTCTTCCGCAACCCAGATTTGGGGTAAGGAGCTTTCTTATAACAATATAAACGACGCAAACGGAGCGCTGGAACTTTTAAAAGAGTTCGGCTCGGTACCGGCGGTCGTTGCTTGCAAACACGCAAATCCCTGCGGAGTCGGCACGGGCGAAAATATTTACGAAGCGTATATGCGCGCGTATAATTCTGACCCCGTTTCGGTTTTCGGCGGAATACTCGCAATCAACGGAATCGTTGACGAAGCTACTGCGATAGAAATCAATAAAATTTTCATAGAAATCGTAATTGCTTCGGGTTACGACTGCAAAGCCCTTGAAATTCTCGAAAGCAAAAAGAATATCCGTCTTTTGCAGATAGACGATATATCTTCGAGACGCGAACCGTCCGCGTTCGATATGAAGAAAGTATACGGCGGTTTGCTCGTTCAGCAATACGACGAAACGCTCGTAAACGGAGAAGATTTGAATCTTTTCAGAAATCAGGCTACGGTCGAAGTAACCACTCTCGCCGACGGAAAGCAGAAAATCGCATACGGTTTAGGCGTAGTCACCGAACGCGCTCCCACGGAAGAAGAAATAGAAGCTCTGCTCTTTAACTGGAAAGTCGTAAAACACACCAAATCCAACGCCATTGTCATAGGAAAGCGCGACAGGACGACGGGTATCGGTATGGGACAGACGAACAGAATCTGGGCGGCTCAGCAGGCAATCGCTCACGCGGGTGGAAAGGCGAAAGGTTCGGTTATGGCTTCCGACGCGTTTTTCCCGTTCTCCGATTGCGTAGAGGAGTGTATAAAAGCGGGTATAACCGCGATTATTCAACCGGGCGGCTCGATTAGAGACAGAGATTCCGTAGAAGCTTGCAATGCGGCAGGCATTGCTATGGTATTTGTCGGAGACAGGCATTTCAAACATTAAAAATCGGAATTGTCAAGGATAAAAATATGAACGTTTTGGTTATTGGAAACGGCGGGAGAGAACACGCGATACTTCTTGCGCTTAAAAAGAGCAAGCGCATAGAAAAACTTTATTGTATGAAAGGCAACGCGGGTACTGCGGAAATCGCCGAAAACGTAGACGTAGATTATATGAACGTTGAAGCGGTTAAAGCATACGCTGATGCTCATCCCGAAATAGATTATTACGTAATCGCTCCCGACGACCCCTTGGCTATCGGACTTGTGGACGAGCTCGAAGCTATGGGAAAGCGCTGTTTCGGTCCGCGTAAGAACGCGGCGGTAATCGAAGCGAGCAAAGCTTTTGCGAAAGAGCTTATGAAAAAATATAAAATTCCAACGGCCGAGTCGGAAACTTTCGATGATTACAGCAAGGCTTTGGAATACGTACGCGCTAAAGGCGCGCCTTTGGTTTTAAAAGCCGACGGGCTTGCTCTCGGGAAAGGCGTACTTATCTGCGAAACTATGGAACAGGCGGAAGAAGGGCTCAAAGAAATTATGCTCGACAAAGCTTTCGGAGCCGCAGGCAATAAAATAGTTATAGAGGAATGTATGCGCGGGTTGAAATATACTCCCGGAGAGGAAGTTTCGGTGCTTGCGTTTACAGACGGAAAAACCATCGTTCCTATGATAACCTCCTGCGACCACAAGCGTTCGAACGACGGAGACAAGGGGCTTAATACGGGCGGTATGGGAACTTTTGCGCCTTGCCCGTTCTGGAATGAAAAGCTTGAAAAACAGGTACTCAAAACGATAATGATTCCCACTATGAAAGCTATGAACGCAGAAGGCAGAACTTTTAAGGGCTGTCTGTATTTCGGACTTATGCGCACCGATAAAGGAATGAAAGTCGTGGAATACAATTCCCGTTTCGGCGACCCCGAAACTCAGGTCGTGTTGCCTATGCTCAAAACCGACTTAATGGATATTTTCGAAGCCGTGACCGAAGAAAAACTTTCGGAAGTAAAAATAGAATGGGAAGATGGCGCGTGTGTGTGCGTCGTGCTTGCAAGCGGCGGTTATCCCGTAAGTTATATTAAAGGCAAAGAAATAACAATCGGCGACGTCGGCAGCGCGCAGATAGTTCACGCGGGAACCGCAATTAAGGACGGCAAGCTCGTTACGGCAGGCGGACGTGTTCTCGGCGTAGTGGCAAAGGGCAAAGATATAGAAGAAGCCCGTCTGAAAGCTTATTCCGCAGCCGAAAACATACATTGGGAAAATATGCATTACCGTAAGGATATAGGAGTCAAGTACCGCGAAGGCTAAATTTAGCAAAGGATATATATGATATACAGAATTTTCGTTGAAAAGAAAGAGAACTTACAGGCGCAGAAAGTTAAGGAAGATATATGCAGTCTGCTTAAAATTTCCGTTACGGACGTGAGACGTTTAATACGCTACGATGTGGAGGGTATGACGCAGGAGGAATTTGCTTCGGCGGTTCCCTGCGTATTTTCGGAGCCTCCCGTAGACAGCGTATATTATGAAAACGTCGATTTCGATAAAAGCTATAAAGTTTTTGCCGTAGCTTATCTTACGGGTCAGTACGACCAGCGCGCGGACAGCGCGGCGCAATGCGTCCAGCTTTTAACTCAGAAAGAACGTCCGCTTATAAAATGCGCGGTAGTATACGCGATTAAAGGCGCGGACGGAGCACAGCTTGAAAAAATTAAAAAACATCTTATAAATCCCGTTGAAAGCGAAGAAGTCGGACTTGAAAAACCCGATTCTCTCGCCCATATTACAGTGGAAGCGGACGATGTAAAAAGCGTTGAAGATTTTATAAGTTACGGCGACGAGCGAATAGCGGAGTATCACGCCGAAACGGGGCTTGCAATGTCTGTGCAGGACCTCGCGTTCGTGCGCGATTATTTTAAAAAAGAAGGCAGAAATCCCACTGAAACGGAAATCAAAGTCATAGATACCTATTGGTCTGACCATTGCCGTCATACCACGTTTTCAACCGAACTTAAAGATATAAAAATCAACAGCGACAATAAACATATTCGGAAATCTTTAGAACTTTATAAGAGTTTGTTCGAAGAACTTTATAAAGACAGACCGGACAAATATCCTTGTCTTATGGATATAGCAACTATCGGAGTTAAAAAGCTTAAAAAAGAGGGCAAACTCGACAATCTCGACGAATCCGACGAAATCAACGCTTGTTCTATAAAGGTTGACGCTGTTCTCGACGGTAAAAAACAAAAATATACCGTAATGTTTAAAAACGAAACGCACAACCATCCTACGGAAATAGAACCTTTCGGAGGGGCTGCTACTTGTCTCGGCGGAGCTATCCGCGACCCGCTTTCCGGCAGAACTTACGTCTTGCAGTCAATGCGCGTTACAGGCTGTGCGGACCCTACCGAACCGATTGAAAAAACTTTAAAAGGCAAACTTCCCCAACGCGTAATTACGAAGACTGCCGCGGCGGGTTTTTCGTCTTACGGAAACCAGATAGGACTCGCTACGGGACAGGTGGAAGAAGTTTATCACGCGGGTTATAAAGCTAAAAGACTTGAAACGGGTTTCGTAGTCGGCGGAGCAAAGTCGGATATGATTTACCGCGCTAAGCCTGAAAAGGGCGATTTGATAATTCTTCTCGGCGGTGAAACGGGCAGAGACGGCTGCGGCGGAGCTACGGGTTCTTCAAAAGCTCACGACGTGAAATCCGTTCAGACCTGCGGTGCGGAAGTGCAGAAAGGCAACGCGCTTACCGAGCGTAAATTACAGCGTCTTTTTATGAACGGCGAAGCGACGAGAATGATTAAAAAATGCAACGATTTCGGCGCGGGCGGGGTATCCGTGGCTATCGGCGAACTTGCCGACGGTCTTGAAATTCAACTCGATAAAGTTCCGAAAAAGTACGAGGGTCTCTCCGGAACCGAACTCGCCATTTCCGAATCGCAGGAACGTATGGCGGTAGTCGTTTCGGCTAAGGACGTCGATAGGTTTACCGCGCTTGCGGCGGAAGAAAATCTTAATGCAACCGTCGTTGCCGTCGTCACGGACGACAGAAGAATGAAAATGTTCCACAGAGGCAAGGCGATAGTGGACATTTCCCGCGACTTCCTCGATACTAACGGAGTAAAACAGATAACAAACGCCGAAATCAACGATAACGTTACTGCTTTTTTCGGTGATAAAAAAATAAAAGATTTTAAAACCGCGCTTTTGGAAACGCTTTCAGAATTCAACGTCTGTTCGAAAAAGGGACTTTCTGAAATGTTCGATTCCACTATCGGAGCCAAATCGGTTTATATGCCGTTCGGCGGCAGAAACCAGCTGACTCCGGTTATCGCAATGGCGGCGAAATTCACGGGCGGAGAAACCGACGACTGTACCGTATCCGCATACGGTTATAATCCCGAATTAATGTCGACTTCGCCTTTCACGGGTGCTGTATATTCAATCGTAACTTCTGTTTCGAAAGTTGTTGCAGCGGGCGCCGATTACGAAGACGTGAGGCTTACTTTGCAGGAATTCTTTATGCGTTTGCGCGACGACGAAAAACGGTGGGGCGTTCCTGCGTCCGCGCTGTTGGGTGCGCTGTATGCGCAGATTAATCTCGGACTCGGCGCGATAGGCGGCAAAGATTCTATGAGCGGAACTTTCGAAGACATAGATGTTCCGCCCACGCTCATTTCGTTCGCTCTTGCACCGTCGAAAGCTTCGTCGCTGATTACTAATGTTCTGACGCGAAAAGGCGAAAGGCTTTATCTTTTGCCTATGCGCAAAGATTCCGCGTTCATTCCCGATTTCGAGTATCTTAAAAAATTATATACGACTGTAAATAAGAATATTTTAAATAAAAATATAACTTTCGCAACGGTAGCCGAAAAAGGCGGTGCGGTTTCCGCAGTCGCCAAGAGCTGTTTCGGCAACGGGTTAGGTTTTAAATTCGAATGCGATGCTAAGACGTTGTTCAATGAATCTTACGGCGATATAATCGTTTCAATGAGCGATGAGACCGCAAATAAGTTTACCGCCGATAAAATCGACTGCGTATATCTCGGTGAAACGTCCGAGGGAACGTTCTCGCTCGGAAATTCGGAAGTTAGATACAGCGACGCGGAAAAAGCGTTTACGGGCAGGCTGGACGGGGTTTTCCCTGCAACGGCGCCGGCAAAAGGAAATTTACCGGATTGCGACTACGTTTTAAAAAGAGGGAAATCTTCTGCGCTGACAAAGACGGTAAAACCCAGAGTATTTATTCCCGCATTCCCCGGTACGAACTGCGAACTCGACACGGCGAGAGCGTTCCGTTTGGCAGGAGCCGAACCCGAAATTCTCGTAATTAAAAACCGCACTCCTGCCGACATCGAAGAGAGCGTAAAGGCTATAATTAAGGCAATCGACAGAGCGAACATAATCGCGTTTCCCGGCGGTTTCTCCGGCGGAGACGAACCTGACGGTTCAGGTAAATTTATTGCGACGACTTTCAAAAATCCCGCGGTTTCCGAAAGGATTATGCACTTGTTGGAAAACCGCGACGGACTCGTTCTCGGTATCTGCAACGGTTTTCAGGCGCTTATAAAACTCGGACTCGTTCCGTACGGGAAAGTACGTCCTCTTAACGAAAATTCGCCTACGCTGACGTTTAATAATATTTCACGCCACGTTTCGACGATGGTAAATATCCGCGTAGCTTCAAATTTAAGTCCCTGGCTTTCAGCCTGCAAAACGGGCGACGTTTACGCGGTGCCCGTATCTCACGGAGAAGGTAAAATAGTCGCTCCCGAAAACGAACTCGAACGTATGCGTCTGAACGGTCAAATTGCAACGCAGTACGTTGATTTGAAAGGCAATCCGACTATGCAGAGTCCGTACAATCCCAACGGCAGTATGTATGCGATAGAAGGCATAACTTCTCCCGACGGCAGAGTGTTCGGAAAGATGGGACACAGCGAGAGAACAGGCGAAAATCTTTACAAAAACTATTCGGGTAATTTCGATATGAAAATATTCGAAAGCGGAGTAAAATATTTTAAATAAATCTAAGAGGTAAAATGAATGAGATGCATTTTCTGCGGCTACGAAGACAGCAAGGTAATAGACAGCCGTTCCGCCGACGAGGGGAGAACTATCAGACGCCGCCGCGAGTGTTTCAGTTGCGGCAAGAGGTTTACTACCTACGAAACGATAGAGGACACGCCCGTACTCGTCATAAAGACGAACGGCGCGCGCCAGACTTTCGACGCGCAGAAAATCAAAAACGGTATCATAAAGTCTTGTGAGAAACGTCCCGTTTCTATGACGGTTATCGACGAAATAGTAAACGCCGTAACCAAACAGGTCTATAACTCTATGGAACAGGAAGTTTCTTCAAAATACATAGGCGAGCTCGTAATGGAAGAGCTGAAAAAATACGACGAAGTCGCGTACGTGCGTTATGCAAGCGTTTACCGTTCTTTCAAAGATATTTCAAGTTTCCTCGAAGAACTTCAAAATATGATGAACAGTAAAAAATAAGGATTTTCAGGCAGTGACTACACTGTCTGAATTTTTGTGGAATATGCCTGTTTCGACAAAGAAAATCAAAGTCGGCGAAATTTTTATCGGCGGCGGAGAAAAAATAAAAATTCAATCTATGTGCACCGTCAAAACTTCGGATACGGAAGCCGTAATAAATCAGATTGCCGAGCTTGAAAAGGCGGGCTGCGATATAGTTCGCGTTTCCGTTCTCGACGAGAACGATGCTCGCGCGCTGTCTGAAATTAAAAGCAAAATCGGAATTCCGTTGGTTGCGGATATTCATTTTTCATACAAACTTGCGATTTCGGCTATCGAAAACGGTTGCGATAAAGTTCGCATAAATCCCGGAAATATCGGTTCCGAAAGTGCGGTTAAAGCCGTGGCGGATTGTATCAAAGCGCATAAAATTCCCGTAAGAGTAGGTTCCAATACGGGCAGTATCGAAAAAGAATTTTTGCAAAAATACGGCAAGAACGAAAATTCGCTCGTCGAAAGTGCTCTGAAAAGCGTAGCACTTTTAGAAAAATTCGGAGTGGGAGATATTGTAATTTCCGTAAAAGCTTCCGAAGTACCGCTCACGGTAAAGTCTTATGCTTTGCTGTCGCAAAAAACCGATTATCCTCTTCATATCGGAGTTACCGAAGCCGGTACGGAAGAAATGGCGGTCGTGAAATCGAGCGCCGCGCTCGGCTCGTTGCTTTTAAACGGCATAGGCGACACTATGCGTGTCTCCATTACCGACGACCCCGTAAAAGAAATAATCGCAGGCAGGAGAATTTTGAGGGCGGTAGGGCTCGATAATAATTTTGTCGACGTCGTAGCCTGTCCTACTTGCGGGAGATGCCGTTGGAATTCTATGGAGCTTGCGAAAAAAGTATCGGCTTATACGGAGCGGTTTTCCAAACCGGTTAAAATTGCGGTTATGGGTTGCGTAGTTAACGGCCCCGGGGAGGCAAAGGACTGCGGGTTGGGAATTGCGGGCGCGGAAGACTATTGCGTTATATTCAAAAACGGGGAAATTTTCAGGCGGGTTAGCTCCGCCGATGCCGAGCGAGAGTTTTTTAAGGAGATAGACGCTGTTTTAAATGACTGAACAATTTTTAAAAGAGATACGCAGTATCGAAAGTTTTAGTAATTCGATAATAAATTCAATCGTGCTCGATAGCGGAAAAAAACTCGTAACGGTTAAACTCGTGACAGATAAAGTTTTTACGGAAGAAAACAGAGTTGCGGCTGAAAAAACCGTAAGAGCATACGTGCCCGAATTTTTCAGATGTATGCTCGAGATTTCAAAACTTACGCCGGACTGCGAAATGGTTAAAAATAAAATAACCGAGGCGTTGAACAACAATTTCAGAGCCGTTTCGGTAACGCTCGGGAAACAGGATATTAAAGTCAAAAAAAGCGAATTGGGATTCGAATACATAATATACGTTATGCCTTCGCTCATTTCAAACGGCATTTCGGACGCCGTTACCGCATATCTGAAAAAATGTTATTGCGGTGAATTTTTCGGCAGATGCGAAAAAAGCTCGAAGTTCGCGCAGGAAATAGAAATCGAGGAAGAACACGAAAATATTGAATTCGAGGTTCCTATCCGAAGCTTTAAGATAGAAGGATTTTCTTTTCTGGAAGGAAGCGAAAAACAGGATACTGCGACTTATATGAGCGACTTGAACTTTGAAAGCGAAAAAGCGGTCGTCTGCGGTTCGATAGAGGATATTCAGGAACGGAAATATACTAACAGCAAAAACGAGGAAAAGACGTATTATTCTTTTACTGTAACGGATACTACCGCTGTTATGCGCGTTACGTACTTTACAAGACAGAGAAGTATTGATAAAATACGCGCCCTCAAAGTCGGAGACGATATAGTTATGACGGGGAAATCAGAACTGTATAAAGGTTTTCTGCGTTTTACCGCCAATACGATAGATTACGGCTCTTTGCCGAAAAATTTTGTTCCCGAAAAGCGTGTTTCAAAGCCCGTTCCGAAATATTATTTAACCGTTAAACCGCAACCGTTTACGGACGTATCTCAGGCGGATATGTTTTCGGATACCTCGGTTCCCGCTTGTCTTAAAGGCAGAACGTTCGTGGTTTTCGACTTGGAAACGACGGGGCTGAACTCCGCTCCCTCGTCGGGAAATATGGACAGAATTATCGAGATAGGTGCGTATAAAATTACAGACGGCGTAATCGGCGAAAGTTTTACTACTTTTATCAATCCCCGCAAAAAACTTTCCGAAGAGATAATAAATCTTACGGGCATTACGGAAGATATGGTTAAAGACGCGCCCGCTTATGAACAGGTTATGCCGGATTTCTTTAAATTCTGCGACGGCTCCGTACTTGTCGGACATAATATAGCGGGTTTCGATTTTAAGTTCGTAGACTATTATTGCGCAAAACTCGGATATATGCTGGAAAGGAAGATAATAGATACGATACCGCTTTCTCAGGAATTGCTGTTTCTCTCCAACTATAAACTCAATACGGTAGCGGATAAATTCGGAATAACTTTCAACCACCACAGAGCGATAGACGATGCGTACGTAACCGCTAAAATCTTCATAGAACTCATAAAAATAAAAAAATCTCTGCCAAAATTACAATAAAGCTTGCAATTTCCAAATTAATATGGTAGAATAGACTCAACCTTAATCGTAACGTATAAGATTGAGTGCCTTCAAAGGCACTCAATACTCATATAAGGGGAGTTATGCAGATAAAACCTGTTGAAGAAATACGCGCTTTTCTTGAAAAAATAGCAACGCCTATGGGCGTAGAGATTGTTGACGTTGAATTCGATAAGCGCACGGAAGCTCTTACAATCTATATAGAAACCGAAAACGGAGTGGATTTGGACGCTTGCGAAAAGTTCCACAACGCGATTAACGACCCTATCGACGAGCTGGACCCGTCTAACGGCGCGCCTTATACGCTTAACGTTTCGAGTCCGGGACTTGACAGACCCTTTAAAACTAATAGAGATTTCGAACGTAATCTCGGTGAAGAAGTCGAAATTAAACTTTTCGCCCCGTTAAAGGGCAAGAAGTTTTTGGAAGGATTTTTAACCGCTTTCGACGAGAATTCGGTGACGGTTAAAATCGGCAACGAAGAATTAAAACTAAGCAAAAACAAAATAGCCAAAATAAATAAAGCAATTAAATTCGATTGATTTTTCAGTCGGATAAGGAGAATAAAAATGACCGATAAAGATTTTTTTCCTGCGCTCGAAGCGCTTGAAAAGGAAAAGGGAATTCCTCAGCAAGTATTTTTGGAAGCGCTTGAAAACGCGCTTGTTTCCGCTTGTAAAAAACAGTATACGGGCGGAGTCGGAACCGTTGAAGTCAAGACTAATCCCGAAAGAGGGACGATTGATTTCTTTACGGTAAAGACCGTCGTTGAAGAAGTTGCCGACAGAGATAACGAAATTTCTCTCGAAGACGCGCATAAAATCAAAAAGAGCTATAAACTCGGAGATTCGGTAAAAGAAAAATTCGTTCCGAAGAATTTTTCGAGAATCGCCGCTCAGACTGCTAAACAGGTAATTTTACAAAAGCTCCACGAAACGGAGAGAGACGCGGCGGTAAACGAGTTTTCGGATAAAGAAGGCGAACTGCTTGTCGGAGTCGTTCGCAAGACAGACGCGAGAAACGTTTATATCGAACTTGGCAAGGGTCAGATTGAAGGATTAATGTTGCCTTCCGACCAAGTAGTTGGAGAGAAATATAATGTTAACGATAAAATAAAAGTGTTCGTGAAACGGGTTAAAAACGGTTTCCGCGGGGCACAGGTTCTCGTAAGCCGTTCTTCCGCGGGACTTGTCAGAAAACTGTTTGAAGAAGAAGTACCCGAAATCAAGCAAGGCACGGTAGTGATTAAAGAAATCAGCAGGGAACCCGGCGCGAGAACTAAAATCGCAATCTATTCCGAAGATTCAAGAGTGGACGCGATAGGTGCTTGCGTAGGCAATAAGGGCGCGAGAGTAAACGCAATCGTGGACGAACTTAAAGGCGAAAAAATAGACATAATTCCCTGGTCGGAGAATCCTCTTGAATTTATAGCGAAGGCGTTGTCTCCCGCGAAAGTAATTTCTGTAACACAGCTTGACGAGGAGAAGTCCGCTCTTGCCGTCGTTCCCGACGATAAACTTTCGCTCGCCATAGGTAAGGACGGACAGAACGCGCGTCTTGCCGTAAGGCTCACGGGCTGGAAAATAGACGTTAAGAGCGAATCGGCGGCGGCGAAGCTCGGCTTGAGCGTCGGTTCGGCCGATGAAAACGGAGAAGAGCTTTAAACGATATGCCCGATAAAAAAATACCGTTGAGAATGTGCGTCGCGTGCCGTGAATTAAAAGATAAGAAGTCGATGCTCCGCATAGTTAAAAATACGGACGGCAAAGTTTTTCTCGATTTTTCTTCCAAAGCTCAGGGACGCGGAGCTTATATTTGCGATACTCCGGATTGTATTAAAAAATTAAGAAAACAACGGATTTTGAACAAAGTGTTTTCCTGTGCCGTAGACGGCGAAGTTTATACCGCGATAGAGGAGGAGTACTTTGGCAAAAGGTAAAGTAAGTTCTTATATAGGCTTTTGTTTTAAGTGCGGAAAAATTACTCTCGGTTCAAGCGCTATAGCAACGCTTAAAAGAGGAGTATACCTTTTGATACTTGACGGTAAAGCGGCGAAAAACTCATTAAGATACGCATTGAAATTCAAGAACAGATTCGATTGTCCGCTTCTTGTGTGCAAGGAAAATTTTGAAGAACTTATAAATAAACCGCTGTGCAGACTTGCGGCGGTGAGAGATAAAAATTTAGCGGAAGCTATTTTAAAAAGCGGCGATACAGGCTACGAATTATATACCGGAGGCGGTGAATAGTATATGGCAAAAAAATACGAGAATATAGAGAATATCGGAAAGTTAATTTCAGGCGGCGCTGTTGCGGAACTTTCCAAAAAAATCGGTTCGGCTGAAAAGCAGGCGTCCGATATACTTAAAAAATTGTCAGATTTGGAAAACGCCAAACTTGCCAAAAAAATAGAAGAAGAAAGGCTTGCGGCTGAAAAAGCGGCGGCTGAGGAAGCTGCGCGCCGCGAGGCGGTAGAAGCGGCTAAGGCGGCCGAGGAAGCTAAAAAGAAACAAACCGAAGCAGTCGAATCCGCACCGAAGATTGAAGAAAAGCCTGCGGAAAACAGCTTCATTATCAGAAAGGCAGAACCTCCTCGGTACGTTCAGCCGAACGTAAGGCCCGCTCCGATAAGAAACGAAGGTAAAACGTTCGTAAACCGCGATACGCGTCCGCAAAGAGAACGTCCGCTCCGCGGAAACGCTCCTTTTAACAATAACAATAATAACGGCAACAATGGAGTACAGCGTCCCCGCCCCGCAACGGGCGGTAAGTTCGGCGTATCCGCGCCCGCTCCCGCGGCTTCCGTTCAGCCTGCCAAAAATAAAAATTTCGGTCCCGATAAGAAAAAACAGAGTTTCGATAAAACTTACGTAGAAAAGGAAAAACGTACGGTATCAAAGCGCGCGCTCCAAAAACAGCAGGGAGCAAGTATAGAAGATTTCGACGAAAATAAGAGCGGTTACAGAAAACTTCGTATCAAAAAAGATAAGAAACAGCAAAGTTCACAGACGATAAAAATCGAACGCGCCGTAGTTACTACTAACGATATTCCGCTTAAAATACTTTCCGAAAAACTCGGTATCTCGGCAGTTGAAATCACCAAGCGACTCTTTAAAGAAGGTATAATGAAGACGGTTAACGAGTCGGTCGATTACGATACGGCCGCATTGCTTGCCGCCGAGCTCGGTATAGAACTTGAATATAAGCCCGAAAAAACGGCGGAAGAAGTATTGTTCGAGAAACAGGCTGATACGGTCGAAGAGATAGAGAGCCTTGTTCCTCGCGCACCTGTCGTTACGGTTATGGGACACGTCGACCACGGTAAAACGTCGCTTTTGGACTATATTAGAAAGACAAAAGTAACCGCAGGAGAAGCGGGCGGAATTACCCAACATATAGGCGCGTATACGGTCAACGTAAACGGCAAAGGAATTACGTTTATAGATACGCCCGGTCACGAAGCGTTTACGGCGATGCGAGCCCGCGGCGCACAGGTTACCGACTTCGTAATACTCGTCGTAGCCGCAGACGACGGCGTTATGCCTCAGACGGTAGAGGCGATAAACCACGCGAAAGCCGCAGGCGTCCAGATTATCGTAGCGGTAAATAAGATGGACAAAACCGGCGCGAATATAGAAAAAGTTAAACAGGAACTCACCAATTACGGGCTTGTACCCGAAGAATGGGGCGGCGACACCGTTCTTTGCCCTATTTCCTGTAAAACGGGCGAGGGCATTGACAGTCTGCTTGAAAACCTTTTGTTGCTTGCGGAAATGAAAGAAATGCTCGCTAATCCCGAAAGAGAAGCGCGCGGAGTAATTATCGAAGCGCGTCTCGATAAAGGCAAAGGAACCGTTGCAACCGTTCTCGTGCAGAACGGTACGCTCCGTACGGGCGACAACGTTATTTCCGGCACCGTTACGGGCAGAGTCCGCGCAATGATTGACGATACGGGCAAAAACGTTAAAGAAGCGGGACCGTCTATGGCGGTTAACGTTCTCGGACTCGAAGAAGTTCCCAATTCGGGCGATTCGATATTCGCTGTTTCTCAGGCTCTTATGAAAGAAGTAATGGACGAGAGAAAGAGAAAGGTGAGCGACGCTATGGTTAAGGCTGCGTCGAAAGTTTCTCTCGAAGAGATGTTCGGAATGATAGCGGACGGCAACTTAAAAACGCTCAACCTTATTATCAAAGGCGACGTTCAAGGTTCAGTTGAAGCCGTTAAACAGTCCGTTGTTAAACTTTCGAATGAAGAAGTACAGGTAAAGGTAATTCACAGCGGTGCAGGCGCGATTACCGAAACCGACGTAATGCTTGCCGATTCTTCGAACGCTATAATTCTCGGCTTTAACGTTCGTCCCGATATAAAGGCGAAAACGCTAGCGGAGAGAAGCAAAGTAGACGTAAGAAGCTACCGTATAATTTACGATTTGCTCGATGACATAGAAGCCGCGTTGAAAGGAATGCTCGCTCCTAAATATCACGAGGTGTATCTCGGAAAATGCGAAGTGCGTCAGACTTTCAAAATTACCGGCGTCGGCAATATTGCGGGATGTTACGTGCTTGACGGCAAGATTATCCGTGGCGGCAAACTGCGTATATACAGAGACGACGTGCTTGTTGTCGAAGGTAACGTTCAGCAATTAAAACGTTTTAAAGACGACGTTAAGGAAGTATCGTTCGGATTCGAGTGCGGATGCGCAATCGAAGGATTTAACGATATTAAAGTAGGCGACGTAATAGAATGTTATATGATTGAACAAATTGCGGCGGGTTAAGACGTATCGTTCGTTTTCTTAAAGGAGAATTCAAAATGAAAAACAGCAGAGGGGAACGACTTTCGGGCGAATTCCAAAAAGAAATATCTTCGATAATTTCAAATAAGCTCCGCAATAAATTTCCGGAATTAAGCGCGATTATTAGTGTAACCGAAGCAGACGTTGCTCCCGACCTTAAAAGCGCGAAGATTTTTATCAGTATTTTCGATACCAATGAAGAAAAAAGCAAGAACAGTTTCAACATTATTAAACAAAACGCAGGCTTTATACGGCACGAACTTTCGCAGATAATGCATTTGAGAACGATACCCGAACTCAGATTTCATTTAGACGAGAGTATGGAATACGGAGCGAAAATAGACAAAATTCTCAGCGGGCTTGACCCTAATAAAAATGACGAATAACAGCTTGACCGATATAATATTACAACTTAAAAAAGCGCGAAGAGCGGTGATATTCTGTCACTCCCGCCCGGACGGTGATGCGCTCGGCGCAGGTCTCGCGCTTACCGTTGCATTGCATAACGCCGGTAAACACGCGGTTATGTGCTGTGAAGACGCTCCGCCTGAAAAATTTAATTTTCTTCCCGCAATGGCGCAAGTAAAATCCGAACTGCCTGCAAACGAAAGTTACGATACGTTTATAAGCGTCGACTGTGCGGACGTAACGCGTATGGGAAAATTCTGCGATACTTTTTTGCAGTTTCCCGGAACGACGGTCAATATCGACCATCATATTTCAAACAAAGGATTTGCAAAATATAATTACGTTTGCGAATGTCCGGCAAGCTGTGAACTGTTAACTGATTTAATATTCGAAGCAGGTTTTGATGTAACGCAGGAAATCGCAAATCTATTAATGCTCGGACTTATTACCGACAGCGGAAATTTCACTCACACCGACGTGAGCGAAAAAACGTTTAATACGGCGGCTAAACTCAGAGCGCGCGGAGCGGACGTAAATTTGATAAATTACAATATGTACGCCCGTCAGCCGAAAGCAAGAGCAATTCTGTACGGGCGGGTTATGAACAATATACGTTTTGCTCTCGACGATAAGCTCGCCGTTATCATAACGACTATCGAAGATTTAAATAAGACCGGCGCGGATAAAAGCGTTACCGAAGGTTTTGTTGATTTTCCGTTAACCGTCGATGGGGTGGAAGTTTCCGTTTCGATGATGGAGATTAAAAAACGGCAGTACAAAATTTCTTTAAGAAGCAAGGGTACCGTTAACGTAAACGCGGTAGCGTCGAAGTTCGGCGGCGGAGGTCATATTCTTGCAAGCGGATGTATGCTTTCGGGCGAACTCGAAGAGGTTATCGAAAAAATAACTTACGCCGTATATCAGAATTTATGACGGGTTTTATAATAATAGATAAGAAGACGGGGGTAAGTTCCGCCCGGGAAGTGAATATAATAAAAAAACTGACGCAAACGCCGTGCGGGCATATGGGTACTCTCGACCCTATGGCAAGCGGAGTTTTGCCTGTCGCAATAGGCAATGCGGCGCGGCTTTTCGATTATTTTTTGGATAAGCGTAAAATTTACGAAGCGCAGTTTGTTTTCGGCTCTGACAGCAATACGCTCGATACGACCGGTAAAATATCAAAGTCCGACGGTTATGTTCCTTCCGAAGACGAAATAGAAAGAGTTCTGCCTGAGTTTTGTGGCGAAATTATGCAGGTTCCGCCAAAATACAGCGCGAAAAACGTAAAGGGTAAGAGAGGTTATCAGCTTGCGAGAGCGGGAATAGATTTTGAACTTCCGCCTAAAAAGGTAAATATATATTCGGTAAAATTAAAAGGCAGAGTATCCGAAGATTCGTTTTCGTTCATAATCGAGTGCGGGGGAGGAACTTATATTCGTTCTGTTGCCCGCGATTTAGGTGAACGGTTGGGCACCTGTGCAATTATGAGTTCTCTTAAAAGAATACAAAGCGGAGTTTTTACGCTTGAAAACGCCGTTCAAAGCGAGAAACTTACCGCAGAGAATATAGAAAAACATATAATTAAAACCGAGAGCGTTTTGCCTTATGAAAGTATAAAACCGTCCGAAACGGAAGCAAAAAAGCTGTTTAACGGCTTAACGGTGCAAAGCAGTTTAACGGACGGAATTTATAAAATATTTCGCACAGACGGTTCGTTTTACGGACTTGCCGAAGTAAAACATAATATTTTAAAGGTTAGGACAAAATTATGTTAGAAATCATTAAGTACAATGAAGACGAGTATGCTTTCCCTTGTTTACTCGTACTCGGGTGTTTCGATTCGATTCATATCGGTCACGCCGAATTACTGAAAAAAGCAAAATTACAGGCAAAAATCAACGGTCTTGATTTGGGCGTAATGATGTTTACGGGCGGTAAAGGCGGCAGACAGGTCTATACGTTTGAAGAAAGACAGAAACTTCTCGAACAGTATAACGTTAAATTTATTCTTGCAATAGATTATAACGAAGAATTCAAAAAGACTTCCGCAAGCGAATTTTTGGAAAACCTTGAAAACAAACTAAACGTAAAAGCTTATATGAGCGGAAGAGATTTCCGTTTCGGCACGGATGCGAAAGGAAAGTCCTCGACTCTTAAAGCTTATGCGGAAGACGAAGAGAACGGAGTATGGTATATGCCCGTCAAGGACGTGGTTTATGTCGGCGAGAAGGTCAGCACTACTTTGATTAAAAACTGTATCGAGAACGGCAACCTCGTTAAAGCGGGCGCGTTGCTCGGCAGAAATTATTCGGTTACGGGTTTCGTAATAGAGGGGGCGAACCGCGGCAAAAAAGTTGTCGGATTTCCTACCGTCAATATGAAATATCCCGTAGACAAAGTAGAAGTCAAGAAGGGAGTATATAAGGTCAGATGTCTCGTCGGTGAAGAGGAGTTTATAGGCATTGCGAATTACGGACCCAGACCCACTTTCAACGAGCAGAGTTCTGTTCTCGAAGCTTACATAGACGGTTTTTTGGGAACTCTCTACGGAAGAAGCGTGACGATAGAGTTCGTCGAGTTTATAAGGGATATAGAAAAGTTTGATTCTCCCGAAGCGTTAAACGCCCGTCTTAAACTCGATTTGCAGATGGCAAAACTGAAAGTCTGATTAACTGTAATATTTAAAAATAACGGCGGTGACAACTTGATTAAATTCGGACCGAGCGGAAACGGCGAAAATTTTTATGCTGTCGGGAATAAACATACGGAAGAAGCGGCGGAATACTGTAAAAATCTCGGCTTGGACTGTTTTGAATATTCTTTCGGCAGAGGGATACTTTTATCGGAAAGTAAAGCGGAAGCGATAGGACAAGCTTTCCACGATGCAGGGGTAGAACTCAGCGTTCACGCGCCTTATTTCATTAATTTCGCGAATCCCGAAGACGAAGCCGCTCAGAAATCATATAATTACGTTTTGAACAGCGCAAAATATTTAAAACTTTTAGGAGGCAAAAGAATCGTATTTCATCCCGCCGCGCAAGGTAAAGCTTTGCGGGAAGACGCTGTCAGACTCACTTCTGACAGACTGAAAATTTTGAGGGATTATATTTATCTCAACGGATATGAAGATTTTTATTTCTGTCCCGAAACAATGGGTAAACTTGCCCAGATAGGAACGCTCGAAGAAGTTATAGAGTTTTGCAAAATAGATAAAGTATTTATTCCCGCAATAGATTTCGGACATATCAACGCTCGTGAAGGCGGAAGTTTAAAGACGGTTGAAGATTATAAATCCCGTCTCGAATATATGATTTCCGAACTCGGATACGAAAGAGTAAAGCATTTTCACGTACATTTTTCAAAAATTATGTACGGCGGAAAGGGCGAGATAAAACATCTGACTTTTGAAGACACGCAGTACGGTCCAGAATTTGAACCGCTTGCGTCGGCGTTGAAAGAGCTCAATCTCGAACCGTATATCGTCAGCGAATCGGCAGGCACTCAGGATATAGACGCGCTTGAAATGAAACGTATATACGGAAGTGTTGACATATAATTAATTATTTGTTAAAATAATATTCGGAGAATTTAGATGAACCGTACTAACGCGTCTAAAATTTACAATTTTATAGGGGCGGAAGCTGTGTTGACTGAAGCCGAAGATTTGCGCAAATATCTTACTGGACTTGCTACTTCTTTCGGGTATGTTTTATCGGATAAAAACGGTACGGTTTTTTATACCGATTCGCGTTATCTCGAAGGAGCGGTAAATGCTCTTAAAGATACGGATATCGTTGTAAAACAGTTTGTCGCTCCGCTTGAAAATTTGATTTCATCGTATAAACAGATAGCGATTCCAGTCGGCAGAACGCTTTATCCCGACTATGAAAAACTTAAAAATATCGGTTTTGAAATAGTCGACAGTTTGCCCGCGTTCACTTCTGCTATGTCCGTCAAAGAGGACTACGAACTCGGATATATTAAAAACGCGTGCGAGATAACCGACAGGGCTTTTTTAGCTTTGCTTGACACGATAAGAGAAGGGCAGACCGAAAACGAGGTCGCGGCACAGCTTGAATATTTAATGCGTAAATTCGGCGCAAGCGGGACGAGCTTCGATACGATAGTCGCTTTCGGAGAAAATTCAAGCGTTCCTCACCACGAAACGGGAATGCGCAAACTCAGATACGGCGATATAATTTTGATAGATTTCGGCTGTAAAATCGGCGGATACTGCTCGGATTGTACAAGAACGGTGCTTTTCGGCGACGGCGGCGGGCACGATGAATTTAAAAACGCTTACGAAGCTGTTCTGAAAGCGCATTTACTTGCAAAAGAAAAAATTACCTGTAATATGACGGGTAAAGATGCGGACGCGATATCCCGTAATTGTCTTAAAGAATACGGTTTGGATAAATTTTTTACTCACGCTTTGGGACACGGAATAGGAATTAACGTACACGAGTTTCCGAGGCTTTCGCCTAAATCGGACGATAAACTTATAAACGGAATGGTATTTTCCGACGAACCCGGCGTTTATCTCGAAGGTAAATTCGGAATCAGAATCGAAGACACGGTTACGCTGTCGGACGGCGTAATTGAAAGTTTGACCGATTCGGATAAAAAATTGATAATTTTATAAATTGTTTTAAAACAAGGAGAAATATAATATGGCATCAATATTAGCAGGCGACATCAGAAAGGGCAGCACTTTCGAGTATAACGGCAAGGGCGTTTATACCGTAACCGAATTTCAGCACGTTAAGCCCGGTAAAGGCGCGGCGTTCGTAAGAGCAACGCTTAAAAACGTGGTTACGGGTCAGGTTCTTTCCGATATAACTTTCAACCCTACCGCGAAACTCGAAACGGCTCAGGTTGAAACCAAGAAGATGACATATTCGTATACGGACGGAGAGTTCTATTATTTTATGGACCCCGATTCATTTGATATGATTACGCTCAATTTCGATCAGGTCGAGGACGCGCTTAAATATATTAAAGAAAACGATACCGTAACTATCAAATTCTTGAAAGGCACAGCGTTCTCGGTAGAACCCGAAAATTTCGTTGAACTTAAAATTACCGAGTGCGAACCCGGCGTAAAGGGAAATACGGCGACCAACGCTCTTAAAAACGCAGTCGTTGAAACAGGTGCGACCATTCAGGTTCCTATGTTCGTCGAAGAGGGTGAAACTATCCGTATCGATACCCGTACTGGCGAATATATGTCGAGAGTCGGTAAATAATTGAAAGCCGTTATTCAGCGTGTCGGGCAAACTTCGCTTAGCGTCGACGGCAAGCTCGTTTCTCAGATTCCTTTCGGGCTTGCGGTGTATCTCGGCGTAAAATGCGGTGATACCGAAGAAAAAGCGGAACAGGTTGCAAATAAAATTTCCAAACTTCGTATTTTTGAAGATAAGAACGGAAAAATGAATTTGTCCGTTTCGGAAGTAGGCGGAGAGATTTTACTGATTTCTCAGTTTACTTTATACGGCGACTGTTCTCACGGTAACCGTCCGAGTTTTACGGAGGCCGAGCGCCCTGAAACGGCCAACGCGCTTTACGAACGCACTGCTGAAAAGCTCCGCGGACTCGGTATGACTGTTAAGACAGGCGTCTTCGGTGCCGATATGTTCATTAATCAATCGAACAACGGTCCTGTAACTATAATATACGAAATATAATTTATAGGGTGAAGCTGATTGTTTCGCCCTATACGGCTATATATATGAAAATAAAATTTCTCGGTACAGGCGCGGCGGAAGGAGTACCCGCATTATTTTGTAATTGCGAATACTGCAAAACAATAAGAAGTCTTGGCGAGAGCGAATACCGTACGCGCTCGCAAGTTTTGATAGACGACGTTCTTTCAATAGATTTTCCGCCCGACGCCTATGCACATTCTCTCAGATTCGGCGCTGAGTTTTCAAAACTGAAATATATTCTGGCGACTCATTCGCATATGGACCATTTTTACGCTCACGATTTTATCCTGCGCGGTTATAAATACGCGGTTTTTTCCGAACCGCGTCTTGATATTTACGGAAACTCGGAAGTAAAAAAAGTGTTCGGCGAGTGTACGGCAAGAGAGATGAAACCCGACGTCGCGCCTCACGTAAATTGCATTGTTATTAAACCGTTTCAGGTTTTAAATATAGGAGAATACAGAGTTTTAACTCTGCCGGCAAATCATAGCAAGAGAGAAGATGCTCTTTTATTTTACGTTGAGCGCGGAGGGAAAGGGTATTTGCATCTCTATGATACCGGCAGAATATCGGACGAAGCGTTCGACTTTCTTTCGGATAATAATGCGAATATAAAACTCGTCTGTTTCGATTGTACTTTCATTGAACAGACGGGAGGCGATTCTGCACGTCATATGGGAATAGAAGACGATATGCATATGAAACAAAAACTTTTCGAGCGCGGTTTGGTTGACGGCAATACTAAACTGATAATTTCGCATTTTTCGCATAACAGCAATCCGACACGCGCGCATTTAAAAAAGATAGAGAAACAATACGGAGTTATAGCCGCTTACGACGGATTTTATACTGAAATTTGAAACGGCCGAATACCGGAATGAACAAATCGCGGAGCATATTGCTCCGCGATTTGTTTATTTGGTTCTTGAAATCGTAACGTTGTCTTTTTCTCTGTTTCTCAATTCTTTTACGGGGTGTTCCTTATCCTGATAACGGTAGTCTTTACCGAGACGGTCGATGGCTTTTTTAATAACGAGATGCGACGGATTTTTTTCAGGGTCGCCTGAGAGATATTTCTGATAATTGAAATATCTGTGATTATCGGGAATTTTTTTGATGTCCTTGAAGTCGCGGATTACCTGAGTATTATCCGCCGTATATTTTACGGTTTCTTCAAGAACTTTGCGGATATATTCCTTGTTTCCGCCGAGTTTTAAAAGACGGGGGAACTCGCCGGTTCCGCAAAGTTTTTCGAAACTTTTGTTTTCGTATTTCTTTAAAAGTTTTACAGCCGCTTTAAGGTGTGAAACTTCCATTTTGAAGTGTTCTGTCCAGATTTTCTTAATATATTCGTCGCTTTCGTCCTGCATAGCGGAGTAGTAGAGCCAGCACTCGCAGTATTCGTGCATTACCCATTGTTCGAGCCAACTTAAATTAGGGTCTTTTAAACTTTCGTATTGCGTGACGTGCGCTTCTTCAATCATTGCTATTTCGGCGTACAGTTTTCTGCCTAAATCGTTTTTATACCACTGAGCTATATTCATATAATAATTCATAGTCTGCTGTTCGGCGGCTGTTATCGTGCTTGCAACGAGTTTACTGTACAGGTCAGCTTTTTCCGCGTTCATATGCGGAGAGACGTCGTCCGAAGGATAGCGGTGTTCGGCGACGGTGGGGCGTCCCGGCATAATTTCGGTATATCTGCCGACAAGTATGTCTGCGTCTTGGTTTTTATCCGTTTTAAGAAGATTTGCATAGCGGTATAAATGGTCGAAATCTTCTAAAAGCGCGAAATTCAATGCTTTGATATTCGCCGCATCGGTTTCGTGACGGGCAAGAACGGCAGTGAGGTCTATTGCAAGCTGTTCGTAAGATATGGTTGTTTCGAGAATACTTTCGTTTATGGGTTTTAAACAGCTTATGCGTTTTTGCTGTTGCTGTTCCTGACGGCGCACTACAGCAAGGGTGGAAAGAATTTCAGGCTCGTCGCAATGTCTTGCAAAATTATGCATAAACCATTGCGATTCGAATTCCGTACCGTTCATAAGTATAACGCGAGTTTTTGTATAAGGAGAAGTTTTTTCTTTGTTGTAACTTTTAGGATACATTTTTTTCAACGGTAAAAAACTGTTTTCAAGACTTTTTGATTTTTCTTTAATAGGGTTCATAGTTGCCTCCGAATAAGTTTTTAACTTTTAATTCGGTTTTTAATCAAAAGCAGAAAAAAATAAAAAATTTAAGCAATTTACTTTTCTTTTTTATTAACTTGTGTTATATTTAATATATCGTAAACGCAGGTGTCGCCTATCGGTATGGCGTCAGCTTCCCAAGCTGATTTCGGCGGGTCC
>CAJUHC010000022.1 GCA_910586345.1 uncultured Christensenella sp.
CGATATAACAATCAAAATCGAAAACACGAACATTTCTTACGACCTCAACCCCGGACCCGACCAGAACCGCGGCGCAGGTGCGGCTACGGCGGTAACTTCCGGAAAATGGGAATATTATGCCGTTGTCGAAGAGGGCGCGGTTTGCAGTTCGGCTAAGTTCAGCGACGGAACCGTGACGTTTAAAGGCAGCAACGGTTGGTCCTGGTACAGCTTGCAGCTGTTCCGTCACTATGCACAGTTCGACGCAGGCGCTACTCTTCAAATCACGCTTACGATAGAGGCGGATAAATCCGGTAAAGTTACAATCGGCGGAGAAGTCGTCGAGCTTACGGAAGGAGAGGCTAAGACCGTTACGGTTTACGTTACCCAGCCGAGCGACACGAGTACTCCCACATTAACGATTGTTTTGGCGGTAATTAAGTCGGGGCAGACCCCTACGGAAGACTCGCTTCCTACCTATACCGAAATGACGGTTAAAGTTTCAAATGTTCAGGTCAACGAATTCACGCCCGAACAGCTTAAAGCTCCTTCGATTTCCGTTGAAGGAAAAGAAATAATCATAACCGATACGAACGAAGAAGGCAGAGTAAACGGCTATGAAGTCGGCTTCTTCACCGAAGCAGGCGGAGAAACGCCCGTAAAGATTGCTACGATTAAAACAGCGGAAGAATTGAAAGCTACCAAAGTCGACGCAGGTAATTATACTCTTAAAATAAGAGCTCTTCCCGCAAGTGTTCTGTACAGCAAGTCCGATTGGTCGGAAAACGGCGCGACGTTCTCTCCCGAAAGCCTCAGCGCTCCGACGCTTGCCGTTGAAGAAAAGGTAGTGACTATAACCGACACGAACAACGAAGAGGCTAACGTAGGCGGCTATCAGTTAGGCTGGTTCCTTGCCGACAGCGATACTCCCAAATATACGATGAATCTGGCAAACGGCGCGACGATTGACGACGGCAAAGTCGAAGCGGGAAGCTATACTCTCAAACTGAAAGCTCTTTCTTCGGGACTGTGGTACTGCGCGTCCGAATGGTCGGAAGGCGTTGCTTACGAAAAGACCGGCGGCATAGTTATGAATACCTACGAAGCTTCTTACGAAACTGTAAAGAACGAAGGCGAAACCGAAGGTGGTTCCAACGACAAGGATTATTGGAAATTATGGTGGGTTCAGGATGCTGGTTGGAATTGCGGTGATGTTGTTAATTTGACGCATAACATCGACAAGGATACCAAAACTCTTGAAATAACATATTCCGGCGGTTCGACAACCTGGTGTACTCAGCTCTTCTATAAAAACAGTAATCTTGAAGAGGGTAAAAATTACAAAGTTACGTTAAATATCAACGTATCGGCGGCATGCAAGGTTAGCATAAACGGCAATGAGAAATCTCTTACCGCAGGCGATAATGCGATAGAGTTTGTTTGGACGGCAAAAGGAACGTCGTTCTCTATGCAGATGGGTCAGTCTGCTTCCGATATTACGCTCAAAATCGCTAACGTTGCTTGGACGGAAGTAGAATAATAACAATACAGTAAATATAACGAGGCGCGGGCAAAGCCCGCGCCTCTTATCTTGCAATTTTTTCAGCTTTGTGTTATAATGTTTTTAAAGTAGTATTAAATAACGTAAATGTATAAATTTACATAAATTTTAATCCCTATGTAATAAATAATTATAAAATATTTTGAATTTTTATGCAAATTTGGTTGACACGGGGAAACGTCGGGTAATATAATCTAAACACGATAAATTAATTTGAGGAAACATTAAGATGGATAAGAAAAACATAAAAAAAGTTGTTTTGGCGTATTCGGGCGGTCTCGATACTTCGATTATTATTCCCTGGCTTAAAGAGAATTACAACAACTGCGAAGTAATCGCCGTCGCGGGAAACGTCGGACAGGCGGACGAACTCGACGGGCTCGAAGAGAAAGCGTTAAAGACGGGCGCGTCTAAACTGTACGTGCTCGACCTCACCGACGATTATGCGGATAATTACATAATACCCACCTTGAAAGCGGGGGCGCTTTACGAGGAGTATTATCTCGGAACGAGCCACGCGCGCCCCTGTATCGGCAAAGCTTTGGCGGAAGTCGCGCTTAAAGAAAAGGCGGACGCAATTGTCCACGGCTGTACGGGAAAGGGAAACGACCAGGTTCGGTTCGAACTCGCGATAAAGAGGTTTGCTCCCGATATGCCCGTAATCGCGCCTTGGCGCGAGTGGGACATTAAGTCGCGCGACGAAGAAATCGATTACGCGGAGGCGCACGACATACCGCTTAAAATCAGCAGGGAAACAAATTATTCGAAGGATAAAAACCTTTGGCACCTTTCGCACGAGGGGCTCGACCTCGAAGACACGGGCAACGAACCGCAGTATGAAAAAGAAGGTTTTCTCGAAATGGGAGTGTCTCCCTTAAACGCGCCGGATAAACCCGTTTACGTCGAAATAGAATTCGAAAAGGGCGTCCCCGTCGCGGTAGACGGCGAGAAAACGTCTACTAAAAATATTATATACAAGCTCAACAAACTCGGCGGCGAGAACGGAATAGGACTTGTGGATATAGTCGAAAACCGTCTTGTCGGTATGAAATGCAGGGGAGTGTACGAGACTCCCGGCGGTGCGATATTATACAAGGCGCATTCGTATCTCGAATCGCTTTGCCTTGACAAACTCACTATGCACGAAAAACAAAAACTCGCGATTACGTTCGGAGAACTCGTCTACAACGGTCAGTGGTTTACTCCGCTCCGCGAGGCGCTGAGCGCGTTCGTCGATAAAACGCAGGAAACCGTAACGGGTAAGGTACGCCTTAAACTCTATAAGGGCAATATCATAAACGCGGGAGCGTGGAGCAGTTATTCGCTTTACAGCGAAGAAATCGCTACGTTCGGCGAAAGCGATTACGACCAGAAAGACGCGCAAGGCTTTATCAATCTTTACGGGTTGCCCGTCAAAGTGCAGGCAATTGTCGAAAGCAAGAATAAATAACGAAGTTTGTCCTGCTTTACGGCGGGACAAAACGCTTTACGGAGTTTTATAAATATGGCTAAATTATGGGAGGGACGGAGCGCAGGCGAAATAAGCAAAATCGCAGACTGTTTCAATTCCTCGATAAAATTCGATAAACGATTATACAGGCAGGATATAGAAGGAAGCATAGCTCACGCGGGTATGCTCGGCGAGTGCGGTATAATTTCCGTCTGCGACGCGGATAAAATAAAAGACGGCTTGCGCGGAATTTTAAAAGATTTGGAAAACGGTTCTCTTGAAATCGACGAAACCGCGGAGGATATACATACTTTTATAGAACTCGTTCTGACCGAAAGAATAGGCGAAACGGGAAAAAAGCTTCATACGGCGAGGAGCCGTAACGACCAGGTCGCGCTTGATTTGAGAATGTACGTCAGGAGCGAAATCTGCGCAATAATCGAAAAGCTGAAAGCTCTTATCATTGCAATAACCGATAAAGCTGAACAGTATAAATCCTGCATAATGCCCGCTTACACGCATTTACAGCGCGCGCAGCCCGTAACTTTCGGTCATTATCTTTTAGCATATTCGATGATGTTTTTAAGGGATACCGACAGGCTTTCGGACTGCAATAAAAGACTTAACTTTTCACCGATAGGCTGTTGCGCTTTGGCGGGAACGACTTACGTAACGGACAGGAAATACGAGGCGGACACACTCGGCTTCGACGGAATTGTTCTGAACAGCTTAGACGGCGTGTCGGACAGGGATTTCTGCGTAGAATATCTGAGCGCGCTTTCGCTTATTATGACGCACTTGTCGAGGCTTTCGGAGGAGCTTATTCTCTGGTCGTCCTGGGAGTTTAAATTTATAGAACTTTCGGACGGGTTTACGACGGGTTCTTCTATAATGCCACAAAAGAAAAATCCCGATATTGCGGAACTCGTCCGCGGTAAGACGGGCAGGGTGTACGGCGATTTGCTTTCCGCTTTGACTATGCTCAAAGGTCTTCCGCTTGCCTATAATAAGGATATGCAGGAGGATAAAGAAGGGCTTTTCGATGCTTCGGACACGGTTTCGGCGTGTCTCGACGTGTTTGCACCTATGATTTCCGAAATGCGCGCGAATACATCGAATATGCGAAAAGCCGCGGAAAAGGGTTTCATAAACGCAACCGACCTTGCGGACTATTTAGTCAAAAAAGGTCTGCCGTTCAGAACCGCTTATAAAATAGCGGGAAAAATCGTTGCGGAGTGCGCGGACTGCGGAAAAACGCTCGAAACGCTGAATTTGCAGGAATATAAAAAGCACAGCGATTTATTCGATAACGATTTGTATTCGGAAATTTCGCTCGAAACGTGCGTGAATAAGCGCATATCGGAGGGCGGACCGTCGTTGAAATCGGTCGAAAAACAGATTGAATTCGTCAGGGAAAGTTTAAAAAATGTATAAGGTTTTTGTGGACGGGAGCGCGGGCACTACGGGATTGCGTATTTACGGCAGACTTTCGGAAAGAACGGATATAGAGCTTTTGACTCTTCCCGATAATCTCAGAAAGGACGCGTCGGCGCGCGAAGAAAAATTAAATTCGGCGGACGTTGTATTTTTATGTCTGCCCGACGACGCCGCGCGGGAAGCCGTTTCGATGCTTAAAAATCCGTCCGTCAAAGTCATAGATACTTCAACGGCGCACAGGATTGAACCGGGCTGGGAATACGGGTTTCCCGAGCTTTCGGGAAGGTTTGAAAAGATAGCTTCTTCAAAGCGGATAGCAAATCCCGGTTGCCACGCGAGCGGATTTGTAGCGCTGATTGAACCGCTTGTCGGTGCGGGAATTTTGAATTCCCGCGCACGGCTTTCGTGTTTTTCGCTTACGGGATATACGGGCGGAGGCAAAAAGATGATAGAAGAATACGAGGGCGGACATCCCGCTCTTTACGACGCGCCGAGGCAGTACGGACTGTCGCAATCACATAAACATTTGCCCGAAATGCAGAAAATATGCAAACTTAAATACGCTCCCGCGTTCTGCCCGACAGTCGCGCCGTTTCCCTGCGGAATGGAGGTTACGGTTCCTGTTTTCGCGGAAGATATATGCGGAACCGCGGAAGATATTAAGGAAATATACCGTTCGGTCTATAATAATAACGGGGCGGTGAGATACGTTTCGGACGACGAAAACGGTTTCCTTTCCGCAAACGCGTATTCGGGAAGCGACGGTATGGGGGTTTCGGTTTACGGCAATAAAGACAGGATATTGCTCGTATCGAGGTTCGACAACCTCGGCAAAGGCGCGAGCGGAGCGGCGATTCAGAATATGAACGTTATGATTGGCGAAGAGCAGACGAAAGGACTTGTATTACAGGAGAAAATATGAAATTTATTTCGGGCGGAGTTTGCGCCGCAAAGGGATTTAAAGCCGGCGGAGTGCATTGCGGAATACGCAAGTCACGCAAAAAAAGAGATTTGGCTTTGATTTTCAGCGAAAAGGAATGTAACGCGGCGGCGGTATATACGAATAATCTCGTAAAGGGCTCACCTCTTGTCGTTACTGAGAAAAATTTATTTGACGGCAAAGCGCAGGCGGTTATTTGCAACAGCGGAAACGCGAACACCTGCAACGCCGGCGGCGAAGAAATCGCTTTGCAGACCTGCCGTCTGCTTTCGGCGGAACTCGGTATTAAGGCGGAGAACGTAATCGTGGCTTCGACGGGCGTTATCGGTCAGCCTCTGAATATCGAACCTATAAAAAACGGTATGTCCGCGCTCGTAAGTTCGCTTTCGGATAAAGGAAGCGTTTACGCGTCCGAGGCGATTATGACTACAGATACGAAAACCAAAGAAATCGCGGCGGAGTTCGAGGCGGGCGGAAAAATCTGTCGGATAGGAGGTATCGCAAAGGGAAGCGGGATGATTCATCCCGACCTTGCCACAATGCTCGTATTTATTACGACGGATTGTGCGATTTCTTCGAAAATGCTCGAAAAAGCTTTGAAAACGGACGTAAAAAGCACATTCAATATGCTGAGCATAGACGGCGACACTTCTACAAACGATATGGTCTGCGTTCTTGCGAACGGGCTTGCGGGAAATAAAGAGATTGACGGCGACGGCGAAGATTTCAGCGCGTTTATGCAGGCTCTCAATACCGTAAACGTCGCGCTTTGCAGAATGATTGCGGGCGACGGCGAAGGCGCGACTAAACTTTTGGAGTGTACCGTTTCAGGCGCGAAGACGGATGCGGACGCAAAAAAAACTGCTAAGAGCGTAGTCTGTTCCTCGCTTTTAAAAGCGGCGATGTTCGGCGCGGACGCTAACTGGGGCAGGGTGCTGTGCGCGATAGGTTATTCGGGCGCGGACGTGGATATCGGCAAAGTAGGAGTTTCGTTCGTATCCGCAAACGGCGAAGTCGGCGTATGCGCAGACGGTAAAGGGATTCCGTTTTCGGAAGATATCGCAAAGTCGGTGCTGTCCGCAGACGAGATAGAAATACGCGTAAATTTAAACGACGGCGAAAGCGCGGCTTCGGCTTGGGGCTGCGATTTGACGTACGATTACGTAAAAATCAACGGAGATTACAGGACTTGATTATGGATGGCAATTTTTCAAACGCTCAGCGCGCCGAAGTTTTGACGCAGGCGCTTCCGTATATAAGGCGGTATAACGGTAAAGTCATAGTCGTGAAATACGGCGGGAACGCGATGGTAAATCCCGAATTAAAAGAACAGGTTATGGAAGATATAGTTCTTTTGTGGCTTACGGGCGTCAAAGTCGTGCTCGTTCACGGAGGCGGGCCCGAAATTTCGGATATGATGTCAAAGCTCGGTAAAAAGGCGGAGTTTATCGACGGATTGCGGGTTACCGATAAGGAAACGGTCGATATAGCGCAGATGGTGCTTTCGGGTAAGATAAACAAAACTCTTGTCAATCTTATTCAAATGAAGGGCGGTAAAGCTATGGGCGTTTCCGGTATAGACGGCAGACTTATAGAGGCTAAGCCCAAAAACGAAAAGCTCGGTTACGTCGGAGAAATAGAGAATATCAATATCGGACCCGTTCTCGATTTGCTCGAAAAGGGGTATATACCCGTAATTTCGACTATCGGTTGCGACGGGTACGGAAACGTTTTCAATATTAACGGCGACACGGCGGCCGCCTGTATAGCGGGCGCGCTCAAAGCCGAAAGAATGATAATGATGACCGACATTGCAGGCATACTCAAAGATAAGGATAATCCCGAAACTCTTATACCTAAAATAACGGTAAAAGAGGCGGAACGGCTTTTCAAAGACGGAGTTATTTCGGGCGGAATGATACCCAAAACGGACTGCTGTATCAAAGCGATTGAGTGCGGGGTTAAAAACGTAGTTATAATGGACGGAAGAATACCGCATTCCATACTTATGGAGCTTTTGACCGACGAGGGCGCGGGAACTATGGTAACGGGTTACGCAAATGACTGATATTAAAAGCAAAGACAAGTTATATATTGCGAATACGTATTCGCGTCTGCCGGTAGAGATTGCCCGCGGAAAGGGTTCGCTCGTTTACGATACGGACGGCAGACGGTATATCGATTTGGGTTCGGGAATAGCGGTAAACACTTTCGGCGTTTGCGACGAAGAGTGGATAAAAGCGGTAACCGAACAGCTTAACGCCGTTCAGCATACTTCGAATTTGTTTTATTCCGAACCGTGTGCAACGCTTGCCGAAATTCTTTGTAAAAGAACGGGAATGAAGAAAGTATTTTTTGCGAATTCGGGCGCGGAGGCGAACGAGTGCGCGATAAAAGCCGCGCGCAAATACGGCGAGGAAAAAAAGGGTAAAGACTGCTATACTATCGTAACTCTTTACAACAGTTTCCACGGCAGAACGCTTGCAACGCTTGCGGCGACGGGGCAGGACGTTTTTCACGAACGTTTCCGTCCGTTTCCGTCGGGATTTGTATATGCGGATGCGAACGATATCGAAAGCGTGAAGAAACTTTGCTCGGAAAACAAGGTCTGTGCCGTTATGTTCGAACCCGTTCAGGGTGAGGGCGGGGTGATGCCTCTTGACGTCTACTTCGTAAAAGAGCTTTACGCATACTGTAAAGAAAAAGATATTCTTTTAATCGCCGACGAAGTGCAGACGGGAAACGGAAGATGCGGAAAGTTATACGATTATATGAATTACGGTATAGCTCCCGACATAGTTACGACCGCTAAGGGGCTCGGTGGAGGACTTCCTATCGGAGCCTGTATTATGGGAGAAAAATGCGCGGATACACTGACTTACGGCGACCACGGTTCGACGTTCGGCGGGAATCCCGCGGCCGCGGCGGGCGCGCTCAGTATTATAAACCGTATAGACGAAAAACTTTTAAAAGGCGTAATTGAAAAAAGCGAATATATTTTCGGCGAACTTTCCTCCGCCGACGGGATAGTTTCCGTCAGCGGAAGGGGACTTATGATAGGAATAAAAACGGAAAAACCCGTAAAAGACGTTCAGAGCGAGTGTATAAAAAGAGGAGTGCTTTGCCTTACGGCTAAGGATAAATTAAGACTGCTTCCCGCGTTGAATATTCCGTTCGGACTGCTGAAAGAAGCGGTGTCGGTAATAAAACGGGTCTGCGCGGAACTATAAGGAGAAACTATGAATATCAAAGGCAGGAGTTTTTTAAAGCTTCTCGACTTCACTTCTGAAGAAATCGAGGGCTTGATAGATTTAGCTATCAAATTTAAAAACGAAAAGAAGAACAAAATACCGCATAAACTTTGCGAAGGAAAGAATATCGCGCTCGTTTTCGAAAAGACGAGCACACGCACCCGCTGTGCGTTCGAGGTCGCCGCTTCCGATTTGGGAATGCGCGCGGTGTATCTCGACCCGACAGGCTCGCAGATTGGCAAAAAGGAGAGCATAGCCGACACTGCCCGCGTTCTCGGCAGAATGTTCGACGGAATCGAATACCGCGGTTTCGGGCAGAGCATAGTCGAAGAACTTGCAAAGTACGCGGGCGTACCCGTATGGAATGGACTTACGAACGAATTTCACCCCACTCAGATACTCGCCGATTTTATGACCGTAAAAGAGAGGTTCGGCTCTCTCAAAGGTAAAAAGCTCGTCTTTATGGGCGACGCGAGATACAATATGGGCAACTCTCTTATGGTAGGCTGTGCGAAAACGGGTATGCATTTCGTCGCCTGCACCGATACGAAATATTTCCCCGATGCAAAACTTATAGAAGAGTGCGGAAAAATCGCCGAGAAAACGGGCGCGGTTCTCGAATTTATCCCGGATACAGATAAAGCCGTTGTTGGAGCGGACATAATTTATACCGACGTCTGGGTTTCTATGGGCGAACCCGACGAAGTTTGGGCAGGGCGGATAAAGGATTTATCGCCTTACCGCGTAACGAAAGAAATTATGTCGAAAGCGGGTAAAAACTGCGTGTTTATGCATTGCCTGCCCGCGTTCCACGATTTGAAGACTTCCGTCGGCAAAACAGTTTACGATAAATTCGGTATCGACTGTATGGAGGTTACGGACGAAGTGTTCGAGAGCGCACAATCCGTTGTGTTCGAAGAAGCCGAGAACAGAATGCATACAATCAAAGCCGTTATGGCGGCGACTTTATAATTTGATATTTTGATAATTTTTCACTCTGCAAGGGCTTACAAGCTTTTGCAGAGTGATATTTTTTCACAAAATAATTATAATAAAAAATTATTTGACAAAGGGGTTTAGCGTATATATAATTTTTTTGTTTATTTTTATTAAACTTTTTGTTTATTTTCTCTAACCGTTTAATTAAATTAAACTGATTGTTTAGCGGTTTTAACGTAAAAATTTTTACGGCGGAGCGTGGTATGGAAATAGGAAACAAGATAAAAAGACTGAGGTTACAGCTTAACTTGTCTCAGGCGGAGCTTGCCGACCGATGCGAGTTGACGAAAGGGTATATATCCCAGCTCGAAAACGATTTGACGTCGCCGTCGATTTCGACGCTCTGCGATATACTTTCGGCGTTGGGCACCGACCTTGCGGAATTTTTCAAGCGCGAGGACGACCAGCGGGTTGTTTTTTCCGATGAAGATTTTATAGAAAAGCACGAAAACGGTATGCTGTTGAAATGGATTATACCGAACGCGCAGAAGAACGAAATGGAGCCCGTGCTCGTCGAGCTTTTACAGGGCGCGTCGACGTCGGACGATTTTCCGCACGAGGGCGAAGAGTTCGGATACGTGTTAGAGGGTAAAATCTGTATAAAACTCGGTAAAAACAGTTACGTCTGCAAAAAGGGCGAAACGTTTTATTATTCCGCGGACAAGTCGCACGGAATAACAAACGGCGGAAAATCTACGGCGAAATTTTTGTGGATTTCTACTCCGCCGAACTTTTAATCGTCAATACAGGAGAAAATAAAATGAGCCAAAGCAAAAACATCATTGAATTAACCGACGTCAAAAAGGTATACGATAACGATACGGTAGCGGTCGACAGCTTTAATCTCGAAGTGAAAAAGGGTGAGTTCGTCACTTTTTTAGGACCTTCGGGGTGCGGCAAGACGACTACTTTAAGAATGATAGCGGGCTTCGAATTACCGACTTCGGGACAGATATTGTTGAACGGCGAGGATATAAGCAATCTTCCTCCCAACAAGCGTCCCGTAAATACCGTTTTTCAGAAATACGCGCTTTTTCCGCATCTGAATATTTACGAAAACATCGCGTTCGGTCTGCGCCTTAAAAGAATAGAGAATACTTACGTAAACAAAAAGGGCGAAACTTACGTAAAAAAACAGAAACTGACCAAAGCCGAAATCGATAAAAAAGTTAAAAAAGCTCTCGAAATAGTCGATTTGGAAGGTTTTGAAAAGCGTTCCGTTTCGACGCTTTCCGGCGGACAGCAACAGAGAATAGCCATTGCCCGCGCGATAGTGAACGAACCCGAGATACTTCTTTTGGACGAGCCTTTGGGCGCGCTCGATTTGAAAATGCGCAAAGAAATGCAGATTGAGCTTAAAAAAATGCACAAAAAGCTCGGCATAACTTTTATTTACGTAACGCACGACCAGGAAGAGGCGCTGACCCTTTCCGATAAAATCGTCGTTATAAACGACGGCGAAATTCAGCAGATTGGTACTCCCGACGAGATATACAACGAACCCGTAAATACTTTCGTTGCGGACTTTATAGGCGAAAGCAATATTTTCAACGGCACGGTAGTGGGCAAGTTAAAAGTAAAATTCTGCGGTGCTACTTTCGATTGCCTTGACGATTACGAAATCAACCAGCTTGTAGACGTCGTCGTGCGTCCCGAGGATATAAAAATATGCTCTCCCGCGGAGGGGCGGCTTAAAGGCAAAGTCATATCTTCTATATTTAAGGGCGTTCACTACGAAATAACCGTAGCGATAGGGAAATTCGAAATAATCATACAAAGCACGTCTACCGCGCCCGTGGGAAGCGTTATCGGACTGAGAATAGAACCCGACGGAATACACCTTATGGAAAAGGTCTATACGGTCAACAGGTACGACGGAGTTATCACCAAGACGAACAAAGTCGAATTCGGAGACGGAGAATTCGAGTGCGACGTAACACAGCTTTACGCGGGTTCGTCGCTCGACGAGGAAGGTTATCTCATAACCGCGCAGGGCGAAAAAACCGACCTTGCAGGTACGGAAGTCAACGTCGAAGTGGATACGCACGATATTATTATGACCGACGATATTTCGGCGGGCGGAGCGCAGGGCAACATTATTTCGATGATTTACAAGGGCGACCATTACCGTTATATCGTAAGAACGGAAGAAAACGAGGAGGATTACGTTTTGTCCTGTCCCGATTTATGGAATACGGGCGACTTGGTCGGTATAATAATTCCTAAGGAGAAAATCAAAATTTCCTTAAAACACGACGGAGAGAACGACAGATGAGAAAACTCCGTTTCAGCAGAAGCCAGTTATGTATACCGTACGCGGCGTTTCTGATTCTGTTCGTGATAGCTCCGTTGTTCGTTATAGTTTATTATGCGTTCACAAACGGGCAGGGACAGTTCACTTTCAGTAATTTTTTAAATTTCTTTGCGAGCACTAATACTCTCGGAACTCTTTTGTACAGTTTCGCTTTGGCGGCGGTTACGACGCTCGTATGTCTTGCAATCGCTTATCCGACGGCTTATATTCTAGCGAGGAGCGGTTTAAAAAAGAAATACGTTCTTTTAATGCTGTTCGTTCTGCCTATGTGGATAAACTTTACGTTGAGAATTACGGCGCTTAAAGAAATTCTTTCGTTAATAGAGGGAAATATTTCGGCTTATCCTTTTTTGAATTCCGTAATAGGTATGACTTACGATTTCCTGCCGTTTATGATTCTGCCCTTATACACTTCGCTTTTAAAGCTCGATAACAGTCTTTTGGAAGCGGCGGCGGATTTGGGCGCGGACAAGTTTACGGTATTTCTGAGAGTGACGCTTCCGCTTTCAGTCCCCGGAATTATCAGCGGAATGACGATGGTGTTACTGCCCTCTATGACGAACTACGTCGTTTTGGATATGCTCTATAACAGCACTTATATTATGGGCAGTCTTATAGGCAGTTATTTCAGCGCGTACGATTGGAACAACGGTTCGCTTATTTCGCTCGTACTGCTCGTTATCATACTTATCGTAACACTCGTTACAAACCGTTTCAGCGATAAGGACGCAGGGGCAAGGGGGGCGGTATTATGAAAAAAGCTTTTCAGATAGGCTGGCTCGCCTTGGTTCTGTTGTTTATTTACGTGCCCGTACTCGTGCTTGCCGTTTACAGCTTTACCGACGCTTCGATGGTCGGCGGAAGCGTTAGCGGGGTTTCGTTTGAAAACTACTTAAACCTTTTCAGAAACGAAGAACTCAGAAATATGATTTTCGGAACGCTGATTCTTGCAGTAGTATGCGCAGGTATATCTACCGTGCTGGCTACTTTCGGAGCGATAGGCGCGTTTTATTCCAAGAGAGTTTCCAAAACGCTCTTAAATACCGCAAATCAGGTTCCCGTAGTCAACGCGGATATAGTTACGGGTTTTTCGATATGTATTCTTCTGATAGTGATATTGAGGGTAAGCAAGGATACTTTCATACCTCTCGGAATAGGGCACGTAGTTCTGACCGCGCCGTTCGTGTATCTTTCTATACTGCCCAAACTCAAACAGATGGACAACAGTTTATACGAAGCCGCGCTCGATTTGGGCGCGACGCCTGCGCAGGCGCTCTTCAAAGTCGTTATTCCTCAGCTTGTTCCGGGAATTCTTTCGGGCTTTATGCTCGCGGTAACTTTGTCGCTTGACGATTATTTCATAACTACTTATACCAAACCTTCTACTTTCGATACTATAAGCACTTATGTCGTAAACGCGACGAAAGGCAGTCAGACCGAAGTCAAAACCGCGCTTTGGGCGCTTTCCACGCTGATATTTATTATAGTAATCGTTGCCGTGGTATTGATGAACGTTTTGGGCAACAGAAAAAGGGAGGTGCGCAAATGAAAAAATTTTTAAGCGTATTTGTTTCCGTTTTGTTTGCCTGCGCTTTGCCTTTAACGCTTGCAGGCTGTTCGGAAAGTGCGGAAACAGTGGTTCTGAGGGTATGCAGTTGGGAAGAATACATCGACCTCGGAGATTGGGACGAGGGAGAGATTATCGACCTTGAAAGCGGGGATATTTTCGGCAAAAACTCAATGGTGGACGACTTCACCGAATGGTTCAATTCAAAGTACGATTTTAAAGTGAAAGTCGAATATTCCACTTTCGGAACGAACGAAGATTTATACAACCGTTTAAGCCTCGGCGACGAATACGACTTGGTGTGTCCGTCGGATTATATGATAATGAAACTCTTGGCAGAGGAAAAAATTCAGAAATATTCGCCGCGGTTTTTCGAGGAAAACGACGAAAATCATTACGACAATTTTGTTTCTCCGTATATAAAAAATATGTTCGAAAATTACGGCTGGGACGAATACGCTGCTTGTTATATGTGGGGAACCACGGGGCTTGTGTACAATCCCGAAAAGATTGAGAATACCGCAGACGTTTCGACCTGGAAGATTCTTTCAGACGAAAACTATAAAAGACAGGTTACAATCAAGGACAACGTGCGCGATGCGTATTTCGCTACGCTCGGAATAATAAACGGAGAAGAACTCAAAGCGGGCGTTGGCGACGGAAGAAGAAGCGAACTTTTAAATGATACGGACAATGCAACGATTGCAAAAGCCGAGGACGTTTTGAAGCAAATCAAAGAAAACGTTTATTCTTTCGAAACGGACGCTGGAAAGTCGGATATGGTGACGGGCAAAGTCCTCGCAAACTATCAATGGTCGGGCGATGCGGTGTATATAATGGACGAAGCGGAGAGCGACGACAGCGAAACGGAACTTTGGTATTCCGTTCCCGACGAGTGCACGAATCTGTGGTTCGACGGCTGGGTAATGTTAAAGGACGGAATCGGCGGAAACGAACAGAAACAGACTGCGGCGGAAGCGTTCGTAAACTTTTTGTCCAGACCCGATAACGCAGTTAGAAATATGTATTATATAGGCTATACTTCGGCTATTGCGGGCGATATGGTTTACGATTATATGGAGTGGAACTACGGCGCGGAGGAAGAAGCGGAGGAAACGCTCGAATATGATTTAAGTTATTTTTTCGGCGGAGAACGCATACTTACGGCGGATGCGGCTGACTTCGGGAGAGACGGAGAAAAAATAAACCGCGGAAGGCAGTTATTTGCGCAGTACCCTCCGCAGAACGTAATCGACAGAAGCGTAGTTATGCTTGATTTCGGAGATAAACTCGGCGAGATAAACCAGATGTGGATAAACGTGCGCTGTCTCGATTTGAAGGATATTTCACCCGCGGTAATAGGTATTACCGCCGCCGTAATAGGCGTGATAGTTATAGCCGTGTTGCTGTATGCGTTCAGGTATAAACTGTTTATAAATTATAAACCAAAAAAAGGTTACGAAAAGTCTGATAAATAAGTAAGACCCGCGTTTGAACGCGGGTCTTACGTTTTTCTAATATATCACGCTGTCGATTACGCCTCCTCCGAGACAGGCTGTTTCGTCGTAGAGGACTGCGTACTGACCTTCGGTCACGGCGCGCTGCGGGTTTTCGAATTCAACGTAAGCCGTATCTTTTTCAAAACGGACTTTTACTTTCTGTTCGGGCTGGCGGTAGCGGAATTTGGCGGAGCATTCGAAACGTTCGGGCAGGGAACAGCCTATCAGATTGATTCCCGAAATACGGCAGGCTTTCGAATAAAGCGGACTTTCGTCGCCGTGCGAAACGTGGAGAATATTATTTTTCAAATCTTTTCCGATAACGAACCATCTGCCTTCTTCGCCTCGGCGTCCGCCGAGATTGAGGCCTTTGCGCTGACCTATAGTATAATACATAAGTCCTATATGTTCGCCTACGGTTCTGCCGTCTGCGTCGACTATTTTTCCCGCTTGCGCAGGCAAATAGTTTTGCAGAAATTTACGGAAATTTCTCTCGCCTATAAAACATATGCCAGTGGAATCTTTTTTTTCTGCGGTGGAGAGTCCGTTTTCTTCGGCTATTTTTCTGACTTCGCTTTTGGATAGCCCCGAAAGAGGAAAGAGTACGTTTTCAAGCTGATTTTCTCTCACCTGGTTTAAAAAATAAGTCTGGTCTTTCCCCGTGTCTTTCGCTTTGAGGAGTCTGTGCCTTCCGTCTGAGGTATGTTCTATTCCGCAGTAATGTCCTGTCGCTATATAATCCGCGCCCATATTCAGCGCGTATTCGCGGAACGGACCGAACTTTATTTCGCGGTTGCATAAAACGTCGGGGTTGGGCGTTCTGCCCGCTTTGTATTCCGAAAGGAAGTATGAGAATACCCGCTCCTGATATTGCTTTGCGAAATTTACGCTGTAATAAGGAATACCGATAGCCGAGCAAACTCTTTGCACGTCGGCAAAATCGTTGTCTGCGCTGCACGCGCCGCGCGCGTCGGTTTCTTCCCAGTTAAGCATATATAGTCCGATTACGTTGTAACCTTGGTTTTTTAGTAAGAGCGCGGCGGCGGAGGAATCTACGCCTCCGCTCATACCTACTACTACGGTTTTCATAAGATAATTATAACACACCCCGTTATAGGTTTGCAATTAAAAACAAAACGTGATATAATAACGCGAGTAAATTATGATTCTTCCTACGGATAATTTTATTTTATTGTCGCTTATAAATACGAAACTGCGCGACGAATATTCCTCTTTGTCGGAACTCTGCGAAGAGGAAGACGCATCCGAGGATGAAATAATCTCCCGCCTTTCGGCTATGGGATACGTCTACAACGAGGCTTTTAATTCGTTTAAGGCTGTATAATATTCAAATAAAACGCATCCGTAGCTCAGTTGGATAGAGCAATAGCCTCCGACGCTATGTGCCGATGGTTCGAATCCATTCGGGTGCACCAATTTTGCAAATAAGACGGCTTTCGCTGTCTTATTTGCGTTTGATTTTCTTTTTAGTCACCTGTTGCCGTCGGAAACGATTATTCTGAAATTATAAGTTGACAAGGTTTCTTAAATGCGTTACTAAATAATAGTACGGATACACGCATAAAAAATATCGAGGAATAAATTAAATGGAAAATCTGTATCTCGAAAATTCTCCTATAGCCTATTATATAGACGACAGCTCGAATAAAGAGTGGCTTGTTTTTGTTCACGCCGCGTTCGTTGACCATAGAATGTTTGAAAAACAATTCGAATATTTTTCGGGAAAATACAATTTGCTGGCTATCGATATTTTAGGGCACGGAAATTCTGTCCGGACACGGAAAGGCGACGGGGTTGAAAAAACGTCGGACTGGATAAACGCAATTTTTGAAAAACACAATATCCGTTCGGCTCATTTCGTCGGGGTCTCGTTGGGCTCGGTTTTTATTCAGGACTTTGCCAATAAATATGAAGAAAAGGTATTGTCGCTCGCTTGTTTCGGCGGATACGACGTAAACAAGTTCGATATCAATAAGCAAAAGGCCAATTCCAAAGCCCAGATGAAAATGATGCTGAAAGCTTTGATTTCCGTAAAATGGTTCGCGAAAGAAAATAAAAAAATTTCCGCTTACACCGACGATGCTCAAACTGCTTTTTACAATATGAATATCCGGTTCAGAAAGAGTTCTTTCAGATATCTTGCGGGGCTTAAAAACCTTGTAAACAAATATCCTAAGAAAGAACGGCGATATAATTTGTTGGTCGGCTGCGGCGAATACGATAATCCTACGGAAATCGAAATCGTGAACGAGTGGGCTGAATACGAAAATTGCGATAAAATAATTTTCAAAGGCGCGGGACATTGCGTGAATATGGATACCCCGCGGGAATTTAACTTAATACTTGATTCGTTTCTGCGTAAAAACGGCGTAAACGGCTTTGCATAAAAGCAAAGCCGTTTTTATTAAATGCATAATGTAGTGAACCGTATATGTTTTTATGTTGAGTTCTTGTCCTGTTTTATAAGAAAACAGAGGACGTGCGCTGAACATAAAAGTCCCGCTGCGGCGGTAAATATCCAGAACCAAAGGTCCTGAAAATTTCCCGTTCCGAGTTCGGATATTATGTTTCCGCCGAAATCGAAACCTGCGTGGAGCAATACGCATAACCACAGATTATCGGTTTTTATCAGTACGGCGGAAAGCATAGCGCCTATTAAAAAGCTGTAACCGACTTGTAAAAAAGTCGCGCCGACGTTCGCTCCCGCAAAAAGATTGAAAAGATGAACAACCCCGAAAGCAGCCGAAGTAAGCAGAACGGTATAAATTTGTCCGTGCGGTTTGCCTTTGAAAATCTGATTGAAAGTATCCTGCAAAATTCCGCGGAAAAGCGTTTCCTCCATAAATCCGATTGCCAGACATTCCGCAATAAAAAGCGCTGTTAACTCGGCCCGCACGATTTCCGCCGAACCTGTTATAAGCGCGGAGAAAGGAAAGTTCGCGAGAACGACTAAAAAGCAGGGTATGCACCAAAGTAAATTTCCGGGTAAACTTTTTAATTCGGGTTTCAGTATTTTTTTACAGCCTAACAGAATTAAAACCGTAAGCAAAGCCCCGCCTGCGGCGAAGCGCGGTATTGTCCCGTTTAAAAGCGCGTTTAAAGTTTCGTCGTCCGTATACTTGAAATTGCAGACTTCGAAAACTATGAATATTATGACCGAAAGTACGATTAAAATTATCGGTATTGCGTTTGTTAAATTTTTTTTCACGAGCGTTGATTATATTTTAATTTAATAACAGAAAAAAATCAAGCGTACCGCAGTGTTGAGTTAAACCGACTGAAAAACTTGCACTGCGGAATTTTTTCGTTTAATTTCAAAACAAACGTTTAAACTCTAACGAGCGCGTTGATATTATAGGTGCGCAATAATAAACAAATGTTTGTAAAATTAAACGGAGGTGAAGAGGCTATGCAGTAATTAAAAGATATTTGCTTAAAAAATCTATGCAGGGGGAACGGTGCGGGCGTTTGTTCGGCTCGGCGGGAAAAAACGAAACTCGCCGAAGCGGACGGCGCAAACAAAGAACTATGAACAGAAGAAAAGATTTACTCAACGCGCTTGCGGAGCGTGAACCGTACGACGGTTTGGTTTTATCCGACGACGAAATACGTGCGTTATTCCAAAAACTGACGGAGTATTACGAACTTAACGACATAGAAACGCGGAATAACCACGGCGCAATATTCAAAACTTTGTACGTCGACGGCGGTTATAAAAATTACGAAAAAACAGCCGCTGAGAACTACGTAAGCACGTACACGCTCGACAGGTACAGACAAAGGTACAACAAATTTGCCGAAAGGCTGTTGAAAGAAAAAATTTTAAGGAGAAAATAATGAATTATATATTAGGTAATCAGCCCGAAACTAAAGAGGCTGAAAAAAAGGAAAAAGAAATAAAAATTGAAAAAGAGGAAATAAATTCCGAACACGAAAACGCAATTAAAGTAAAAAAACACTTCCTTTTCGAGGACAAATCGAAACGCGAGCCGAACGCAAAACACTACGTCGGCAACGACGGTACGACAACCGCGGTGTACAGCGCGAAAGCCGTGCATTTCTCGGACGGCGAAAGTTCCGGCTTGTCGGAAATCGACAACTCGCTTTCCGACGACGGCGAGACGTTTCAGACCAAAGCAAACTCGTTTAAAACCCGATTTAAAAAACGCTCGGCGGACGGCGAAATCTTCGAGGTCGCCGACGGCAAATGCAAAGTCGGATTAAAGTCGCGCGATTTATCGAAACACTGCGGATGCGATGCGGATAACTGTATCTGCGAACACTCCGATTGCGCAGAAAGCAGTTTGATTTTTAAAGACGTAACGCCTAACGTCGACTTGCAGTATTCGGTGGATTCCGACAGGGTCAAAGAAAATATCATAATAAAAGAAAAATGCGATAACTACGAATACGATTTCGGAATGAATATCGAAAATCTCGAAACTTGCATATCGGACGACGGAAAAACGTTGCAGTTAAAAGATACGGACAGCGGAAAGGTAAAATTCTATATCCCCGCCCCCTTTATGATTGACGCGGCAGGCGCGAAAAGCGAACTTGTCTGTTATGAAATCGCGGAACAGTCCGAAGGCTCGCTCGAATTCAAAGTCGTCGCCGACAAAGATTGGATAAATTCCGAAGAGCGTAAATTCCCCGTCAAAATCGACCCTCAGATTGTCGCGTCCGACACGTCGCTTTTTACTTACGAGAATTATACACAAGTGGAAAAAGAGGGTTCAAACGGTGCATATTGGAGCTGGGAAAGGTCTGAAATAAAAGACGACAACATAATAATCGATGCTAAAAATAAACTAATTTTAAAAATTAATAAATCAAAATATCAATATTTAACAAAACGTATAACTTCTGTTAAATTGAAATTCGACGGTTATTCAAGTAATTATGACGGACATTGTCCTTATATTAGCGGTTGTAAAATTAACGGTAATTTTTATAACCTAATATACGGTATTAATTACATTGATATTACCAGCTTGTTTAAATTATATTCGGTTTGCACATTGGAATTTACAAGCGAAAGTTACTGTTATACTAGAATTAATCTCGGCAGCGGTAAAGAGCCTCAGCTTATAATAGAGTATATGACGAACGAAAACGAGGCGGAACCAAAAACGTTTTCGCTTGCGGGCGACGCTACGGGCTCGATGGACCTGGAAACGGGCGCGTTTACGACTTCGTTTTCAGATATCGAAGCGGGAAGCTCGGCGCTTCCTTTGCAGATTGCGCATACGCATTTAAAAAGCGACGACGATTTCAACTGCGGAGAAAATTGGCGACTGAATTTACATCAGAAATTAGAAAAATCGGGCGACGAATACGTATACGCCGACGGCAACGGTCGTAAGCATATGATAACGGAGGTTTACTATTACGTAGACGGTTCCTCGCGTAAAACAGTAAATAAAAGTGAAGTTACTATAAATCCTAACGGTTTATTATCCTGTAACGTAAACGGAGTAACTTACGAGGTAACGCGCGAACTTCGTACCAACGAAGGGTTAAGATTGGTAACGAGATTGGAGGACGTAAATAACATTGAATTTTATGAACAGAGGCAAGAAAACGAATTACAGCTGGAGAATGAAATATACCAATTAAAAGATACAATATCTGAATTATCCTATAACATTGGAGTTTATAAAGATAAATTAGCCAATACAGGCAGTCCGCTTTTACTTTACGACAATTCGAATAATATTGTTGATTCACTAATAAACTCGTTAGGCATAAAAGTATTAAAAGATTTATTCAATCTCGATAACGAAATCGGTGATAATAACGATAATTTAATGCAGCGTCTTGAAAATGTTGATATTGCAATTGCTAAGTTATCCATTACGTCGGAACGAGAAATCGAGAATTTATATTATGAATTTAATAATATTGAAGTTAAAGAAGATAAATCTAATCAAGTAGTTAAAGATGCGGCGCAAATTAATGCGATAAAACAGAATTTATTACGTAAACTTTACAAATATAAAAATCAGTTAACGGAACGATTTAATAATTCTACTTTAGGCGGTTTAGAACCGAATAAACAGCGTAAAGCGAGTAGAGACTATACTGTTTTAAATCAGATGCAACAAAGATATGAGAAATACAGTATACAGTTAAAACAAAAAAATGAACAGTTAAAACAGCTTAAAAGACAGCTTCCCACGGCGTACGTTACGGACGACAGCGGGAAAATACTATGTTTCAACTGCTTCGGAAATCTCTGTGCAATAACCGACAGATACGAAAACGTAATATCTGTAGAATGGAACGAAATAATAACTTCGGAGGGCAAAAAGGAAGTAATAACGGCAGTTTACGACGGCGAAAGAAAAACGGCTTTCAAATACAACCGCGACGGTAAACTCATATCCATAACCGCGCCCGACGGTAATCGTGTAGCGTATACTTATAGCATAAACGAACTTAAAAAAGTTAAATTTTCAGACGGCAAAATTAATTACTTCAGATATTCGTCGAACAATATTGCGCGGATACGTTGTAACGACCATACTTTATCCGAAATCAAATATAACGGCTATATCCCTAAATCGATAACGACAAATTCCACTGTAACCGAAGTAACGGATAGTACCGAAACGGTTGCCGAAAGTAATATAAGCGATTCTTGCTCAACGAGCGAAAATCTGTTGTCGTCAGTTCAAATTATTTTTGAACCGAACTACATAAGCATAAGCGACGGCAATACAACCGAGTATACGCTGTTGGACGAAAATAAAAGAACCTGCGGAGGATATACAAAGAAAAACGGCGAAGTCAGCGGTTTGAACTTTTACTCCCGGGCGGACAGAATGTATGAATTCAGATTAACTCCCAAAAAGACTGCCGATATAATACGTCCGAACGTTTCGTCTTCAAGTATAATAACGTCGTATCTCGGCGTACCGCCCGTAATAAATACATTACCCGATATGACGAACGAATATTCGGATTACAGGGAAGCAAGTTGGGAATTGGTAACGCTGGACGACTTCAACCGTCCTAAGAGCGCGGAGACGGGCTGGCAAATCACAAGAGGCGCGAACGGAAACATAATTTGTACGAAAACATACGTAACGTACGAATATGCGGCGGGCGAGCCGGATTATAACTGCCTTAAAAAGACAATAACGGAATATACCAACCTTAACGGAACGGCAAGTACGAGCGGCGCGGAAAAGAAAGTATACGTAGAAGAATACAGTTACTGCGAGCACGGCAACCTCGTAAAGACGGAAAGCTACGTAGAGGGAGAAGAGGGAACAAACGGAATAACCGTAACGGAGAAAGTCTGCGACGAAAAGGGGAATATCGTAAAGGAATTTACGTATAACACCTTGGACAGCACAACGAAGTTTTATAAAGAAAGCGAAGTTGCAGAGGACGGCAAGGTAACCGCGGAGATAGACGAAACGGGCGAAAACAGAACCCGGCTAATCTACAACGACGGAACGGAAACGGTAAATACCCGTATATTGCCGAACGGAAGCAAAGTAAGCTATTCGTACGACGAAAGCGGAAGAGTAACGGGAATAACGCAGAGCACGGAGAGCGGAGAAGAGAACAGTACGAGTATAAAATATACGTTGGGCTTGCCGACGCGCTTGACAAGCGGAAATAACGTGGTATACTATGAGTACGATAATAAACGCAGATTAAGGAAAGTAACGTTAAACGGCACGGAAACGAATTTTATTGTCAGTGATAATGATGAAATAGAAGTAACGATAAAAGACGGTGTTATTTTCAGGACCGTAAAAGATAAAGACGGAAACGTAATAAGAACGGAACTAAACGAAAGCGTACAAACAGAAAGAGTATACGAAGACGGACTGTTAAAGAGTGTAAAGGATAATGTAGCCGGCACGACGACAAATTACGAGTATAACCCCAATAGAACGCTTAGAAAAATAAGTAACGGACAAGTAACGGAAGAATACACGTATAACGAGCGTAACGAAATAACAGGTAAAAAAATAACTTCCGGCGAAACAACGCATAACTACAAATACAGTTATAAAGAAAATGCGGCAAGAGAAATAGACTATATAGAAATGCCGTACGGAGTAAGAAGCTATGTATTGCGTGATGTAAACGGCAGGTATACCGGCAGGGAGTTAAAGTCAGGAACCGGAAATAAGGTCTACGGCGAATATATAAGTTACAGAAAAGTCGGCGACAGAGCAACCAATATGCCGAGCGCGGTATGGTACGCGAACGGAAACGTTATAAGAGATAACGTAAAGTATAAGTACGACGCTTGCGGAAATATCGTAGAGATAAGAGAGAACGGAAAGCTGACGGCAAGGTATGAATACGACGGTTTAAACAGGCTCGTAAGAGAGGACAATAAAAAACTCGGCAAAACTTGGGTATACGGATACGACAGAAACGGAAATATAACGGTTAAGAGAGAGTATGCGTTTACGCTCCGAACGAGGGAATTGTTAGAAGAGCTTGAGAGCACGGAAAAGCTGTACGGCTATGACGGAGACAGGTTAATATCTTACGACGGAGAGGAATGTAGTTATAATAGTGCGGGAGTGCCTGTAACGTACAGAGGGAAGCCCGTAA
>CAJUHC010000023.1:0-18395 GCA_910586345.1 uncultured Christensenella sp.
CTCGGTAGGAGTTCCGCAATGAGCAAAAGCTCATAGAATGCGGAAGGTTTTGGGCAGTAAAGCCGCCTTGCCTTAGCTTACGAATAGAGCGTAGGTTTTTTAATTGTACGCAAAAATCGTGAGCCGTGATAGGCTTTTATTGGTGTACAATTTTGTATGACAATGAGTGCGGCCGGAATTATCTGAGATCTCTTTGAGAGTGCGAAAGTCGGATAGTGTAGATGGTCTATTTTATGTTACAAACTTTTAAGAAAACGAGGTATCTTTTGAGCTAAAAACAATCTTACAATCTCATAGAATGGCTAACCACCATAGAGCAAAATCATATTGCTAAACACGGTTAGAAGTCGGTGATACAAGAAGTTGTCAGCGGCTTTTTTGTCGTCTTTTTTACGGTTATCTTTCCCGCTCTTTCTTGCGTGGACGAAGATATAACACTAACAAATCGGAGGTAAAATCAATGACCATAAGACCGCCTTAATCGGCAAGCAAACGAGAAGCAAAACACAAACGGATAAAGCCGGAACGAGCGTACCCTTCTACGAAGGTATAGCGCACTATACCTTGCGAGCAAGGTGTGCGCTCTGCGAGGCTTTGTCCACTGAACGAAAAAGCATTTAGGAGGAACACGAAAATAAGTTATATCATTTGCAATATGAAGAAGTTTCAGCACGACGATATTCCACCCGTAGAAAAAGAAAACGAGCGCGACGAAACCTATCAAGGCACTAACAGCAAGATAGACAGTACACGAACAAGGAACAATATCCACTTTGTAAAAAGAGAGCAAACCTATATCGGTTATATCAATGAAAGGATTAAAGAATTGGGTTGCCGCACAAAGAAAGACACCGTGCTAATGTGCAGTATGTTGGTAGGCGCAAGCCCCGAATTTTTCAAGGGTATGTTGCCCGAACATATACGTGAATATTATGCGATGTGCTATCGGTTTTTTGCGGAACGATACGGCGAGGAAAATATCATAAGCGCCGTCGTCCATATGGACGAAACCACGCCGCATATGCACTTAAATCTTATGCCCGTATTAGACGGACGGCTATGCTGTAAACGCCTATTAGACAGAGTGGCTTTGCGAAAACTTCAAACGGATATATATGAGCAGGTCGGAAAGCATTGGGGTTTGGAACGCGGCAAAGAAGGCAGTAAAAAGAAACATCTTGACGTAGCGGAATTCAAGGTGAAAATGGCAGAAGAAAAAGCCGCAGAAATAACGACTGCCTATTCCGAAACGAGTAGCGAACTGACAAAGCTAAAAGCCGAAAAAAGAAACACACAAACGGAAGTCGAGAGCTTGACCACACAGAGAGAAACGCTATCGCAAGAAATAGACGAACTGACCGAAGTCAAGATATCTGCGGACGAGCCTATACCGCTATTCGGCAAAGACAAGCTCATCACTTCTCTTCGCGTGGAAAATGCACAGTTACGACAACAGCTTTCGGACAAGAACAGCGAAGTCGAACGGGCGCATCAAGACCAAGCGTTTATGTATAAGAGATTGCAAAGCGCAGAACGCACGGCAGAGAGTTGCGAGAGAGCGCGTTCGGAAGTAACGGAGATAAAAGCCGTATTACCGAAAGAATATGAAGAACTGTTACGACGGGCAAGAACGACGAAAGCGACCACACCGCATAAGTCACCCACTAAGTTTAACGGCAAAGACGGAAAGTAAAAATTAAATACCGTTCTACTACTCTATCGGATTCCGTTGACAAGACACCCCTAAAAGCGTATAATAAAGAAAATGGCGTGTCAATACGACGCATATATTTACGGAGGGTATTATGAAACCGAGAGCGGAAAAAGATAAGAATTACGAAGAACGGCACAGAGAAGAACGCAAAGCAAAGAGTTTGGTTTGGGGGACGAGCGTGCCGAGAAAACAGGCGGAAGAAATAAACGCATTTTTAATTAAGCACGGTTACACGAAAGTCCGTCTTATAGAAGCGGGATATAAAGTGTTATTGGAAGAAGCCGCTAAAAGAGAGAAAAACGGACAGTAACCGAAAAGCAAATCAAACTTATGTGTTCTTCTTGTATGACGGGAGAAAATAACTTGAAACGCCCGATTTCAGACAAGGAGTGCCATTATAAATAAGAACAAAGCAACCGCACCTAAGGCAGATATACTGTCTTACTATTACGAACAAGAGAACGGCTCGTTTGTAAGAAGCCGTGAAAAAGTTATCGGGAACACGGTCTATACCGTTATATCTCGTGAAAAGTCAAACGCCGACACAACTACGGCATTTGATATTACAAAAAGATTAATCGAACGGAATATAGACGAAGCGTTAAAGCCGTCCGTACCTATTCGGTTATCTCATAAGCAATCGCTTGGAAGTTGCAATTCGGGAGGTAATAAACAATGAATTTGCAACCGACAATTAAATATAAGAAAGTAAAAAGTGCAGAAGAACAATGGACGGCTTGCTATTGCAGACTGTCCTGCGACGACGATTTGGACGGCGATTCCAACAGTATCCGTAATCAGAAAATGCTGTTACAAAAGTATGCGGACGAAAACCGATTGCGCAACGTAAGGTTTTACGTGGACGACGGATATTCGGGAAGCAACTTTGACCGCCCCGACTTCAAGCGTATGATGGACGACGTGGACAACGGTAAAATATCTACCGTTATCGTCAAGGATATGTCGAGATTCGGCAGGGATCACATTCTTGTAGGCTATTATACGAAATATTATCTTGCCGAAGCCGACGTAAGGTTTATAGCAATCTACGACCAAGTGGACAGCGAAACCAATCCCGACGACGATATTACACCGTTTAAGAACATACTCAACGAGATGTACGCCAAAGATTGCAGTAAGAAAATCAAGGCAGTTGTCCGTGCCAAAGGCAATTCGGGCAAACACATTACGACGATACCGCCGCTCGGATATAAGAAAAGTCCCGAAGATATAGAAAAATGGATTATAGACGAGAAAGGCGCGGAAATCGTGAGAGAGATTTTCAAACTCTGTATTCAAGGTTACGGTCCGACACAGATAGCACGGATACTTACCGAACGAAAAGTTGAAACGCCCGTCGTCTACTTCCATAATCACGGCTTACCCACGTCTTTGAAAATACGAGAAAGCTCGGAAATATGGTCGCAACAAACGGTGTCGGGTATTCTTGAAAACTTGGAATACACAGGCTGTACCGTGAACTTCAAGAGCTACAAGAAGTCGTACAAATCGAAAAGGCGTATTGAATTGCCGAGAGAAGATTGGGTGATTTTCGAGAACACGCAGGAAGCAATCATAGACAAGCAGACTTTCGACACTGTTCAGAAGATACGCGAGAACAAACGCCGTCCTACCGATATGGGAGAAATGAGTCCGCTTTCGGGAATGCTGTACTGTGCTGACTGCGGAAAGAAAATGTATCTTTGCAGGTGTACCACTATGAAACAAACGGAATACTTTAACTGTTCTACTTACCGTAAGCAGAAGAAGCGCATTTGTGGTTCACACCAAATAACCGTGAAAGCGGTAACGGCAATCATACAAGACGATTTGCGTCGCACAATCCACTTTGCCAAGAACCACAACGAAGAATTTTTACAGACCTTACGCAAGGACGCCGAAGCGAAAACGAAAAAGGAACTCAAAGAGAACCAACGCGAAATAGAAAATTCGGAAGAACGCATAGACAAGCTCGACAAGATAATTGAGAGCTTATACGAAGATAAGGTTGCGTGTAAAATCTCGGAAGAACGGTATTTGAAAATGAGCGATACATACGAATCGGAACAAGCCACGCTCAAAGAGCGCGTCAAAATTCTGAAAGCTGAAATCGAGAAAGCCAAAGCGCAAGACGATAAAATACTCGACTTTATGATGCTCATCTACAAGTACTGCAATTTTGAAGAACTTACACCCGAAATTCTGCGCTCGTTCATTGACAAGGTAATCGTCCACGAGAAAACGAAAGTAAACGGGCATTACAGACAGACCGTTGAAATTATCTATAACTTCGTGGGCGCAATACAACCGCCGTTCTTCGATGACGACTACAACAATTAAAGCAACTAAAACAAGACAAGACAAGACAAGACAAGAGAAAAGGCGTGGCTTCACGCCACGCCTAATTCTCTACATCCTGCGGCTTACCTAAAATTCCCTATGGGAACTACGGTAAAGACGCGGAGTGTTTATTTTATTTATGTTTTTTGCCGCAAGAACTGCAACCGCCGCAATTACCGCAACCGCAGTCGCAGCCGACGTTTTTATGCTTTATTTTTCTGTAAATCAGCCAACCGAAAACGCCTGCAACGGCAACCGATACCATTACTATTATTGCAATATCCAAACCGTTCATATTATTCCTCTCCTTTTTTCTTTCTCTTAAATATCGCGAGTATATCGAACTTGCCTAAGTTTCTCAGAACGATAAACGTTGTTACAACCGCAACGACCGCAAGCCAGATAAACAGAGTCCACCACCAACTGCCTATGGTGTAAACAGCCGCGCTAATAATATAGCTCGATAACAGCCATAAAAGAACGGTCAGCTTGAACTTGCCTTCGGGAAGCTCCGCTTTCGCCGTTGCGCAAGCCGCAAAGCAGGGTATCGTTGTCATATTGAAAGCGATAAACGCAATCAGCGCAGGTATGGAAATTCCCGTTGCCTCTATCATTGCAATAGCGGCGGTTACGCCTTCTTCGTCGGCTAAAATCGCATCGGCGTTGCCGGTTATCGCCGCACCCATAGATATAAGACACGCGCCGAGTGTTCCGAACGTTGCTATAACGTTTTCCTTAGCTATAAGCCCCGTGAGCGCCGCAACCGCGAATACCCAGCCGAACGTGCCGATTTGCGAACCGAAGCCGAGCGGTGTGAATACAGGCTGTACAAGCATACCGATAGAAGCGAGAATGGAATTCTGCATTTCTTCGTCGGGGATATAGTGCCAGTTCCAGCTTAAATGCGATAACAGCCATATAATTACGGTAGAAGCGAATATAATAGTGAACGCTTTCTTTACGAAATGCTTCGTCTTATCCCAAAGGTGAAGCATAAGGTTCTTAAAGCCGGGCAAATGATATGCGGGAAGCTCCATAATGAAAGGAGGAGTTTCACCCTTCAACGTGGTGTTACGCATTAAAAGCACGCAAACTATCGCCGAGCAAACGCCGAGAATATACATTCCGTAAGTAATCAAATCGGCGTTGCCCACTCTGAAATAAGTTACTATTCCGCCCGCAATAGCTACCAAAATAGGCAATTTTGCTCCGCACGAGAAGAAAGGAATTACCCTCACGGTAGCCGTACGTTCTTTTTCGTCGGCAAGCGTTCTTGTGTTAATCATTGCGGGCACGGAACAACCGAAACCCATTATCATAGGCATAAACGCTCTGCCCGAAAGTCCGAAACGGCGGAAAATTCTATCCAGCACGAACGCGATACGCGCCATATAACCAGTGTCTTCGAGAATTGAGAAGAACAGGAACAAAAGCAATATCTGGGGAAGAAAACCGAGAACGGCGAACAGACCACCTAAAATACCGTCTGCCACAAGCCCCGAAAGCCATTCCGTTTGAATGGCTCCGCCGATTCCGTCCGTTATCAGTCCGAATATCGTGTCGAAGATATTAAACAATATTACGCCCGGCGAGAACACCGCCCCGTCGTAGAAAATGCCCACAAACGCGGCAAGCCCTTCGGAAAGTTCTAAATCGTCAAGCGCGGGAAGTCCTCCGCCTATCCCCGCCCAGGCGCCTATATAGAGGAAATCCTCCGAAAACGTTATATGGAATATGCAGAACAAAATTACTATAAAGATAGGAATAGCCCAAATTCTGTGCGTAAGAACGCGGTCTATTCTGTCAGATTTGGTAAGCACGCCCTTTCCCGCTTTCTTAACTTTTATAAAAGCAAGATTGGAAGATATGTATTTATACCTTTCGTCGGCTATGACCGCTTCGAGGTCTTCGCCTGCAACCGCCTCTTCGAACGCCTGCTTTGCGCCTTTGCGCTCCAATTCAAGCTCGTCGTTCTCCAAAAGTTTTACCGCGTGGAAGAGAGAAGATTTAATTCCCGCCGCTTCATAGAAGGCGCAAGCCGTTTCAAGCTGTTTATCGAGAACGCCTTTAAGAACGGTTGTTCCCTTGCGCTCCGCAGACATTGCAACCGCTCTGTCCATAAGCTGTTTAATACCCTTAGATTTGAGTGCGGAAATTTCAACGACGGGAACGCCGAGCGCGTTTTCAAGCGACTTTGCGTCGATTTTATCTCCCGACTTTTCAACTTCGTCCATCATATTCAACGCGACTATGACGGGAACGTCAATTTCGAGAAGCTGGGTTGTTAAATACAAGTTACGCTCTAAATTGGTAGCGTCTACTATATTTATTATGCCGTAAGGGTGTTCGCCGAGAATATAATTACGCGAAATAACCTCTTCGGGCGTGTACGGAGAAAGCGAATAAATACCGGGAAGATCTACGATATTTACGTTTTCGTTTCCTCCCTTGTATACGCCCTCCCTTTTATCAACGGTAACGCCGGGCCAGTTGCCTACGTGAGCGGTAGCTCCCGTTAAAGCGTTGAACAGCGTTGTCTTACCGCAATTCGGATTACCCGCCAATGCAAAAGTTTTCATAATCATTAACTCCTTTTTCAAATCTCAACTTCAACGCAAGCAGCTTCCGCTTTGCGAAGCGTCAGTTCGTATCCGCGTATCGTTATTTCGATAGGGTCGCCAAGCGGCGCCTTCTTACGCATAATAAGTTCCGCGCCCGGCGTCACTCCCATATCGAATAGACGTCTGCGTATTTTACCCTCTCCTCTGACCGCGGTTATTATACCGCGGTCGCCCGCATTGAAATCGCTCAATAATTTAATCATAATTCAAACCTCCAAAAAATTAACTCAGGTTAAGTTTTTAAATAAAAATTTAAGCGGCGTCAAGCCACTAAAATTTTTGCCGCCAAATTCCTGTCAAGGCAGAGTCTGCTTTCTTTGACTATTACGATAACGTTGCCTCCGTCCGATGAAACGAGAGTTATTTTCCCTCCCTCGGATATTCCTATCTCGCGCAAGTGTTTTTTCGTTTTGTCATCCGCGCCGACCTTTCTTATTTCTAATTCGCGTCCGTTGGGAGCAAAGCAAACAGGCATACCGCACCTCCAAAATTAACCGTGGTTTATATTTCATTAGTTATTATATTCACCGCAAACTGCTTTGTCAACAAAAAATTAACTATAATTAAGTTTTTTTCGATAAAAAAATAGCGGATTATTTATCCGCTAAGAAAAGTTTTATTTTATCGAACGTCGTTTCGGAAATTACGTGTTCTATTTCGCAAGCGTCACGCTCCGCATCTTCGCCGTTCACGCCGAGAAACTGCAAAAAATTTTTTAAAGTGCAATGCCGTTCGTAAATTTTACAGGCGTAGTTTTCTCCCGTGGAGGTGAGATAAATATGCAGTCCGTCGCACTCAACGAAACCCCGGTTTTGTAGAATCTTAACCGCTTTCTGCACGGCGGGTTGAGAAACGCCTACGCTCCGCGCAACGTCCACCCTGTGCACGAACTCGTTTTCGCGCGATAAGAGCAATATACTTTCCAAATAGTCTTCAAGCGACTTGTTCCGTTTCATAATCAAATTATACACTAAAACAGGAGTACTGTCAATAAAGTTATTCTTCTCCCGCAAGCTGAGCTTCGCGCTCCGCTACTGCAAGAGCTTCTATCATTTCTTCTATGTCGCCCATCATAAAAGTATCGAGAGAATATAACGAAAGACCGATTCTGTGGTCCGTGACCCGCCCTTGGGGAAAATTATAAGTTCTTATACGTTCGCTTCTGTCGCCGCGGCCGACCAAACTTTTGCGCTGTTCGTCGTAAGCAGATTGGTTTTGAGTATTGTAATAATCGTAAAGTCTCGAACGCAGGACTTTGAAAGCCTTATCCTTATTTTTAAGCTGACTTCTCTCGTCCTGACAGGTAACGACTATTCCGGTAGGAAAATGCGTTATGCGAATCGCCGTTTCGGTCTTATTTACTTTCTGTCCGCCTGCGCCCGACGAACGGTAAACGTCGACGCGGATATCCTCGTCGTTGATTTCCACTTCCACGTCCTCCGCTTCGGGAAGAATCGCGACCGTCGCCGTCGAAGTATGAACTCTGCCCTGCGACTCCGTTTCGGGAACGCGCTGTACGCGGTGAACTCCGCTCTCGAATTTGAGCTGTTTGTACGCGTCCTTCCCGTTTATGTTCAGAACTATTTCCTTGATGCCGCCGAGTTCGGTTTCGTTGCTGTCGACGAGTTCGACTTTAAGGCGGTGATGCTCGCAATAATTGAGATACATTCTGTAAAGCTCGTATGCAAACAGAGCCGCTTCTTCGCCTCCCGCCCCTCCGCGGATTTCCATAATACAGTTTCTGTCGTCGTTTTTGTCCTTGGGCAAAAGCAGTATTTTAAGCTCGTCCTTTAAAACTTCCGCCTGTTTCGAACATTCCGAAATTTCTTCCGAAAGCAGTTGTTTCATTTCCGCGTCTGATTCGGTTTTAAGCGCTTCTTCCGCATCCGTCTTGCGCCTTACGACGTTTACGTATTCTTCGTATTTCTGCGACGGTTCTGTGATTTCGGCTTGGTCCTTTGCAATTTTTGTCCATTCCGCCGTATCGCAAATTACTGCGGGGTCGGCTAATTTTTCCGACAGCTCGCAGTAACGACGGTAAATATCTTCAAGTTTTTTTAAAAAGCTATCAACAGCCATACTACCTTGCTTTAACGGCGGAATAACCTACGCGCCGTCACGTTTTTTGCCTTTCAGAATTAAAACGCAATTTTAATGAACCTATCGGTACCTGACAAGTCCTTCATTACCATTGCGTAATCGCGTTTTTCAAACAGTTTCAATATCTCTTCGGTCTGACCTTCGCCGCATTCCAAAAGCAGAACGCCGTCCCTCGCGAGATAACTTCTTATATTCTTTGCAAGCCGTCTGTAAAAATCAAGCCCGTCCGCACCGCCGTCGAGCGCGATTTTAGGTTCGTACTCCCTAACTTCGCTTTGAAGAAAAGGTATATCTCCGCTTTTGATATAAGGAGGATTGCAAACTATCAGATTAAATCTTCCGCGGACGTTCGCAAATAAATCGCTTTGAACGAAATCGACGTTTACTCCGTTGAGTTTGGCGTTCTCGCGGGCAAGCATAACCGCCGCGTCCGAAAGGTCGGCGCCCGTAACGGTTACTCCGAGTTTCGCGCAATTTTTAGCGACAGCCACCGCGATACAGCCGGAACCCGTACACATATCGAGAACTTTGTCGCCGTCCTCAACCGACTTGACCGCATATTCCGCCAAAAGTTCCGTTTCGGGTCTCGGAATAAGCGCGCGCTCGTCTACTTTTATTTTGCATCCGTAGAATTCCGTATCGCCTATTACGTACCAAAGCGGTCTGCCCGTCAAGCGTTTTTCGGCTATTTCATTTATTTCTTTTGCTTCCGAAGGTTTTACCATACGTTCGTCGGTAAGTTCGCTTCGCTTCACTTTTAAAACGAGCGAGTATATCCACTCCGCGTCGCTTTCGTCTATATTATTCTCGGCAAATTTCTTTTTTGTCGAAGCAAGCATTTTAGAGAGTATTCCGCCCGTAACGAACTCCGTTTCGGGGACAGTCGCGTCCGCATCCATTTCGAGCACTTTTTTGAAAGCCGCGATAGCTACTTCCAGCATCTGTTCGTCGGGCTCGCGTGTCGTCAGCGTCTTTTGTAAAAGTTTTCCGGGAGCTTTGAATATCCCCACGAATTTATTGTCGAATTTTGCGAGAAACTTCAATATCTCGTACGAAATGCCGGCTATAAACGGCAAAAGCAAAATTTCTATAGCAATCTTGATTAAGAATCTCAACACGCCGTTCGTAACGTCCTTAATAACGGGAACGTATGCGAAAACCGCCCAGTTAGCGACGGAAATTACCGCTATATTAATTAAAAGTACGATAAACAGAAACGAGGTTCCGCATCTGTCGTGTATACGCGAACATTCCTTAACTTTTTCGGGAGTAAGCTCGACGCCGCGCTCGTAAGCGTTGATAGTCTTATGCTCCGCGCCGTGATACATATACAGTCTGCGTATATCTTTCATCAACAGAATGAGAGCAAGATACGCTATGAAAATCAGAAATTTCAAACCTCCGAGAACGAGTCCCGTCCACAAGCCCGAAAAATGCGATTCAACGAAAGCTTTAGGAAACCATTTCCCCAAAAGCCCGACGAGAAACTGCGGAAGAAGTATGAAAATCGCGATTGCAAGCGCTACGCCGAGACACGCGGAAATAACGGAAACAACGTCCATAAGATTGACTTTAAACTTTTCCGCAAGCCATTTCTGAAATTTTCCCGCGTCTTCATCGTCGTCGCCGTACACGGCGGCGGAACGCATAAGCGTTTTTGTTCCGCGGACCAACGACAGAACGAGATTAATTATTCCGCGCAGGAAAGGTATTTTACAGGCTCTCGACAGATGTTTTCCTCGGTTCAGTCTTTTGGATTCTATCTGAACTTCTCCGTCGGGGTCGCGCACGGCCGTCGCCATACACGTTCTGCCCATCATCATTACGCCTTCGAGCACTGCCTGTCCGCCGATGTAGGTGCAATTTTTTTTGCTCTTCTTTTCTTTTCTTTGCATCGTATTATATATATTAACCTATCGAATTATATATATTAATTCCACATATAAAATATGGCTCCATATATACGGAGCCACATTTTCAGATATTGTATCTTTTCTTAAACTTGTCTACACGGCCGCCTGTATCAACAAGCTTCTGTTTACCGGTAAAGAAAGGATGGCACTTATTACAGATATCAACCTTCAAAGTATCCGTTTTCTTTGTCGTGCCGGTCTTAAACGTAGCTCCGCAAGCGCATACAACCGTCACTTCGTGATAATCGGGATGTATTTCGGGCTTCATAAATTTTCACCTCGCATATAGTCTTATTTCTTAAATACCACCTAATTATATACGAATCAAGCTGTCAAGTCAATTGTTTTTTCAGGCTAATTCAAAAATTAGGTAAATTTGACGATTCGCCGAATGTACGGTTTTTTAGTTGCCAAAATTAAGGTTTAGGCGTATAATATGAATAATATGGATAATTGGGTACTCAAAGGCGTCCGTAACCTTGCGAACGAACAGCTCGAAACCGCGGAGATTTCTCCTACGCAGGTTAAGGTTAAGGTCACGCATCTTCTCATCTCGAATTTCGACGCGCTGCTTTTTAACGGCGATATTGCGGCGAAATATCCTAAGACCGTCGGCAGATTTGCAGTCGGTATAGTCACGGAAGCCGGAGAACAGTGCTACGGCGTTAAAAAAGGCGACAGGGTTTATCTTGAATCGGCTAAGCCTTGCGGTGTTTGTTATAACTGCAAAAGCGGCAAGCGCGACAGATGCGACGATATTCTTATTGCCGGCAGAGATTACGACGGATTTTTACGCGATTTCGCGGTCTGCGAATATACCGCCGTTTCTCCTCTCCCCGATTCTCTTGACAATATGCTCGCGCTTTGCATAGAAATGGTCGGTATTGCCGAAAATATTTACGATAAACTTAATCTGTCCGCGGGTCAGAGAGTCGCCGTAATAGGAGCAGACTGCTTAGGCAATATAATCGCACAGGTTCTGCAATATCATAAGGTCATTCCCATTGTAATAGACAACTCGCCGAGCAATATCGAAAAATTGAAAAAGTGCGGAGTTTACTACGCTTTCCCCGCCGACGACGAAGTTATAAACAACGTCAAAGACGCTACGAGCGGAGATTTGTGCGACGCGGCTGTTTATTCGGCAAGTTCCCAGTTGCCTATTTCTCTGCCTTCAAGGCTCATAGGAAATAAAAAATCGCTCGTTTTAAGCGGGTTCACTTCCCTTCACAGCGCCGTCGACGCACGTGATATTCTCGAAAAAGATTTAACCGTTTTCGGAGTTACGAGCGCGGCGAATTATACCGCTTCGGTTATAAATATGCTGTTGCACGGCGCAGTCAATATCGATTTCTTCGATAAGGAAGTAATCAACCAGTTCGACCCCGTTTCGCTCTTGACGGAGAGATGCGAGAGTCTGAACTCGTCCAACAAGAGCAAACTGACCGTTTTGAAAATGATATTCTGACGCCGCGCTCATACGGGATATACCCAATGCGCAATTTTCCGAAATTCATTTTTTCTCTTAATTTTTTGTATTTGATCTTAATTGCGGCTGAATCGGTCGCAATTATTTTTTTATGTCTTTATATTCCGGCTTTCCTGCCCGTCGCCGCCGCTTTCGTCGGTATTTGGCTTATAACGCTTACCGCGGTAATTGCAGTCGTATGCCGCGGCGGTTCACCGGAAATCAATTTATCGCTCGTTCTTTTTTTAATCGCCCTGCCTGCGGCAGGCGCGGTTATTTACGCTTTTTCTCTTTTTTGCAAAAAAGAATGCGGTACTCTCACGATAACCGGCGCAAACCCCGCAAGAGGTTATGAATCGGTCGCATACGAAACTTGTGGGATATGCGGAGCGGGATACGACAAAGCGGTTTACTTCAAGAACGGCGAAGAATTCTTTCCCGCGTTATTTAAAGAAATAGAACGCGCGCGCGAACGGGTTTACCTTGAATATTTCATTGTCAGAAAGGGAGAAATATTTTCGCAGCTTCTTTCCGCGCTCAGAACGGCGAAGCGAAACGGTGCGGAAATCAAAATAATTATCGACGGAATAGGAAGCGCTTTCAAGACGCGCAGAAAGGATTACAAAAAGCTTAAAGCTCTCGGCGCGGAAATTAAAATTTTTCACAGACTCGTTCCGCTTGTTTATCCGCGCCTGAATAACCGCGACCACAGAAAAATCGCCGCAATAGACGGTAAAACCGCGTTTACGGGCGGTTTCAATATCGCGGACGAATACGCAAATATTAAAAGTCCTCTCGGATATTGGAAAGACACGGGAGTCGCGATTTACGGCGACGCGGCGCGCATATTCGAAGGTATGTTTCTTTCGGTATGGAATTGCGGACATAAAATGAAATACAAAAGCAACGGAAAATACCGTTGTCTGCCTTTTTACGATAGTCCGCCTCAGCGCGCGGGATTTTGCGAAAACGCTTATTCCGCCGCGATTTTTTCGGCGAAAGAACGCGTGCATATTTTTACCCCTTATTTCTGTCCGAGCGAAAAATTAGCTTCCGCACTTGAATTTGCGGCGTTACGCGGCGCAGACGTAAGAATTGTTATTCCGCATATCCCCGATAAGAAATACGCTTTCGAATTATCGAAAGCCTCCGCTATCCCCCTTATCGCAAAAGGAATTAAGTTTTACGAATATACTCCGGGGTTTATGCACGCTAAAAGTATGGTGTGCGATAACCGCGCGTTTATAGGAAGCTACAATTTCGATTTCCGTTCTATGCGCTTAAATTACGAGTGCGGAGTTATGTTCGACGGAGAAATTTGCCGACAGGCAGAAAGCGATTTCTGGGAATGTCTGAGACTTTCCGCACCTCTCAGAGAAGGCAAACTTTCGCTTCCGCGGCGATTTTACAGATTTATAATAAAGCTGTTTGCTCCGCTTATGTAGGCTTGACAAGCCTTTAAAGCCGTATTATAATAAGCGTATGAAATATGTAATTGCATCCGATATTCACGGTTCGGCTAAATACTGCCGTCTTTTAATTGAGGCTTTTAAGCGTGAAAACGCAGATAAACTGTTATTGCTCGGAGATATTCTATACCACGGCCCCAGAAATCCTCTGCCCGAAGAATATTCGCCGAAAGACGTTGCCGAAATGCTTTCGGCAATCAAAGAAAAGATTATCTGCGTCCGCGGAAACTGCGATGCGGACGTTGATTTAATGGTTCTGGATTTCCCCGTAAACGTTTCGGCTGTGATATCCGCAGACGGACTCGATTTATATCTCGAACACGGACATAAGGAAACTCCGCCCCTCCGAGGCGGGAGCGTCTATATAACCGGACATACGCACGTTCCGTTAAAAGAAACCGACGGATACGTACATTTGAACCCCGGCTCGGTATCTCTGCCGAAAGAGGGCAGCAAAAACGGATATATTTTATATGAAAACAGAAAATTCGTATTTAAAGATATTTACGGAGAACAATACGATTGTTTTGAACGCGATTGCGAACGTATTGCGGTAAAACGCGCTCCGATTCTTCGTCGCAAGATTGTAAAGCGTAAACGATAAACCTTACGTTTACGACGTATCTTTATTTCGTTATCGGATACCGGCTGTTTCACTAATCAAACTCAACCTTACGTTTACGGTGCGTCTTTATTCCATTAGCAAAACCGTATTTTGTTCAAACAAAAAACGTTCCCTTTGAAAGGGAACGTTTTAATTTCGTTAAATATTAATTAAGCGAAGAATATTTTTACGAACAATCATACAGATTATATCGCAAATCCAAATAATATTCCAGCCCAAAAGCAGACGCAGAATACCTGCTACAATCTTACCCTCCGAAAATCTGGTTAACCAACCGAGAACCCAAGAAGTAATCGGAATTATAGCCAGAATCAAGCTGACTATGTAGCTAAGACCAAAGTAATCGCCTTTCCTACTTGCCATAATAATATCTCCTTTTATATTTTTATAAATATATTATATCACTTTTATAAAATATGTCAATATTAAAAACAAAAATTAAAAGCCGCATAAGCGGAAATATTTTTACTTTGTTCGATTATTACAACTTACATATATTAAAAGCCGACGGAATTTTCCGTCGGCTCGTTACTAATCTTCCAAACCCAGCAAATAATCCGCGGATTCGTCTAAATACTTACAAAGTAACCGTAACGTCTGCATCCCCGGAAATGATTTACCGTTTTTGAAATCGCTTATACATTGTTTAGATATACCTACCGATTTCGCCAACTGTGTCTGCGATAAGTTCGCATTTTTCAATGCCTCGGTAAAACGAGTAGTAAAAATATCTTCCACTCTTAAAGTGTAACATAATCGTAAGTTAATGGTTGACAGTAAGTTATTAACTTACTGTCAACCGTATTAAAGGATAAAAAAGTCCGAACATTATGTTCGGACTTTTGATTTTAAAATTTCCGTATATATTATACTAATTCAATTATAGCTTCTTCGGCGCCGTCGCCGCGACGTGAACCGAGCAGGTAAATGCGGGTATATCCGCCGCCCTGACCGAGTTCTTCCGCACGCTGTGCGTACTTGGGAGCAATTTCATTGAAGAGCTTTTCCATTAAAGGATGTTTGATATCGGCGGTTCTCTTTCTGTAATCGGACTTCTTTTCGTTGAAACCCTTGACTTCCTGCAAGTCGCGGAGCTTCGCCATAATCGCACGGCGCGCCGCAAGCTTTTTGGGGCTGTCCTTAATCGATTTCGTCGTAACTTCTTTGCCTTTTTTATCTTTTGTTACGACCGAAGTTTCTTCGTTCTGGTCGTAAACTTTCATCGCCTTGGTTATAATCTTTTCAACGTAGGGTTGAAGAGCCTTCGCTCTCGCTTCGGTAGTGGTAATTTTACCGTACCACAACAATTCCGACGCCTGATTGCGAAGCATTGCCTGTCTTTGCTCTGCCGTTTTTCCTAATTTGCCGGGCATATTGTTAATCCTCCTTGTTCGCAAGTGATAATCCGTAGGATTGAAGTTTCAGAATTACTTCGTCCAAAGACTTTCTGCCGAGGTTTCTTACCTTTAACATTTCGTCTTCCGTCTTTCTTGTCAAATCTTCTACGGTGTGTATGTTCGCCCGCTTTAAGCAGTTATAGGAGCGAACCGACAAGTCCATCTCCTCTATCGCCATTGCGAGTATTTTCTGATGCTTGTCGTCCTCGTTTTTAACGAGTATATCCATATCTTTAATCGTTTCGGAAAGGTCGACGAACAGCGAAATATGGTCTTGCATAATTTTAGCCGCAAGAGATACTATTTCTTTTGCGCCGAACGCGCCGTTTGTCCATACTTCCAGCGTAAGCTTGTCGTAATCGGTATTCTGTCCTACTCGGGTGTTTTCCACGGAATAGTTTACCTTTTTTACGGGCGTATAAATAGAATCGATGGGAATATAATCGAGAAGTTCCGTTTTAGTGTGGTCGGCGCCTTTATAACCTCTTCCGCGTCCGATGGTAATCTCCAAATCGATTTTACCGCCCTCGTCTATGGTGCAGATATGCTGGTCGCCGTTGATTATCTCTATTTCCGCATCCTCGCTTATATCGCTTGCCTTGACTTCGCAAGGTCCCGTTTTATAGAGATGAACTACTTTTACATAGTCTTTATCGGTTACTTTCGTTTTAATTGCAAGCGTCTTTAAGTTGAGGATAATCTCGGTTACATCCTCTTTAACGCCCGCGACAGCCGAAAATTCGTGCTTGACGCTTCCGTCAAGAAATCTTATGCCCTGCGCCGCCGCACCGGGAAGTGCGGATAACAGTATTCTTCTAAGGCAGTTGCCTATTGTAAGACCGAAGCCCTTTTCAAGCGGTTCGACGATTACCTTCGCATACGACTGGTCCTCGCCTTCCTCTACTTCGATTTTGGGCATATCCATTTCTATCATTTTGTTTCCTCCTGTTTTCAGTTATTACTTGGAGTACAACTCGACAATCATATGTTCTGAAATCTGGCTGTCGATATCATCTCTTGCAGGAAGAGCAATAATCTTACCTTCCAATTTTTCGGGATTGAATTCAAGCCATTTGGGCATTGCGCCTACTTTCATGGCCTTTATCGCTTCAAAATATTTATTCGAAGTTTTGTTTTCTTTTACGGTTATAACGTCGCCCGCCTTAATAACGTACGAAGGAATATTGACTTTTCTTCCGTTTACGAGAAAATGTCCGTGATTTACAAGCTGTCTTGCCTGCGAACGGCTCGCTCCGATTCCCATACGGAAAATAACGTTGTCGAGTCTGCGTTCGAGAAGAGAGAGCATATTTTCACCGGTAATGCCCTTCATTCTGTCGGCTTTCTCGTAATAAGCGCGGAACTGTCCTTCCTGTACGCCGTAAATACGCTTAACTTTCTGCTTTTCGCGAAGCTGCTGACCGTATTCGGATACTTTCTTTCTGCCCGCGCCGTGTTGTCCGGGAGGCGTAGGTCTTTTTTCAAACGGACATTTGCCCGTATAGCATTTATCACCCTTTAAAAACAGCTTTCCGCCTTCTCTTCTGCAAAGACGGCATTTAGCTTCTCTGTAAGTTGCCATATCTAATTTTTACCTCCGATTATACTCTGCGACGCTTAGGCGGTCTGCATCCGTTGTGGGGAACGGGCGAAACGTCGGAAATCAAAGTAATTTCCACGTCGCAAGCGCCTATTGCCCTGATTGCCGATTCTCTGCCCGCGCCGGGTCCTTTTACGTAAACTTCAGCCGAACGGAGTCCGTGCTCTTTCGCCGCTTTGACCGCGGTTTCGGTTGCCATCTGTGCTGCAAACGGCGTACCTTTTCTCGAACCCTTGAAATTAAGACTGCCCGCGCTGGACCACGAAATCACGTTGCCTTGTATATCGGTAACGGTAACGAGCGTGTTGTTGAAGGTCGACTGAATGTGTACCTGACCTTTATCAACCTTTTTAAGCTCTCTGCGTTTTCTTGAAACGGTTTGCTTTTTGTTGTTAGTCGATGCCATACCTTGCCTCCTTACTTAGCGCCCTTTTTCTTGGCGACAGTGCGGCGGGGACCTTTTCTCGTCCTCGCGTTCGTTTTAGTGGACTGACCGCGAACGGGCAGGCCCTTTCTATGACGGATACCGCGATAGCATCCGATTTCCATAAGTCTTTTAATGTTGAGCGATACCTCGCTGCGGAGTTCGCCTTCGACCCTGTAATTATGGTCGATATATTCTCTCAGTTTGGATACGGTCTGTTCGTCCAAATCTTTAACTCTCGTGTCAGGGTCAATACCCGTTTCCGCGAGAATTTTCTGGGACGTCTTTAAACCTATCCCGTAGATATAGGTAAGACCTATTTCTATCCTCTTTTCTCTGGGTAAATCTACACCGGCAATACGTGCCATACGATTTAATTCCTCCGTTTTGATTTTAAGTGTGTATTTTTTGTATATGTTAACCTATTCAAGTTCTCCGTCCGAAATTGGAATGAGGCGGATTTCCCGAACAGAAAATTTTTTCAACCTTACGTTGACGACGTATCTTAATTGCGCCGGCGGATATCCCGCCCTTGCGCCAATCAAACTTCAACCTTACATTGACGTTGCATCTTAATTGCGCCGGCGGAAGTACCGCCTTTACGCTAATCAAACTTCAACCTTACGTTGACGTTGTATCCTGATTGCGTTGACGGAAATTTCGCCTTTGCGCTAATCAAACTTCAACCTTACGTTGACGTTGTATCCTGATTGCGTTGACGGAA
>CAJUHC010000023.1:18495-23225 GCA_910586345.1 uncultured Christensenella sp.
ATTTCGCCTTTGCGCTAATCAAACTTCAACCTTACGTTGACGACATATCTTGATTGCGTCGGCGGAAATCCCGCCTTTGCACTCATCAAACTACAAACTTGCGGGCGATAAACCCACAGTCCGCCGACAGGACTCGGTAACGCCGAAAAACGTTAGAGATTAACCCTGACGCTGTTTATGGTTCTTGTTCTTTGAACAGATAACCATTACTTTTCCGTTTCTTTTGATGACTTTGCATTTATCGCACATAGGTTTTACAGAAGGTCTTACTTTCATTGTTAATTCCTCTCGTTTTGTATTTTTTGCTTTGCTTAATTCTTACTGCGCCAAGTAATGCGCCCTTTAGTCAAATCATAAGGGCTCATTTCCAGCTTAACGTTGTCGCCTTCGATAATTCTGATATAGTTCATACGAAGTTTACCCGAAATATACGCGGTGATTACGTAGCCGTTTGACAGCTTGACTTTGAAGTTTGCGTTCGGCAAACACTCTATTACTTTGCCTTCCGCTTCGATAACGTCATTCTTCGACATAATGCCTCTATTCTTTATTAGTTTCCTGCGGGGGATTATTGTAAGTCTTCAACGCCGAATATACTTCGGAATCGAACACCTGTCTGCCGTCGGCAAGTTTCGCGGCTATGGCTTCCGCTTTTTCGGGTAACAGTCTTATATGTTTTAAATTCTTGCGCTTAGGTTCGGCGAGTTTTTTGAAATTGCCGTCCACTAAGCCGACTGCACCGTCGGGATAAACCGTTTTGATAAGATAATATCTGTCCTTATCTCTGCCCTGCGTACTTTGGCAAATTCCGCCGACAACGGGGATTTTAACTTTCATAAAGTCAGTATCTCCACTCCGTCTTCCTTAATGAGAACCGTATTCTCGTAATGCGCCGCGGGTTTTCCGTCCGCAGTCGTCACCGTCCAACCGTCTTCCCTGTTAAAGTCGACCTTATAAGTACCCATATTAATCATAGGTTCTATACAGATTGTCATACCCGCTTTAAGCCGCATTCCCGTACCGCGTCTGCCGTAATTGGGAACCGACGGGTCCTCGTGCATACTCGAACCGATACCGTGACCGGTCAAAGCGCGGACAACTCCGTATCCGTTTGCTTCGGCGTGGGTCTGAACTTTCCAACCTATATCGAACAGCGGTGTTCCCGCCTGTAAGCCTTCTATTGCCTTGAAAAAGCACTCTTCGGTCACTTTTACAAGTTTTTTCTTTTCTTCCGACACGTTGCCGATTAAAAACGTCCTGCACGCGTCGCCGTGAAAACCGTTCTTTTCAGCCGTAATATCCACGCTCACAATATCTCCGTCGAGTATTACTCTGTCCGAAGGTATTCCGTGAACCACGACTTCGTTTACTGATACGCACGAACTTGCCGGATAACCTTCGTAACCGAGTTCGGAAGGATAAGCTCCGCAGGAAGTTATATATCTGTATACGAGTTCGTCCACGTCTTTAGTGGTCATACCCGCGCGGATATTTTTACCTACGAATTCAAGAGTTTCCTTAACTATCCTGCAGCTTTCGCGCATCAGTTCTATTTCTTTTTCGTTTTTTATTGTAATCATTTATCAAGCACTTCGCAGACGGCCTCGAATACTTCGTCGGGCGTCTTGGTTCCGCAAACCACGGAAGCAAGTTTATTCTGCGCTGCGTAATAAGCAATAAGCGGAGCCGTCATTACGTTGTAAGTACTAAGCCTTGCCTTTACCGTTTCGGGATTGTCGTCGTCGCGTCTGTACAGTTCGTTGCCGCATTTTGCGCAGATATTCGAACCGTTCAGTGTCGAAACGTGATAACTTTCTCCGCAGGAGCAAACGCGTCTTCCGCATATTCTGTCCATAATCAGAGAAGAATCGACTTCGAGATTAAGACACAAATCTATATCGGCGAATTTATTGAGCTCTTCTGCCTGATACAGACTGCGGGGAAAACCGTCCAAAAGATAACCGTTCCGTACGTCGTCTTTGCTAAGCCTGTCTTTTACTATTTCACAGGTAACCGAATCGGGAACGAGCTTACCCGCGTCGATGTACGACTTTGCGAGTTTACCTATTTCCGTACCGCCTTTTATGTTGGCGCGGAAAATATCTCCCGTCGATATATGAACGATTCCGTACTTTTCAGCTATCCTCGTTGCCTGAGTGCCCTTGCCCGCACCGGGCGCGCCGAGTAAAATCATCTTCATAACTTTTATCCCCTTGATGCTTTATTATTTCAGGAAGCCTTTGTAGTTCTTCATCATAAGCTGCGATTCCAACTGTTTATCGAGTTCGAGCGCAACCGAAACGACGATTAATATACCTGTCGTAGAGAATACCGACAAAAGAGACAAATCCTTAATTCCTACGCCCGCGAGTATCATAGACAGCAACGAAGGTATAAACGCCACCATCGAAAGGTATATCGCGCCGAACAGCGTAATTCTGTTGGAAATCTTTTTGAGATAATCAGCGGTAGGCTTTCCGGGACGTATGCCTTGAATGAAACCGCCGTTCTGCTGAATAGTCTTCGAAACGTCTTCGGGGTTGAACTGCATCGACTGATAGAAGAACGAGAACGCAAATATAAGCAGACACAGTGCAAGCATATAATAAAGCTGAACGTACCAACGGGGCGACGAACCCGAGAACCACTCGGTAATTCCCGCATTAGCGGATTCCGAACCCGTAAGACTTATTATCATTGCGGGGAACGAAATGAGCGCGAACGCAAAGATTAAAGGCATAACGCCGGAACCTGCGATTCTGATAGGAATCACGGAGGACTGACCGCCGTACATTCTTCTGCCTTTTACTTGTTTAGCATACTGAACCGGTATTCTTCTTTCCGATAAATCGACCGTGACGATTGCCGTAAACTCGACTATCGTCAAAAGTATGAAACCTATAAGCTCCCAAAGATTTGTAATTCCGAGCGAAGCGTAATCGCCTACGCCGAATATTCCCAGAATCTTGTTCAGAACCAAAAGACCGGCAGTGGAAATGATACCGACGAAGATTATGAGCGATATACCGTTCGAAATACCGTATTCAGTAATTCTTTCGCCTATCCACATTACAAGCATAGCGCCCGCCGTGTAAACCACCGTAAGGAATATTCCCGCCATCCAAATCGCCGCAGTATCGCTCAGCGCGCCTACTGCGCCGCCGCCGAAGAGCGCGACTTTAATCGAATCGCTCTGTACGCCGAAATTAACGACTATACCTACAGCCTGAGCAATCGCGAGCGCGATTGTTACGTAACGGGTAATCTGCGCGATTTTCTTTCTGCCGTCCTCGCCTTGCTTCGAAAGACGTTCCAAAGCCGGAATTCCGACGGTCAGAAGCTGTATGATAATCGACGCGTTTATATAAGGACTGATTCCGAGCGCGAACAGCGTTGCGTTCGCAAGCGAACCGCCGGTGATACTTGATAAAATACCGAGGAAACTATTGCTTTCTATCTCGGTTTTAAAAGTATCGACGCTGATTCCGGGCACGGGGATATAACATCCCAGTCTGAAAATAAGCAATAAAAGAAGGGTTATTCCTATCTTCTTTCTTATTTCCTTTACCTTAAAACAATTTTTTATTGTTTCAAACATTTTTAGCCTCTCAGTCGCACGTTTTCCGTGCGCGGGTCATTATTCTACGACTTCTACCGTGCCGCCTGCTTTCTCTATCGCAGCCTTTGCGCTTTCGGTGAATTTTACAGCCTTTACGGTAAGAGCGACTTTGAGTTCGCCGTTGCCGAGTACTTTAAGTCCCGAAGAATTTTTCACTTCCTTTGCGAGTTTGTTCTCGGAAACGTAGCCGAAATCGACTACCGTACCAGCGGGAAGCTTTGCAAGCTGGCTCAAATTTATGATAGTGTAATGAGTAGCCCACTTATTGTGGAAACCGCGTTTGGGAATACGTCTTGCGATAGGCATCTGACCGCCTTCGAATCCGGGACGAACTCCGCCGCCCGACCTGGCCCATTGACCTTTGTGTCCTTTACAGGAAGTTTTGCCGTGACCCGAACCTATTCCTCTGCCAAGTCTTTTTACGCGGGAGGTTGCGCCCTCTGCGGGCGATAAAGTATCTATTCTCATATTACTTTCCTTCCTTTTCTGTTTTGAGAAGGTAACCCACCTTTTTAATCTGACCCATAACGGCGGGGGTTTCTTCAAAAGTCTTTGTCTGACCTATTTTTTTAAGTCCCAACGCTTCGACGGTTGCTTTAACAGTCTTCGTTTCGTTGGAAACGCTCTTAACTAACGTTACCTTAATCATACCGACCTCCGTTAAGATAATAATTCTTCCACGCTCTTGCCGCGCGCCTGCGCTACATCTTCGGGAGACATAAGCGCGTATAAGCCGTAAACGGCAGCCTTAACGCAGTTGATAGGATTGGAAGTGCCGTGGGATTTGGTTCTTACGTCCTTTACTCCCGCAGCTTCCATTACCGCACGTACGGGACCGCCCGCGATAACGCCGGTACCTTCTGCGGCGGGCATCATAAGTACGGAACCTCTGCCGAATACTCCGGTAACCGTATGAGGTATCGAAGTTGCTTTAAGACTAACCTTACGCATATTCTTTTTAGCCTGCGCGGTAGCTTTGTCGATTGCCTCGGGAACTTCCTTGGATTTACCCATTCCGTAACCTACGGAACCTTTTCCGTCGCCGACTACGACCAAAGCCGCGAAACGCATATTTCTGCCGCCCTTGACGGTCTTGGTTACTCTGTTAACC
>CAJUHC010000024.1:0-7415 GCA_910586345.1 uncultured Christensenella sp.
ACCCCGAAGTCGGCAGGTTTATCTCGCAGGACGACGTAAGTTATCTTGACCCCGAGCATATCAACGGACTTAACCTGTATGCTTATTGCGGAAACAATCCTGTTATGAACGTAGACCCGAGCGGTCATAAGTGGTGGCATTGGTTAATTGGTATAGCAATCGTGGCAGCGACAACATTAGCTATGGTAGCAACTGCTGGATTAGCTGCGGCTGTGTTGGGTGTTAGCGCAGGGGTAGCTGCTTCTATGTGTGTAGGGGCTGGTATAGCAACAGCAACTGCGGGAATAGTCAATTTGGTTACGCAAGCATCAATGGGTATAGAAGAGTTTGATTTGGGCTCATTAATGTTTGATATGGTTGTAAGTGGTACAGTTGGTATGATATCTGGTGGTATAAGCGGTGCATTAGGCGGGTTTTCTGCGGGTGCAACCGCAGGTGTTAGACTAGTAGTTCATACAGGAGTACAAGTAGGAGCTAATACAATATTGTCATTAGGCGCGTATGTTTTTCAGTCAATTGTGCAAGGTGAGCAAATAACGCTTTATGGAGCAGGAATAGCAACAATAGGCGGTGTTTTATCTGGATTATTTTTTAATTCTTCAAGTACAAGTTCGTTCATTTTATCGTTGGGATTAGAAATAGCAGGACAAGGTGAGAGTATTGTAGGGGCAATAAGAAATTTTATAAAAAGTTTTAAAGGCAAAAAAATATAAAAAATGGTGGAATATATGTATTGGGAATTATTCATAGCAATAATAGGCATATCTTTATTGATAATTTTTATTAATATTACAGATTGTTTTATTAAGTTTAGGGGTTTAATTAAGGGGGGCAAGATTTTAGAGTATTTCCCTTCTTGGGGGGGGACAAAAAAACCGCTTTTATGGTACATTATTTGGAGTATAGTAGAATTTCTAGATCTACCACTATTTATAGTTGTTGCAGTATTGAATGGTTCTACTGAATATTTACTAGTTTCATTTCTACTAACTGTGCCTACATATATAATTTTATATGAGATTATATATGTAATTGCAACATATATTCAAAAGCAAATAATTAATAAAAATTATTAATTTTTAGTTAGATTTCAAATTCTATTATTAGGCATTCCTCTGCGAAAGCAGGGGAATGTTTTTATATGTTGACGAAAATTAATATATATAGTAGAATATAATCGATACGAGCGGGAACGTAGTAGCGGAGTGTGCGTACGACGCCTGGGGAAACTGCACGATAGTAAAGGATACTGCGGGAATAGCGGAAGTAAATCCTTTCAGATACCGCGGATATTATTACGACGCAGAAACGAAGCTGTATTATCTTAAAACGAGATACTACGATCCCGAAGTCGGAAGATTTATATCGCAAGACGACGTAAGTTACCTTGACCCCGAACATATCAACGGACTTAATCTTTACGCTTATTGTTTAAATAATCCTGTAATGGGTTATGACCCCGACGGAACGTGGGACTGGAAGAAGTTTTGGGTAGGCTTAGGACTTGTATTAACAGCGGTTGCCGCGGTAGCGGTTTCCGTAATGACGTTTGGAGCGGCTACGCCGTTAGCAATGACGGTAGTTGCTTGGGTTACATTAGGCGCGGGAGTATTGACAGGAATAAACGGAATAGCGACAATGGTAGAAGCCGGTACAGGATATAATTTTGTGCGTGACGGAGTATTTCAAGGAAATGAAACGGCGTATAACTGGTATGCAGGCATAACGGAAGGTGTAGCAATTATAGGTACGGCAATATTAGGTGTCTATAATGTCACGGGACGTGCAAAAGCTGCAAGGTATGGACGTAAATTTTTAGGTAAAGGTTATAGCAAGGTGGGGAAAGGTCGTTGGGTTTCCGCAGATGGTATGAGACAATTTAGATTTGATTCTTCGCACCATTTTTTTGAAGGAATAAAATCATCTAATCATTTCAATGCTGAATTTTTTAAAATGAATTATTGGACGAGTAAAAGAGTGCCTATTAGAAGGAATGGTTTACACGTTTTCTATTCTTTATTTAAATTAATTATAAAATGAGGGGTTTAAAGGAATGAAAAAAAAATAGAAAAAGATGAAGGCATAATTTCTATATCAAAGACAGATAATAATTCTATTCAAATAGCATTAAATAAAGAAGGGTGTGAATTTTTAAAGAATGCCTTAGATGATTTAATAAAGAATAAAACTTATGTTTTTGATTATGATAATGAAACAGGATACGACTGTGGAATTTTATCAAAAAATTCATTAGGCATTATAATTGTTAGAAAAGATTTTTAATCTGATTGTTATTAGCAAGAATAGAAGTTATGAACTGTTTGAAATTTAATAAATTAATTAATAAATTTTAAAAGATATTCCCCCGCATAAGCGGGGGAATATTCTTATATCTTGACGAAAATTAATATATATAGTAGAATATAATCGATAACGACGGAATAGCGGGAATAAAGTATAACGGAACGGAATATATCTACCGAAAGAACGCGCAGGGCGACATAACGCATATACTTGACTATTGCGAAAATGTGGTAGCGGAATACGCGTACGGCGCCTGGGGAAACTGCACGATAATAAAGGACACGGCGGGAGTAGCGGAAGTAAATCCTTACAGATACCGCGGATATTACTACGATACCGAAACTAATCTTTATTATTTAAAAACCCGATACTACGACCCGGAGACGGGGGAAGTTGCTTAAATCAAAAAAATACAATACGCCTTCCTTTAATTTCAGGGAAGGCGTATTTAAAATTAAAATTTTATCAACGTTGCAAAAACTGTGGGATTGAAAACGGTTAAATGCAAAGAAAATAAGTTAAATATAATCAGAAATTATTTTGAGAGGAAAAATTATGTTTAATAAAAATCTTGTATTTATCGACGGCAAGTGGGAGGAGATTGACAGCAGGGATTTAGCTTTATATAAGTTTGAAAATCCTGATGATTGGACGCTTGCCAAAGACAACCACGCTCCGCACAAATACGAAATAGCTATACAGTGTCTTGCGAGGCAGGAAGAAAAATATTTCAAGGAATGGATAGAACACCATTTGCGCATCGGAATAGAACACGTTTTCATATACGACAATAACGACGAGGAAGGTCTTGAAGAATTCTTGAAAAGCGTTTTATCGGAGCAGGATTTTAACAAGGTGGAAGTAATACCCTGGCGCGAACCGATGGCGTTTCAGCAGTTTTCCGCACTTGAAGACTGTGTTGAAAAGAATAAAAACAGCGTTAAATGGTTATTGTCGATAGACCTCGACGAGTTCCTTATAATTGAAAAACCTATGAATGAATTCCTTGACGAATTTTCCTATGCTTCGCAGGTGTTTTTCAGTTGGGAAAGCATAGGCGCGGACGGTCAGCTTTATTATGAAAACAAACCGCTTCGCGAACGGTTTAAAAAAAGATTTGACTGCAAGGATACCGGACAGGGAAAGATAATGTTCCGTCCCGACCGTTTATTGCGTTGGGAAATACACGGAGCTAAAATGAAAAAGGGCAAAACGGTAAACGTTCTGCACAAAGAAATAATTGCCCCCGACAGTATGAGCAGAATTTTTAAAACAGCCTGGATAAAACATTATTTTACAAAGAGTTTGCAGGAATGGCTTGAAAAAATGGAGCGCGGATGCGCGGATAATCTTTATTGCAGAAGATACGATATGTTCTTCGAGATAAATCCGGACTTGAAAGATTATTACGACCCCGATGCAAGGAAGATACAGGCGCACAGCATTGCCCCGGCGGGCGAGGTGCCGATGCAATAAAAAACTTTATAAATTATATTTACTTTATCGTGAGATGTGTTATAATATATGAAACGTAAGCGGAGGAGCATAAAATGAACATTTGGCACGACATAGACGAAAAAAGAATTTCCGAAAATAATTTCGAAGCGTTAATTGAAATTCCGAAAGGCTGTAAAGCAAAATACGAATTGGATAAAGAAACGGGTTTATTGCGTCTTGACAGAGTTTTATATACCTCCACGGTATATCCTGCTAATTACGGGTTTATACCGAGAACGCTTGCCGACGACGGCGACCCGTTGGACGTGCTTGTTTTATGCAACGAAACTATATTTCCTATGACGCTCGTTACCTGTACTCCGATTGGAGTTATAAAGATGGTAGACGGCGGAGAGCTCGACGAGAAAATAATCGCGGTTCCCTTGAACGACCCCAACTACAAAAATTATTACGACATCAAAGAACTTCCAAATCATTTATTCGAAGAAATGATGCATTTTTTCGAAGTATATAAAAACCTCGAACATAAAGTAACGGCGGTAAAAGAAATCTGTCATAAATACGAAGCTATAGAGATAATCAGAAAATGTATCGAGAACTATAAAAATAAATATTCTGTTAAATAAGTTAAAATGCGGACATACGAAAGGAGTAAATATGAATTACAGAGAAGAATCGCTGAAAAAACACGCTGAGTGGAGAGGCAAGATAGAAACTGTCTGCCGTGTTCCCGCAGACAGCCGCGACGCGTTATCGCTGGCTTATACGCCCGGCGTAGCGGAACCCTGTCTTGCTATCCGCGACGATATTGAAAAGAGTTTTTCGCTTACGCGCAGATGGAACACGGTTCCCGTTATAACCGACGGTACTGCGGTTCTCGGTCTCGGCGATATAGGTCCGGAAGCGGGAATGCCCGTAATGGAAGGTAAATGCGCGCTGTTTAAAGCTTACGGCGGCGTTGACGCGTATCCTTTGTGTATAAAGTCGAAAGATACCGATGAGATTATAAAAACCGTAAAACTTCTGTCGGGTTCGTTCGGCGGAATAAATCTCGAAGATATTTCGGCTCCGCGCTGTTTCGAGATAGAAACGCGTTTGAAAGAAGAACTCGATATTCCCGTATTCCACGACGACCAGCACGGAACGGCGATAGTTATGACCGCCGCGCTCATAAACGCTTTAAAACTTGCCGGCAAAAAAAAGGAGCGGATAAAGCTCGTCATAAACGGCGCAGGCGCCGCGGGAATAGCTATTGCGAAATTTCTTTTGAGTTTCGGGGTAAAAGACGTAACAGTCTGCGATTTGAAAGGAATTATATGCGAGGGCGAAAACTGGCTTAACGGCGCGCAGACCGAGATTGCGAAGCTGACAAATAAAGCGCGGTTGAGAGGTTCGCTCAAAGACGCTATGAAAGGCGCCGACGTTTTAATCGGAGTTTCCGGGCCTCATTGCGTTACGGCGGAAATGGTGTCGGCTATGGCGGATAAACCGATTCTGTTTACCTGCGCCAATCCCGTGCCTGAAATAGAACCGCAGGACGCAAAAAAAGCAGGAGCATTTATTGTGGGAACAGGTTCTTCCGCTCATCCTAACCAGATAAACAACGTTCTCGTTTTCCCGGGACTTTTCAGAGGCGCGCTTGACGTCAGAGCGAATACGGTGAACGCGGAAATGATGTCTGCCGCGGCAAAAGGAATCGCGGACTGCGTTGCGGAAGACGAACTTTCCGTAGATTACATACTTCCTTACGCTTACGATAAGAGCGCGCACGAACGCGTTGCAAAAGCCGTTGCGGAAGCCGCGGTTAAATCGGGAGTATCCAAACTTAAATAAAAACGACGCGTTTCACGCAATTAACTCCGCGAGCATATATTATTTTGTAAAACGCTTGATTTTAATAAAAAAATGTTATACAATATTAAAAAAATACACTTATTACAGGAGCGGCGCGATGGCGGAGAAGAAATCGGCAGAAACTGCATCGGGTAAGAAAACGGCTGAAAAGGAAGTAAAGCCCGAGGCGAAAAAAGAAGTAAAAAAAGAGACCAAAGCACCTGCGAAAACCGCGGTTAAAACTGCTAAACCTGCAACGAAAAAAGAAGTCAAAGACGAAGACAAGGTTTACCATATCGCAAGACGCAAGACGGACCATATGTGGTACGTTAAAGCGGAAGGCTCTCCCAGGGCTTTGAAGAAGTTCTTTACTCAGGAAGAAGCTGTTACTTACGCGAAGACCGTTGCGGGAAATAACGAGGGACGTATCGTTATTCATAAGGTCGACGGTTCTTTTAAAAAATTAAAATATTAATCGATATACATAAAACGCGCCCGCGGCTTTGCCGCGGGCAATCGTTTAAAAACCGTAAGCGAAGTTTATAAATTAATTAAAAAGTTTTTGAGGTGCAGTATGACGAAGATAGATATTTTTTCTGGCTTTCTCGGCGCGGGCAAAACCACGCTTATAAAGAAACTCATAAAGGAAGCTTATGCGGGCGAAAATATTGTTTTGATAGAAAACGAGTTCGGCGAAATAGGCGTCGACGGAGGTTTTTTGCAGGACGCGGGAGTTAAGATAAACGAACTCAATTCCGGATGTATCTGCTGTTCGCTTGTCGGTGATTTTGCAAAAGCTTTGGAAAAAGTTTATAATGATTATCATCCCGAAAGAATCATTATAGAGCCCTCGGGAGTCGGTAAGCTTTCCGACGTAATACGCGCGGTAGAAAACGCTAATCTACCCGACTGTAAAATAAATACTTATACCGCTGTTGTGGACGCGTCGAAATGCAAAATGTATATGAAAAATTTCGGTGAATTTTTTAACGACCAGATAGAGACCGCGTCTTGCATTGTGTTCAGTCATTCCGATAAAGTAAGTTCGGATAAGTTGGATACTGCTTATAAACTTGTGCGCGAACATAATGCAGGTGCTACTATAGTCACGACGTCCTGGAATGAGTTGAGCGGTAAAGAAATTCTTTCGGCGATGGAACATTCGCAAACTCTTGAAAGCGAACTCGGTAAACTCGAGGACGAACATAAACACGAACATCACCACGGAGACGGTGAATGTTGTTGCCACGGGCATAAGCATCACCACGAGGACGGCGAGTGCTGTCACCACGGGCATAAGCATCACCACGAGGACGGCGAGTGCTGTCACCACGGACACGAACATCACCACGAGGATGGCGATTGCTGTCACCACGGGCACGAACATCATCACGAGGATGGCGAGTGTCGTCACCACGGACACGAACATCATCACGAACACGGACATCACCACGCGGATGAGGTATTTACAAGCTGGGGTGTTGAAACGGGCAAAAGGTTTTCTGAGGAAGAACTTAAAAACGCGTTGTCTGTGCTTTGCGACGGGAAAAGGTTCGGAACGGTTTTGCGCGCCAAGGGTATAGTTGCCTGTACGGACGGAAATTGGCTGCATTTCGATTATATTCCGGAAGAGTACGAAGTTCGTAAAGGTTCCGCTTCATATACGGGTAGGCTGTGCGTGATAGGAAGCAGGATAAACGAAGAAGAATTAAAAAAATTATTTAACGTTTGATTTTTTTCGGGACGGCGGTTTAGTGTAAAAGCAATAAAGATACACCGTTAACGTAAGGTTAACGTTTGATTTGAGAAGAGTCGGTGTA
>CAJUHC010000024.1:7515-21265 GCA_910586345.1 uncultured Christensenella sp.
TCGCAAAAGAAGTTAAGATACGCCGTTAACGTAAGGTTAACGTTTGATTTGAGAAGAGTCGGTGTATCGCAAAAGAAGTTAAGATACGCCGTTAACGTAAGGTTAACGTTTGATTTGAGAAAAGTCGGGGTATCGTAAAAGCAATAAAGATACGCCGTTAACGTAAGGTTATGGAAGATATATCGGTTTATTTATTTCTCGGTTTTCTGGAATCGGGCAAAACAAAATTCATACAGGAAACGCTCGAAGACCCGAGAATGGAAACGGGCGAACGCACTTTGCTTTTAATTTGCGAAGAGGGGATAGAAGAATACGAACCCGAAAAATTCGCGGTGGGAAACGTTGTCGCCGTCACGCTTGAAAGCGCGGAAGAGCTCAACGCAGAGAATTTGGAGAGACTGACGCAAAAGCATAAAGCGCAGAGGGTTGTCGTAGAGTATAACGGCACGTGGCTGTTACAGCAATTATTCGACGCTATGCCCGAAAGCTGGGTAATAAACCAGATAATGACCTTTTTCGATGCGGGTACGTTTCTGAATTACAACGCTAATATGCGTCAGCTCGTTTTCGATAAAGTTCAAATGACTCAGATGGTCGTCTTCAACCGTTTCAAGGGAGAATACGAAAAAACGGAATTTCATAAAATCGTCAGAGGCGTATCGCGCCGTCCGGATATAGTTTACGAATATTTGGGCGGGAAAGCCGAGTTCGACGAAATAGAGGACCCTCTTCCGTTCGACGTAGACGCGCCGATAATAGAAATCGCGGACAGGGATTTCGCTTGGTTCTATCGTGAAATGGCTGAAAAAGCAAAGAACTATATCGGGAAACGGGTTCGTTTCAAGGGGATGGCGGCGGTATCCAAGAGAGTTCCCGCAGGCTATATAGTGCTCGGCAGACATATTATGACCTGTTGCGAGGCGGACATCTCTTACGACGGGTTCGCGGTAAAAACAAGCGGACTGCTCAAAGATATAAATACGCGGGACTGGCTCACGGTAACCGCGAAAATAGCTTACGAATACAATTCCGTCTACCGCGCCGAGGGTCCGGTTCTGATTGCGGAAAAACTCGAAACGGCGGAAGCACCCGAAGAACAGGTAGTAACTTATTACTGAATATAAAAACGCGGAGCAAAAAGCTCCGCGTTTTTTGATAAAATTTGTCGTTAAGATTTTGTTGTAAAATGTCGAAATTATTCTACTTTTGGCGAACGTAAAAATTATCTGTAATATTTTTTGTCTTTTTTTGTCTTATATGTTAATATGAAACTACAAATAAAGGGAGCGTATAAATTGCGCGCCGAACGGAGGAAACTTATGAAAATCACGTTACTCACATCATACACGGACAAAGCGAGCCGGATTGCCGAAATAGATAAGCAGATTGCGGAGCTTGATAAAAAACTCGGTACGCCTGCGCGCACGCTGGACGATATTATCCTCCACATCGAACTGTTAAAAGAACGCAATAGTTTATCGTAATATTAACGCGTCCGAAGCTTTAAAGCTTCGGACGCGTTTTTTATCAGACTGTTTTCTCTTTTGCGATTATTTTTTCCGCGAGTTGCGGCGGTACTTCTTCGTATCTTAAAAATTCCAAAGTGAACTTTCCCTGACCGCGCGTAAGTCCTCTTAAATCCGTGGAGTATTTAGCCGTCTCCGAAAGCGGAACTTCGGCTATTACCGTTGTGATTTCGCCGTCGGTGCGGCTGTCGGAAATTCTTCCTCTTCGTTTTGAAATATCCCCCATAACTCCGCCGAGGTATTCGCCGTTTACGGCGACTTTAAGTTTCATAACGGGTTCGAGCAGTGCGGGCGACGCTTTCTTTATTCCTTCTTTAAAAGCTATTGCCGCCGCGGCTTTAAACGCCATTTCGGAGGAATCGACGTCGTGATAGCTTCCGTCGTAAAGAACCGCTTTAACGCCCGTAACGGGATAACCTGCGAGCACTCCGTGCGACATACACTCTTTAAGTCCTTTTTCGACCGCGGGTATATACTGTCTGGGAACGGCTCCGCCGACCACTTCGTCGGCGAATAGGAAATGTTCTCCGCACGGCTCGAAGCGTACTTTACAGTGCCCGTACTGCCCGTGTCCTCCGGATTGTTTTTTATGTTTTCCTTCCGCGTCGGATACCGAGCGTATCGTTTCGCGGTAAGGTATACGCGGTTCGGAGAGTTTAACGTCTATACCGTAGCGCAGTTTGAGTTTTTTTGCGAGTATTTCGAGATGCACTTCGCCCTGACCGCTTAAAATAAGCTCGCCCGTTTCGGCGTTTTTGTCAACGGAAAACGTGTAGTCTTCCTCGGTCATTTTGGAAAAACCCGAAAACATTTTATCTTCTTCGCCCTTATTGACGGGTCTGACGGCGAGCGAAAGCGCGGGGCGGGGGAATCGCACGGGGTCGAACATAATCTTGGTGCCGAGCGCGCAAAGAGTATCTCCCGTGTTTGTGGCGGCGAGTTTGTTGACGGCGCCTATATCGCCCGCCGTCAGCTCGTTCACGAGTTCGCACTTTTTCCCTTTCAGCATAAAAATCTGTCCGATACGCTCTTCTGTATTAGAATTGGGGTTGTATAACGTCATACCCGATTTCAACCTGCCGCGGAAAATTTTTATATAGTTGAGTTTTCCCGAGTAGGGGTCGTGCACGGTCTTGAATACCTGCGCGGCGAACGGTCCGTCTTCCTCGCAGACGACGTTTACGATTTCGTCTGCCGTAAGGTCGGTTGCGAGCGAATTTCTTCTCTCGTCGGCAGTCGGCATATATCTGACTATTTCGTCTAAAAGGTTTATAACTCCGCGGTTTTGAAGCGCGCTTCCCGCCATTACGGGAATAACTCCGCCCGTCGCAATACCGCGCCTTACGCCGTGTATCGTTTCGTCTTTGGAAAGTTCTCCGTTTTCGAAGTATTTGTCGAGCAGAATTTCGTCATTTTCGGCGGCTGATTCCATAAGACTCGACTGCATTTCGCTCATTTGCTTTTTAAGCCCGTCGGGTATGGGCGTTTCCTGCGGCCCCTGAGATGAGAACTTATAGCATTTCTCCTGTATAACGTTTATGTATCCCGTCATTTTTCCGTCGGACATAACCGGAAGTTGTATGGGCGCGAGTTTTCCCGCGTATTTTTCTTCGAGTGCGCGCAGAGTATTTGCGTAATCTGCGTTGGCTTTATCCATACCGTTAATGAAAATGACCAGAGGTTTTCCGAGTCTTAAACAGTAGTCGACAACGCTTTCCGCCCCTATGGGAAGAATACCGTTCGCGCCTATTACCAGAATAGCCGCTCCGCACGCGGCCAAGCCCTCGTGTCTTTCGCCTTCGAAATCGTAAAAACCGGGTAAATCGATAACGTTGATTTTTACGCCTTTCCACATAAAATACGCTACCGAAGCGTAGATAGAAGTCTTTTTGCTTTTTTCGAGTTCGTCGAAGTCCGTAACGGTTGTTCCGTCTTCGACTTTGCCCATTCTTTCGATTGCTCCGCCGTTAAAAAGCATTGCTTCGCAGAGAGTGGTTTTTCCTTCGCCGCTGTGTCCGATAACGGCCACGTTTCTGATGTCTTTTGCCGTAATATTCATTTTTTTATTCCCCTTATCCCGCCATAGCGGTTCTATATCCATTATACTATATAAATATCGTCATTTCAATAGGGCAGGTAAAAAATTTGCAATATTACCCGTAAAAATTCAGAATGTGCGGGCTTAATCTTCGTTGCCAAGCAGGTAATCTGTAGATACTTAAAAATATTTTGCTATTTTTAAAAGAGTGTCTAAATCGGGTTCGCGCTGCCCGTTCTCCCAAAAACTCACAGTTTGGTTGCAAACGTTTAGTCTGTTGCCTAATTCTCGTTGTGAAATTCCTTCTTCTAACCTCAAATCTTTAATTATTTTACCGAAATAATTGTTTTTCATATTTAAAATTTTATATAAATATATTCTACATTTTGTTGACGTCCTACAAATTGTTGGATATAATGAATATATTAATTTTAAATATGACGACTGAGGAAGATGAATTATGAAAAAGATTGTAACAGCTTTTACGGCGTGTGCGTTTGCGGCGATGTTGGTATTTAGTTTTGCTGCTTGCGGCGTAAAAGAAGAAGATATTGTCAAAGAAGAAGATAGTATAAACGAAGAAGTTATCGTAAAAACGGTAACAAAGTCCGAGTGGGAAAAAGCGTTTGATGAAATAAACGTTGAAGCCGTTGAAGAATTATCCTTATACAATTTCACTGTTTCCGCGAAGACGTCGGAAACATACGAGGGGTATAAAAAAGAAGGAATAGATAGCTATGTTTTTGACTATAAGAACAAAGCTGTAAGGATGATTGGTAAGTCGGTTGAAAATCATAACGGACAAGTTGAAGAATCGGTTAATGATACATACATATGGGAAGTTAAAGACGGGGTAAGTATTAGTTATTCGAAAACAAACGATAACACGAATATTACATTGTTTGAATGTGATTTTTATAAAGATGTGTATGCGTATTATTTGAATTTTTACGGTATGTTTGCTATTAATCATTATTTTGAAGATATAGCAGATAATTTCGGAAAGTTTTCATATGACGAAGAAAAAGGCGACTATTATTATCAAACGAGTAATCTAAGTTCCGGCGGTGAAGACGATATTTTTAGGATTAGTTTCGTTAACGGAAAACTTGCGGGAACTTCGCTTGAATTTTTATATAATGGAAACGCGCGTTCGTGGACGACTGAATATAGCCGTACGGGTACGGTAATAGTTCCGGATGAAATCCGTAAAACGGCGGAAAAAGAAGTTGGAATTGATACATAAAAATTAAAACTTAAATAGTCCTGCCCGAAAATGATTTTTAGGTTTCGGGCAGGACTATTTTTGTTATCCTGGACTTTTCCGCCGTCTTGAACCCGCAGACTAAGGAGTTCTATGCTATGCCGTTTTCTGAGGTACATTTCTTAACTTCGCCCGTTCAGAATGAGGTAGGGAGATGCGGAAGAACGAGGGGGGGGGTAACGTAATGATTAAGTAACGAAATTATAAAAATTTTTTGTAAAAAATTCCAAAAAATATGCATAATTCGTTTGACTTTGCGTTGACAAGCCGTTATAATAGTTTAGCGTGTCAATATATGCGGTATTAAACCGTATGACCGTAATGTATAGGGTTGAGGCGTGAAGTTACTGCAAAAATCCGTTGAGCTGACGGAACAGATAATTTACGCTGACAAATGTAAGAGCCTGACTCTTGCGACTAACCGCAGCTTTTTATTTATGTTAAAAAGTGCGATACACACGGTTAAGTTGACTTAAATTTCGTTAGTATAAAAAGGAGTTGTTAAAATGGCAGGACAGAAAATCAGAATTAAACTTGCGGCTTACGACCACGAACTCGTAGACCTCGCGGCGGCGCGTATCGTCGAAACTATGAAAAAGAGCGGCGCTAAAATTTCGGGACCCATTCCCCTTCCCACGGAGAGAGAGATTGTGACTATTCTCCGCTCGCCCCACAAATATAAGGACAGTCGCGAACAGTTCGAACAGAGAACTTACAAAAGAATTATAGATATCTATACGCCGAACGCGAAACTTTTAGATACGGTTCATCTTCCCGCGGGCGTTGATATTAAGATTAAATTATAACTGTTGCTTTTACGGATACTCTACGGAGCGCAGACGACGATAAATCGTATATACCATATATATAATATACGGATTCGGCGGAACGGCGGGACGCGGTATCACGGAATATAAATTTTTAAACGGAGGAACTTTATCAATGAATAAAGCAATCATCGGACGTAAAGCGGGTATGACCCAGATATTTACTCCGGAAGGGAAAGTAATTCCCGTAACCGTAATCGAGGCCGGTCCCTGCCCCGTAGTTCAAATCAAAACTGTTGAAAAAGACGGATACTCCGCATTGAAACTCGGTTTTGACGAGGCGAAGGAAAAGGCCCTCACCAAAGCGGAACTCGGTCAGTACAAGAAAGCCGGCGTTAAGCCTTGCAAAGTTATGAAAGAATTCAGACTTGCGGACCTTTCGTCTTACGAAGTCGGCAAGGAAGTAAAAGCGGACGTATTCGCGGCGGGCGATAAGGTAGACGTGCACGGCGTTTCGAAAGGCCACGGTTTCACAGGCGTAATCAAACGCTGGAACCAGCAAAGACTTAAAGAGACGCACGGCGTCGGTCCCGTACACAGAGAACCCGGCTCAATGGGTTCGATAAGCGCTCCTTCGCGCGTGTTCAAGCACAAGAACTTGCCCGGTCACTATGGTCAGGAAGCTACGACCGTTCAGAATCTCGAAATAATAAGAGTCGATACGGAAAGGAACTGCCTGCTTATAAAGGGTTCGGTTCCCGGAGCTAACGGAAGCGTCGTGACTATTAACGACACCGTTAAATAAGGAGAAGAGAAATGCCTACAATAAAAGTTTATAAAATGAACGGCAAAGAAGCCGGAACGATAGATTTAAGCGAAAAGGTGTTCGGAGCCGAGTACAACGAGCCGCTGATTCATCAGGCGGTCGTAACCCGTCTCGCTAACGAAAGACAGGGAACGAAATCTACGCTTACGCGTACCGAAGTCCGCGGCGGCGGAAGAAAACCTTGGAGACAGAAGGGCACCGGCAATGCGCGTCAGGGTTCTATCAGAGCTCCCCAGTGGATAAAGGGCGGCGTGGTATTCGCGCCCAAGAGCCGCGATTTTTCCAAGGATATGAATAAAAAGGCTAAGGCGGCGGCGCTTGTATCCGCGCTTTCCAAGAAAGTTGCGGACGGCGAGCTTCTCGTAATAGACAGTCTTTCGGTCAAAGACGGCAAGACCAAAGAGATGGTTGCTTTCCAGAAAGCGTTGAAGCTGGACAAGAGTGCGGTAGTCGTTATGGACAACGACGATATAAAAGTTATCCGCGCGGCGCAGAATATCGAAAAACTTTCGACTTTGCCCGTACAGCAGATTTCGACTTATGAAGTGGTAGCCAATGCTAAGGTGGTTTTGACGAAAGCCGCCGTTCAGAAAATAGAGGAGGTCTACGGAGTATAATGGTTGCTGAAGATATTATCTTGAAACCCCTCCTCACGGAAAAGGGTTACGACGGAATAGCCGATAAAAAATATACTTTCATAGTTAAAAAATCGGCAAACAAGACGCAGATTAAACTTGCGGTCGAAAAGCTTTTCGGAGTAGACGTGAAGAGCGTTAACACCGTAAACTGTCACGGCAAGTTAAAGAGAATGGGCAGAAACGAAGGATATACGCCCGACTACAAGAAGGCAATCGTTCAGCTTACGGCTGACTCTAAGGCGATTGAGTTCTTCAACTCGTTATCGTAAGGAGAAAAGACAATGGCAGTAAAAAGGTATAAACCCACTTCGCCGGCGCGCCGTTTTATGACGGTAAGCGCGTATACCGAGCTTTCGGGAGACAAACCCGAAAGAAGCTTGCTTCACGATAAGCGCAAGTCTGGCGGCAGAAACAACCAAGGCAAAATAACCGTTCGTCATATAGGCGGCGGCAACAGAACGAAATACAGAATTATAGACTTCAAGCGCAATAAGGACGGTATCCCCGCAACGGTTAAGAGTATACAGTACGACCCTAACAGGTCCGCGCATATCGCTCTGCTCGCTTATGCGGACGGCGAGAAGAGATACATCCTCGCGCCCGTAGGTCTTAACGTCGGTGACAAAGTGCTTTCGGGCACCGGCGCGGACATTAAGGCGGGCAATACTCTCGCGCTTGCGGATATACCCGTAGGTACCGTAGTTCACGCAATCGAGCTTCAGCCCGGCAGAGGCGCGCAGATTGCGAGAGCGGCGGGAATCTCGGCTCAGATTATGGCAAAAGAGGGCGCTTACGCGACTTTGAAAATGCCTTCCGGAGAAATGAGACTCGTTTCCGTTAAATGCAGAGCTACTATCGGACAGGTAGGCAACGTCGAACACGAGATTATTCATCTCGGCAAAGCGGGTAAGACGAGGTATCTCGGAGTTAAACCCACGGTCCGCGGTTCCGTTATGAACCCCTGCGACCACCCTCACGGCGGCGGCGAAGGCAAGAGCCCTGTCGGACACGCCGGTCCTATGACCCCTTGGGGCAAACCTGCTCTCGGTTATAAGACGAGAAAGAAGAAGAATCCTACTTCCAAGTTTATCTTGAAGAGAATTAATTAAAGGAGGAATAGATAATGTCAAGAAGCGTTAAGAAAGGACCTTATGCCGAAGGAAGACTTATGGCAAGGATTGAGGCGATGAACGCTGCCGGCGAGAAGAAAGTCGTTAAGACTTGGTCGCGCGCGACAACGATATTCCCCCAGATGGTTGGACACACGATTGCGGTTTACGACGGAAGAAAACACGTTCCCGTATACGTAACCGAAGATATGGTAGGTTGCAAGCTCGGCGAGTTTGCTCCTACGAGAACGTTCAAGGGACACGCGGCTAAAACCGCCAAGAAGTAAGGAGTTTAAGTTATGGCAAGCAATATGAATAAAAAAGTTGAAAAAATTGCCGCAACTAAGGATAAGCGTCCTTACGCAACGGCGAAATATTTGAGACTTTCCCCCTATAAAGTCAGAACGGTTCTCGCGCTTATCCGCGGTAAATCGGTTGAGGAAGCCGACGCTATTCTCAGCTATTGCAATAAGGGCGGCAGCGCCGAAGTGAGGAAAGTTCTTCTTTCGGCTGCGGCGAACGCAGAACATAACAACGGTATGGACAGAAGCGATTTGATAGTAGCGGAAGCGTTTGCCGACGGCGGTCCTCATTTGAAGAGAATGCAGCCCGTTTCCAAGGGACGCGGTCACGCGATACTTAAAAGAACGAGCCACGTCACCGTAATACTCGACGCGAAGAAGGTATAAGGAGAAGATATATGGGACAGAAAGTTAATCCTCACGGTTTAAGAGTCGGCGTTATCAAGCCCTGGGACACCCAGTGGTACGCTGACAAGAAAGCGTTCGGCGCTAACCTCAAAGAAGACAACGATATCCGTACCTTTTTAAAGAAGAAGTATTACGACGCGGCAATCAGTAAAATTACAGTCGTAAGAGCGGCGAACAAGGTCGAAATAGGCATATATACGGGACGTCCCGGTGTGCTTATCGGTAAAGCGGGTTCCGAAATTGAGGTAATCAAAAAAGATTTGGCTAAGCTTACGAAAGGCAAATCTATTATAATAAACGTCAGAAAAGTCGACAAAATCGACCAGGACGCGCAGTTGGTTGCGGAAGCCGTGGCTTCCCAGCTCGAAAAGCGCGTATCTTACAGAAGAGCTGTAAAACAGCAGATTTCGAAAGTTTCCAAAACGGGCGTAAAGGGCGTTAAAATCACCGTCAGCGGAAGACTCGACGGAAGAGAAATCGCAGGCAGCGAAAGCTATCACGACGGTTCTATTCCCCTTCAAACGATACGTGCGGACATAGATTACGGCTTTGCGGAAGCTCACACCACGTTCGGCGTGTTGGGCGTAAAGTGCTGGATTTATAAGGGCGAAGTCCTTTCCGGCGCAAAGAAGCTGATAATCTCGGACGGAGGCGAAGAATAATATGTTAATCCCCAAGAGAGTTAAAAGAAGAAGACAGCACCGCGGCAGAATGAAGGGTACCGCGCAGAAAGGAAATAAAATCGCTTACGGCGAGTACGGTTTGGTCGCGGAAGAATGCGCTTGGATAACTTCCAACCAGATAGAAGCGGCGCGTATCGCTATGACGAGATTCATTAAGCGCGGAGGAAAAGTCTGGATAGATATTTTCCCTCATAAACCCATTACCAAGAAGCCCGCGGAAACCCGTATGGGTTCCGGTAAAGGCTCGGTCGAGTACTGGGTAGCGGTAGTTAAGCCCGGCAGAGTAATGTTCGAAATGGCGGGCGTACCCGAAGATATTGCAAGGGAGGCAATGCGCCTTGCAAGTCACAAGCTTCCTATCAAATGCAAGTTTGTGAAGAAAGAAGCAGAAGGCGGTGAAGCTAATGAAGGCTAAGGAAATAGTTAATTTAAGCGACGAAGAACTCGAAAAAAAGCTCAAAGAGCTTAAAAGCGAGCTTTTCAATCTTCGCTTCCGCCACGCAAGCGGTCAGCTTGAAAATCCCCTGTCGATAAACCTTGTTAAAAAGGACATCGCTCGCGTGAACACGGTTATCCGTGCAAGACAGTTAAAGGCGTAAGGAGATAAAGAGATGGAAGAGAGAAATCTTCGTAAAGAGAGAGTGGGTATAGTCGTTTCCGATAAAATGGATAAGACGGTTATAGTTTCCGTAAGAGAAAACCGCAAACACCCCCTCTATAAAAAGACAATCACGAGAACCACACGTTTCAAGGCGCACGATGAAAATAACGAGTGCGGCGAGGGCGATACGGTTAAAATCGTAGAAACGCGCAAGCTTTCAAAGGATAAGAACTGGCGCGTTGCCGAAATCATAGAAAAAGCAAAATAAACAAGTTCACGAAAATCTGCTTGCGCATATTTTCCGTGAGGTTGCTATGGTCGTAAAAATGCTTAACGTGCGAAATGAATCCGCACTTGCATTTTTCGGCGTAAATGTTAAAAAATAAACAGACAAATATGATATGATTGCCGTCTTGCGTTCAATGGAGAGCGGGATACTCCCCTCGCTTATGTGGGCGCGGCGCAATCCTCTGCAAAACAAAAAAGTTGTAAGTTCAAAAACAGGAGAATTTTTATGATACAACCTCAGACAAGGCTCAAAGCCGCGGACAACAGCGGCGCCAAAGAGCTTATGTGTATAAAGGTGCTCGGCGGTTCGTTCAGAAGAACCGCAAACATCGGCGACGTTATAGTCTGTTCGGTAAAGACCGCTAACCCCGGCGGCGCGGTCAAGAAAGGCGAAGTCGTCAAGGCGGTAATTGTCCGCACGAGCAAAGGCATAAGACGCGACGACGGCACGTACATCAGATTCGATGATAACGCCGCGGTAATAATCGGTAACAATCAGGAACCTCGCGGAACGCGTATTTTCGGACCGATTGCAAGAGAATTGAGAGAAAAGAACTATATGAAGATTATATCTCTCGCACCCGAAGTTCTTTAATCAAGGAGATAAGCTATGAACGTAAAATTGAATGATAATGTATTGGTTATCACCGGTAAGTATGCGGGCAAGCAGGGCAAGGTAATTGCAACGTCTCCCAAGAACGCAACCGTTACGGTTGAAGGTGTAAACATTCACAAGAAAGCGAAAAAAGCAAGAAAGGCAAACGAAGTTTCCAAGATTGTCGAAATCGAAGGGCCTATCGACGTTTCCAACGTAATGGTAGTCTGCTCTTCGTGCGATAAAGCTATACGTATAAAGTATAACGTCGAAGGAAAGGCGAAACACAGGGTATGTCCCAAGTGCGGCGCGGTTCTCGACAAAGCTTATGCGGGTAAAGCGGCTAAGAGCGCGAAGAAAGAGGAAACCAAGAAACGCGTAAGAAAGCGCGCGAAGAAAGAAGAAACCGAAACTTCTTCGGGAGATAAGGCAGAATAAGGAAGGACGATATGGCTAAGAAAGAATACAAATCGAGAGTAATCGAAAATTACGAAAAAGAAGTCGTTCCCGCGCTTACCAAAAAATTCGGTTATAAGAACCCGATGCAGGTTCCCAAGCTTGTTAAAATCGTAGTGAGCTCGGGATTAGGCGATATAAAGGACAATGCGAAATCGATTCAGATGGCGCAGAACGAAATCAAGATTATAACGGGACAACAGCCTATACTTTGCAAAGCAAAGAAATCAGTCGCAAATTTCAAATTGCGCGAAGGTATGCCTATCGGACTCAAAGTTACGCTCCGCGGACAGATGATGTGCAATTTCTTCGATAAATTCATATCCATCGCTCTTCCGAGAGTGCGCGATTTCAGAGGCGTTCCCGCAGACAGTTTCGACGGCAAAGGCAATTACTGTATGGGCGTTAAGGAACAGCTTATCTTCCCCGAAATCCAGTACGACCAGGTCGAGAAGATAAGAGGTATGGACATCTGCTTCGTTACCACCGCTAAGACGGATGAGGAAGCCAGAGAGCTTTTAAGGGCAATGGGTATGCCCTTTAAGAAGTAAGGAGAAGAGTTATGGCAAAGAAAGCAATGATAAATAAGCAGCAAAAGCCTGCTAAATACTCGACGAGAGCATATACGAGATGTTCTATATGCGGAAGACCCCACGCGGTTCTCAGAAAGTACGGAGTTTGCCGTATCTGTTTCAGAAACCTTGCTTACAAGGGACAAATCCCCGGCGTTAAGAAATCGAGTTGGTAAGGAGATATTAAGAGATGACAGACCCTATAGCAGATATGCTCACTCGCATCAGAAATGCGATAATGGTAAATAAAGACACGGTTGAGATTCCCTCATCCAATATGAAGAAAGCAATCGCTGATATTTTACTTAACGAAGGATACGTTTCCGACGTTAAGCTTATCGAAGACGGCTACAACGGCAAACTTCAGCTTACGCTTAAATACGCAGGCAAAAGAAAGTCTGTTATAAACGGACTCCAAAGAGTTTCCAAACCCGGACTCAGAAATTACGCCGGCGTAGAAAATATGCCCAAGGTATTCGACGGACTCGGAATTGCGATACTTTCCACGAACAAAGGAATAATGACAGACAGGCAGGCAAAGGCCGCGAACGTAGGCGGCGAAGTGCTTTGCTATATCTGGTAAGGAGGTAATTTAAGTATGTCGAGAATAGGTAAATTACCCGTAGCGATTCCCGCAGGAGTAAGCATTACGTTTGAAAACGGACTTCTGACCGTTAAAGGCGCGAAAGGTACGCTTACGCAGCAGGTTGTCGGGGATATAGAAATTAAGCTCGAAGGAGCGGAAGCGCACGTACTCAATACGGGCAAAACCGCGGATTCCAACGCTAAACACGGACTGTACCGCGCACTTTTGCACAATATGGTCGTAGGCGTAACCGAAGGATATAAAAAGACGCTTAAAGTAAACGGCGTCGGCTGGAAGGTTGCGAAGCAGGGAGCCAAAGTCGTTCTCAACGTCGGTTTCTCTCATCCCGTAGACTTTGCAGAGCCCGCGGGAGTTAAACTCGAATGCCCCAGCGCGAACGAAATCGTGGTTTCCGGTATCGATAAAACCTTGGTCGGTCAGACCGCCGCGAATATCCGCAAAATCAGAGTTCCCGAACCTTATCACGGTTACGGCATCGCTTACAGCGACGAAGTAATCGAGCGTAAGGAAGGCAAGACGGGCGGCAAGGGCAAGAAGTAAGAGGTAAAAAATTATGATTAAGAAAATAGATAAAAACAGTGAAAGGCAGCGCCGTCACGAAAGAGTCCGTAAAAAGGTCTCCGGCACGGCGGAAGCTCCCCGTCTCAGCGTTTACAGAAGTCTTAACCACATTTACGTACAGCTCATTGACGATACGAAAGGCGTAACGCTTTGCTCTGCTTCCACGATGGAAAAGGACGTAAAGGCTGAAATAAAGGATATGACTAAAACCGAAGCTGCAAAGGTTGTAGGAAAGAAGGCGGCTGAGAAAGCTCTTGAAAAGGGCGTTAAAGCGGTCGTGTTCGACAGAGGCGGTTATATTTATACCGGTCGCGTTCAGGCGGTAGCGGACGGCGCAAGAGAAGCCGGACTGAATTTCTAAGGAGCTTATTATGGAAGAAAAGAAAGAAAGACCTGCAAGAAGAGAACAAAGACGTAGGCAGGAAGACGACGGCTTAATCAAAAAGCTCATTCAGGTTAACAGAGTAACCAAGACCGTCAAGGGCGGCAGAAATATGCGTTTCGCGGCT
>CAJUHC010000025.1:0-17095 GCA_910586345.1 uncultured Christensenella sp.
GCGTTGAATTCCTTGGTAAAGCCGGGTATGTTGATACCGTGAGGGCCAAGCGTAGAACCTACGGGAGGCGCGGGAGTAGCTTTACCGGCAGGGAGCTGTAATTTAACTACAGCAGTAATCTTTTTTGCCATAAAATATTCCTCCGTGTGGTACTTGCGAACGCGCCAGTGCACTAAAAAATTTAACGTGTTCTCCCACAACTTTGATTTCACGCGTATTAAAACACGTTGAAATCTATAATAACGAAAAACCGTCCGACGTCTGCAATATCCGCCGTTCGCAGTTTTACGCCGTTATCTCGATTAAACGTCCAGTTTCTTTATCTGTATATACTCGACTTCCACGTCGGTATTCTGTCCGAACATCTGAACGTTGATTTTCGCTTTCTGAGCTAAATCGTTGAGTTCCGTAATAGTTCCCTCGAAACCCTCCAAAGGACCGGAATCTACGCTGATTTTATCGCCGACGGCAAACTCGCCCTCCACGATTCTTTCTTCAAGACGCATCTTGCGTATTTCGGCTTCTTTCAAAGGAATAGGTCTGCCCATAGGACCGACGAAACCCGTTACTCCTCTCGTATTGGTAACCCAGTACCAAAGCTGATTGGAATAAATCATTTTTATGAAAACGTAGCAAGGCAACAGCTTGCGCTCTACTACTTTGCGCTTGCCGTTTTTCTCTTCGATAGTCTGTTCCATAGGAATTTTGACGTCGAAAATCATTTCCTGCAAATTATTGTTTTCTATAAGCCGCTCTAAGTTATCTTTCACCATCGACTCGTAACCCGCGTACGTGTGAAGAATATACCAGCACGGCGTAGTAGTAACGTCTACCATTTATTATTCTCCGATACCCTTGATATTGGTTACAACGTTCAAAAGTTCCTGCAAACCGTAGTTAATAGCGGTAACTACAACGGTAAAGATAACAACTACGACCAAAACCACGCAGGTCGCTTTTACGACTTTCGGGAACGTAGGCCAGGTAACTCTTTTCAATTCTGAAAAAGTTTCTTTTATCTTCCTGCCCATTCTGACGAAAATATTGGGTTTTTTAACTTTGTTATCGTTTTTCTGCGCCATAATAACTCCTTTTCACGCACGCTGCGCCGTGAAATTACTTCGTTTCTTTATGCTCGGTGTGTTTTTTGCAGAAAGGGCAGTATTTGGAAATAGTAAGCCTGTCGGGGTCGTTACGTTTATTCTTATAGCTGTCGTAATTTCTGCGTTTGCATTCGGTGCATTCGAAAGTTATTTTAGCCCTTGTTGATGCTTTCATTTTAGAAAACTCCGTACAAAAAAATTACACCCCCATTCGTTGGTGTACAGGCAGTTTAACACAAAAAACAGCGGGTGTCAATCGTTTTTAAGTTTTTTTAAAAGAATTTTTAAACGCGTCAGCCTTCTTTGCGCAGGTTTCTTTTCAATTCGCGGAAAATATAAAAGACGGCAAACGCATCCGCTATAATACTCATACTCAATAAGCACAAATCAATATATTCAAATACCGTATACGCTTTATAAAATACTCTCGTCTCCCCGACGGACGCCGACGGCACGAACACGAGAAACGCCGAAAAAGCAACCGCATATTTAGCGAGCGATACGAAAACGAAAAATATAACCGTTAAAAGTTTGTTTTCGCCGAGCAGCAATACGTATCCGACAGCGTTTAAAAGAGAGTATACGATAAAAGTCGAAAGCAGCCATAACGGACCCACAACCCCTTCCGCGAGAATAAATATTATTACCGTTGCAAAGATAAAAGCGGAAAAAATCAGCGGATAACAGTTGAGCGCAAGCCTCAAAAACTTCGGAACACTGTCTTTTAGCATAGCGCGTCCGCCGTTTTTCAAGACGGCGTTTATCAAGCAAATTTTTTCGAAATAAAAATTCGCAATTATAAACAAAACGCAACCGAAAAGCAGACAGGTGTGAAATATATGTACGAAATCGCCGTAATGAATATTTCCGAACGCTCCGCGGAACAAAAACATACAGAAAATTACAGCCGTCTTTATAAACAGCAGTAAATTAAAAACGAGCACCGTTTCCCGCATCGACTGCATTTTATCAAGAATTTTTATCTGTATAAAAGATAACAGAACGAAAACCGCAAACCCCGCCAAAATAATAAAACTTACGCCGCTTTGCGTGACGAAACAACCGACGATTGCCGAGGTCAGAAAAAGACAAAATCCGACAATACACGGATAAATCATTAAAGGTATCTTGCGGTTTTTTTTGTTATTCATCATAATGCAATTTTATTATTCCCATTAACAATTGTAAAATCCACTTTGGAAAGTTCGGTTCCGTATGTAACAAATCGATAACCGTCCGATAAAAATGAAGTCGCTACAGAAGTCGCAGATAAATTCTGATAAATATTTACACTTACAGAAGACCTTGCGCCAACAATAATTTCATTGACATCTTTCAACTTTTGCCAGTCTTTCGCGTCAGCAGTATAACACATTTTCGAGTTATAATAAACGGTTATATCATTATAATTTGAATTAGTTATTTTTATCGTCCAATATGCTTTATTCCACAACCAAGAATCATTAAATTTCTCTATGCTAAGACGTAAATATTTATTATTTAAATTAATCTGTGCAGACAGCATACCTCTTGTCAAATAAACAGGCAGACAAGGCATATTATCCGGATTAAACTCAAATTCTCTTGTACTGCAAATATCCATACCTGCATTATAGTACGCAGCAAAAATCAATTCAGAACAATACCAACTTTTAGAATTACGTTCGGTTTTCGTTCGGGTATAATTTAAAGAATAGGGTTTTCCTAATTGCGATTCTATAAACTGTCTTGCATTAGCCACTACCCCCAATTCCGTTGCTCTATAAATGCGAAATATACTTATACCAAACCTTACCATTCTATCATCGTCCAGCAAACCATACTGAACCCCTCCTGCAACCGCTTCAATAGTTTGGACATACTCTCCGTAACAAGAAGGTTGCCTGGTTTGATATATAAAGGCCGCGTGTTTAGCCGCTGATTTCGAACCTCCTTCAAAAGCTATATCGCCGACAGATATTATAGAATAATCAAATGCTTCATAATCAGGAATATAATTAAAGTCATTTGCTCCCGTAGGCAAGTTATTATTTAAATTCGGGCCAAGAATATAATCTTCATCCGGGGATAATATTTCAATAATTTCGCCCATAGGCATCAGACCGTGAATATCTTCGAAAACTTCCTGCTCTTTTTCAAATTTTTCAGTAAACTCATCAACGGTAATACTGTCGGAAAACTCTCCAATTGTTTGATTTTGAGAATAATAACTATCTATAAAATCTTCAAACCCTATACTTTAACTTTTTCATAATAATATGTAAAAACCTCTTTATAAGAAACAATTTCTTTTGCGGTTGCTTCATCGTTCAGCTCGTTTACTTCATTTTCTGAAAAATCGGTATTTGCATAAACGCCTTTTTTGGGAATCAATAATATGCTGCATATTAATAATACGATTAATGAAACTACTGCAAATTCATAAAAATATCTTCTGCTTTTCATAAACTATCTCATCTATAAATGTTTACTCTTAATTTACAAAAGAAGTTTACTGCCTTAATTATATTTCAATATAATTGAGCAGTAAGTTTAAAACGCGCCCCGCTTTATTTTCACGTAACCGCTATTGACAACGGCGGATATAAAATGATAAACTTGAATAGCTATGAAATTTCTGAAAATACTGTTCAGCAAAATCTTCATATCGTTTCTTGCGCTCGTCGTTCAGCTCGCGGCGTTTTTTACCGTATTTTTCGTATTCGAACAATATATTGTGATATTGCAGATAGTTAGCTATATTTTCGGGCTTTTAATAGTTTTCGGAATAATCGGTAAAAAAGAACCGCCCGAATTCAAGACTCCCTGGCTGGTAATCATACTTATTCTGCCGTTTTTCGGGCTTGTGATTTACAGTATGTTCGCCAACTCGAAAATGCCGACCGCACAATATAAAAAAATGGTCGACGTAACCTGCCGATGCAAAAAATACTCGGAACTTTCCCCCGACGAAAACGAAGAAGTATTGAAAGAGCTCGGAAAAAATACGGGCATAGAATATTATCTCAGAAGAAACTCTTTCAGCAGGGGACACGTTCACAACAAAGCGAATTACTTCCGTTGCGGCGAAGATTTTTATTCGGACCTGCTCTCCGAGCTCGAAAAAGCGGAAAAATTTATATTTATGGAATACTTTATCGTCGAACACGGAATTATGTGGGACGGTATTCACGAAATACTCAAACGAAAAGCCGGACAAGGAGTCGAAGTGCGGTTTATGTACGACGATATAGGTTCGGCGGGGTTAGTAAGCGGCAGCTATTATAAGAAACTTAAAAAAGAGGGCGTCAACTGTATCAAATTCAACCCGTTCAGACCCGTGCTATCGGGAATCCACAATAACCGCGACCACAGAAAAATCACGGTTATCGACGGTAAATGCGCTTATACGGGCGGTATGAATATCGCGGACGAATATATAAACAAAAAGAAACGTTTCGGATACTGGAAAGACACCGCGGTAAAAATACAGGGCTCCGCAGTCGGAAATTTCACGGCAATGTTTTTACAGATGTTCGACGCGTCGGCGAAAAGTTTTTCCGATTACTCAAAATATCTCGATATCGAATACGAACGTTTCGAGGAAGAAGGCTATATACATCCGTTCGGCGACGGACCGAAGCCGTTCTACAAAGAACTCGTCGGCTCGAACAACTATATCAATATTATCAACTCGGCAAAGGAATACGTTTACGTGACCACGCCTTATCTTATACCCGACTACAATCTCGTATGCGCGCTGAGAAACGCCGCGTACCGCGGAGTAGACGTGAAAATAATTACGCCGAGCATACCCGATAAAAAAATAATTTTCAATATGTCCCGTTCGAACTATAACTATCTTCTCGAAGCGGGAGTAAAGATTTACGAATATTCTCCCGGGTTTATTCACGCGAAACAAATGGTCGCCGACGGAAACGCCGCCTTCGTCGGTACGGTCAATCTCGATTACAGAAGCCTTGTTCACCACTACGAATGCGGCGCGGTTTTCTGCAATTCGCCGTGCATAGCGGATATTAAAGCCGACTTCGATAAAATTCTTTCGCTGTCGTACGAAATTACGTGCGATAATTTTAAAATGAGTTTTTTCGGCGCGCTTTTAAATGCGGTTCTGAATCTGTTCTCGCCTATGCTGTAAAAACAACAAGCGTCTCCGTAAAAATTACCGAGACGCTTGTTTTAATTTTTTACCATTTCACGGGAACGCCGTCGACGTACCGCCAATAATTTCCATCCGTTTCGGGACGCGTTTCCGAATAGAAGAACTTATCAGCGGTAGAAACGTCGTTGCCGTTTTTGCCGATACTGATTTTTGCCCACTCTTCCGCCGTTCCCTCGTAATAGACCGAGGAAAGCGATTCGCACTTATAAAAAGCGTAGCTTTCTATCTTCGCGACGCTGACAGGGATAATAACGTTCTCCAACAGTCCGCAGCCGTAAAAAGAAGAATATCTTATCGTCCGGACTTTTTTGCCTATCCGCGCACTCGCTATATTACTTTTGCTGAACGCAAAATCGGGTATTTCGGTAATATTGTCCGATATAACGATTTTCGTAAGATTATTGCTCGAATCTCCGGGAGGGACGAACCCGACCGAACCGGCTTCGAACATAATTACGCCCCAGCCTATTGAAGCGACGCTGTCGGGCATTATAAATTCTTTTAATAATTTACAACCTCCGAAAGCGCAATCGGAAATCGTTTTAAGTCCGTCGTTTAAAACCGCCCTTTCCAGATTTTCGCATCCGACGAACGCGCATTCGCCTATGCTTTCGAGCGCCGACGGGAAAACGGCGGAAGAAAGACCGACGCACTGCGAAAACGCGTAACTCTCGATTGTTTTAAGCTTTTCTCCGAAATTTACGGTTTCTAAGGCGGGACAGTCTGCAAACGACAATTCGCCGACCGATACCGTTTCTTTTCCCAACGTCACGCTTTTTAAATTTTCACAGCCGTAAAACGCTTCTTTCCCGACAGTCTTCACGCTGTCGGAAACTCTCACGGAAACAATTTCAGAATTGCAATAAAAAGCTTTTTCGCTTATAACCGTCACCGGTTTGCCGTTATGCGAATCGGGGATAACCGCCTCCGAATAGCTTACCCCGTCGGCGAAGCCGTCCAACTTATATCCGACTGTTTCGCCGTTCTCTTCTATGTTGGTAAATTTGTAATCAAATTCAATTATCGGAGTCTCCTTCCGTTCACCGCAAGCCGTAAAGCTTAAAGCGAAAATCATAGCTAACGCCGAAACCGCCGCAAATATCTTGAGTTTCATAATATTCCTCTCGGATTGATGTCGGTTAAATTATATCCCGTTCCGATTAAAATGTCAACTCGATAAAAAGACCGGCGGAACGCAGAACGCCCGCCGGAACGATTTCATAATTTAATTTAATTTATTGCTGTCGACCGAGAACGCATAAACGTCTCTGTCCTCGGGAAAAATAGGACCCGTGATTACAGGCAGATTCAAAGGCGAAATATACGCGCTTGCCGTAAGATTGGTAACGGCGGCACGCAAGTAAGGATAAATAAGTTTAGTACCCTCTATTACGAAATTGCGTTCCTCGTTCTGGTTCGCGACTTCAACCTCAAATACTCCGACGAGGGTTACGTTTATATCGAAAGGTTTAGGCTCGGCTTCGGTAGATTCAATCTTTACCGACAGCGCGATGAAATTTAGTTTTTCGTTGCCCGTCACTTTTCTCACCTGACGCGAAAACTGAGGTTTTATATCGAGTTTGTCGTCCGGTTTAAGTTTAACGCGGTTAAGCTTGAATGAAAGTTCTTCCGCGGTTATGCCTTTAAAATCGATTTTCATAAAATTTTACTCCTGATTGGTTCTATTATATAGATAAACTTATTTATTGTCAATTAAACCCTCTATTTTTTATTGATTAAATTTCTCCGTTATTATATAATTTAAATTATGACTGTAAACCTTGAAAATCTGCGCGAACTTCTGCTTCGCGTCGAAAAACCCTCGCGCTATACCGGCGGAGAATTCGGCGCTCCCGCACTCAGACCGAGCGCGTTTGATTTTTGTATGTGCTTCCCCGATTTATATGAAGTCGGTATGAGCAATCTCGGAATAAAAATCGTCGCCGAAAGCATACTCGAGCGCGGATATACCGCGGACTTCTGTTTTACTCCGTACAAAGATTTCGGTTCGGGACTTAAAGAACTCGGAGTTCCGCTCTACTCTCTCGGTCTTAAAAAACCTCTGAAAGAATTCGATATGCTCGGGTTCTCTATGCAGTTCGAACTGTCTTACACTAATATGCTTTATATGCTGGATTTGGCAGGTATTCCGCTTTTGCGCAAGGAACGCGAAAACGGAAATTATCCGCTTATCGCAATCGGCGGACCGTGCGCGGTCAATCCCGAACCCGTCGCGGATTTCGTCGATATAGTTTTTATCGGCGACGGCGAATCCGTAGACGCGGACGTCGCTGATTTATACGTCAAACACGGCAAAGCGACGAAAGAGTTTTTCGACGAAATAATCAAACTTGACGGAGTTTACGTTCCCGCGCTTTCGAATAAAGTCAGAAAAGCTTTAATAAACGACCTCGACGGCGCAATTTTTCCCGAACGTTTTACGGTGCCGAACTGCGAAAGCGTCCACGACAGGGCGGTTATAGAAGTTATGCGCGGATGTTACCGAGGCTGCCGTTTCTGTCAGGCGGGATTCATATACAGACCCGTGCGCCCCAGAAGCGCGGAAACGCTGACTAAACAGGCTTGCTCGCTCATTGCGAACACGGGTTACGACGAAGTCAGTCTGAATTCTCTTTCCACGGGAGATTATCCTTCGTTGCGCGGGCTTATAAAAAGCCTTAAAAACAGTTTGCCAGACGGCGTTACCCTTGCCCTTCCCTCCCTGCGCGCCGACAGTTTCGACGGAGAATTCGCACAGGACGCAAGACGCGTTTCTCTCACTTTCGCGCCCGAAGCGGGTACGCAAAGACTCCGCGACGTTATAAACAAGGACATAACCGAAGACGAGATAATAAAAGCTGCGGAAAGCGCGTTTGACATAGGATATTCCGCGGTGAAACTGTATTTTATGCTCGGATTGCCGACAGAAACCGACGAAGATCTGGAAGGTATCGGGCGCATATGTTCGATAATCAAGTACTGTTACAAAAAGAAAAAGCGAAACAAACCTTTAAGAATTTCCGTTTCCTGTTCTACGTTTATCCCGAAGCCGTTCACGCCCTTTCAATGGGAAAGGCTGTCAACTCAAGACGAGATAAAATCGAAGCAGGAAAAGCTTATAGCTTCTCTGCGCGGCAAAGGAGTAACTCTGAATTGGAGCGACGGTTTTACCGCCAAGCTCGAAGCCGTACTTGCGAGAGGCGACAGGAATATCGGTAAAGTAATAGAACTCGCGTATAAGAACGGCTGTATCTTCGACGGCTGGGACAAAGAGCTCAATAAAGACGGCTGGAAAAAAGCGTTCGAAGAATCGGGAATATCCCCCGACGAATATATCCGCGAACGAGACGAGAACGAAATTCTGCCGTGGGACTTCATAGATATAGGAGTCACGAAAGAATTTCTGCTCTCCGAAAGGCGCAAAGCTTATGCGGGAATAGTTACGGGAAACTGTCAGAACTCCTGCAAGGGCTGCGGATTGCAAAAACAGTGTTCCTCCGCTGGAGGTAAAAAATGATTTCGTTCAGACACACCAAAACAGACGGCGCGGAATACCTCTCGCATCTCGATTTATTAAGGCATATTGACCGAACCTTAAAACGCGCGCGCATTGCAGTCAAGACGAGCGAAGGCTTTCACCCCCACCCTAAAATTTTTATGAACAACCCGCTCGGGCTCGGTATAAAATCGATTGCGGAATATTGCGCGGTTGAAACCGATTTTAACGGTGATTTTAAAAAAGCTTTCAACGAAAATTCCCCGAACGGAATAAAATGTCTCGATTTCAAAACCGTAGACCGAGAACCCAATTTCGCGCACACAATCGAACGGTGCGGATACTCCGCAGAATGGAACGCTCCTTTCGATACGGAAGAATTTTTGAACCGAAGCAAAATAGTCGTAACCGACAAACGCGGACGCACCTTAGACGTCAGACCGAGAATATATTCGCTCGAATTAAAAGACGGAACGCTTTCGTTCACGCTCGGTTGCGGCGAAAACAATCTCCGCCCCGACCTTTTTTGCGAAATCCTGCAAAACGAATACGGCGGAAAGGCGGGCAATATAACAAAGATTTCGGCTTACGGTAAATACACGTTTTAAAGGAGCCTAACGTTGGCTAAAAAAACGCTATATTTCGACGGTTACTGCGATTACGTTTTATCCGCAGTCGCAGAGCACGGAAAAATCACTGATTTCAATTTCGAAAAGAAAAACAGCGCTTCCGTCATCGGCAACATCTATAAAGGCAGAATAGAAAACGTTTTGAACGGAATGAACGCGGCTTTCGTCAATTGCGGTTTAGCGCGCAACTGCTATCTGTCCGCGGACGACGTATTCCCCGACGCAAATAAATACGACGGAAACTTAACCGAAATTCCCGACGCGCTCAACCTTAAAGAAGGCAGTGAAATTATGGTACAGGTCGTTAAAGCCCCCGTAGGCAATAAAGGCGCTCGCGTAACGGCATTTCCCGCTTTCGTCGGGAAAAACCTGATATATACGCCCTGCGCTTCGTTTGTAGGGGTATCGCGCAAAATCAAAGACGGCGAACTGAGAAAGAACCTGATATATTCCGCGGGCAAACTCAAACGTAACGACGAAGGGCTTGTCTTCCGCACAGCCGCACCGTATGCAAAACGCGAAATCATCGAACTCGAACTCGGCTATCTCAGAAATCTTTATACAGGCGTGTCCAACGCGTTCAGAACCGCAAAAATCGGAGACTTACTGTATTCCGATTTGGAGCTTCCTATGAGAGTTATGCGCGATACGTTAAGCTACGACATAGAACGGATAATCGTCGGCTCGGAAAGATTAAAAAAACTTGTTCACGAGCTCGTGAATTTATATCCGCCGGCTTACAGAAAACCCGTGGTTTTACACGATTCGGGCGAGGATATGATGCAGGAATTCGGTTTGACGGAGCAAATTCTCGAAATTATTTCCCCTCGCGTAACTCTCGAAAACGGAGCATATCTCGTAATCGAAAAAACGGAAGCTCTGACGGTTATAGACGTAAACACGGGAAAATTCACGGGCGGCGACAGTCTCGAACAGACGGTATATTACACTAACATTCTCGCCGCGCGGGAAATCGCGCGTCAGGTAAAACTAAGAAATATCGGCGGCATAGTCGTTGTCGATTTCATAGATATGACGAATCCCGCCCACGGAAAATCGCTTGTAGAGGAACTCGAACGCGCCTTGAAAAACGACAGCGCGAAATGCTCGGTAGCTTCTATGTCAAAGTTCGGGCTTGTTGAGTTTACGAGAAAACGCACGGGAACAAGTCCGCTGTTGCTTCTTACAAGACCTTGCAGACATTGCAAGACGGGCTATATAAAAGCACCTAAATTCCTTGCTTTTTTTATACGCTCCGAACTGTTGAAATTTTATAAAAACGGTATAAGGACCGTTCGTCTGGATATGAACGCGGATTTGGCGAAAGAACTCAATGACTGGCGGGAATTCGCCGAAGAATTAAAAAGCCGTCTTCCCGACGCCCGGATTTATTTCGCTCCGCACAGAAGCTACCCCGAAGAACAAATCAATTACCGTACGGAAAACGACTCCTTTCCTCTGCCACAGAACGCTTTTGCATTATTCTGATATAAAACCGCCCGCAAGCAAACGCTTGCGGGCGCAACTTATATTTTCAAACGCTATTCTGATTATCCGTTTCCGGGATTCGCTCCGCCGTATCCGGCGTATTTGATTTCCGTGCCGATAAACAAATACTAATGATATTGACGGCGAGAGACAGAACCGAGAACATTAAAACGACTATCGGAACAGCAAAAGTGAATTTTATTTCTTCACAAGACTCGCCCATAAATTCGGCTAAACCCAGGTTTTCCAAACTTTTTATCAACTCCTTAGTCGAGATAACCGCAAGCGCAAGAAACGCCGCCGCGGAAAGAGTCAATAAAATATTAATAACAAGGTCGGATATTTTATATCGCTTGTCCGCCGCACCGTCGATACTCTTTTTAAATTGCACTGCGGCAAAAACCGCAACGGCAATCAGCATTACAAGTGCAAACACGAAAGAAATCATTGCCTCTGTAATAAATAGTTACGCAAAGTATAGCACACAATTTCTCCAATTACAATACCTAATCCGAATTTTACCGAAAAAAAAGACTTCCCTTGCAGGAAGCCTTTTTCTTATAAAAACGTTTTGAGTTTTTTCTCGAAACCTTCTTCTAAAACTATAAGTTCGTTCAGTAATTTTTTTACGTCGGTTTCCATTGCATTCTCACCGTCGGTAAGAGAAGTCTTTAACGAAGTTATGCCGTTAACGGTCCCTCTTATCATCATCTGAGCTATGTTCTGCGCAGAGTTGTCGGAAGCCGTTCCCATCTTTATCGCGCTCCACATCATCGCTTTTTTTATAGGGCTCGGTTCTTTGAGATTGAGGTCGTATTTGAAAGCGAGCTGAGCCGCCTTACTGCAAATTTTTTCGTATTCTTCGTGCTGGCGCATTATCTCTTCGCGGATATCGCCGTCCTCCACTTCGGGCATAATATCCGAAATGGAAGTAAGCGCAAGCTGCGCGTTGCGGTAAATCTCCGCCACTATTTCGCTGTTGGATTTAGTCTGTTCCATAAAATTCTCCTTTCGGCTTTATATTCTGTTACCGTTAGTTTAAGTATTTCCTTTAAATTTATTCACTGCGCCTATTGCATTTTATTATTAATAAGAGTATAATGAACGTAATAAAATAATATTACGGAGGCTTTATTATGAAAAAACGTTTGTCTGCGGCGCTGATTGCCGGAACGGTAGCGGTATCGGGTATAATCTGTCTTTCCGCCTGCGTCAATTCAGTCGCTATTCCCAAAGGCGAAGAAGTAACGAAAGCGGTCTGGGAAAAAGCTTTAAGCACGGAAAATCTCGAATCTCTTAAAAACTACACAATAAACGCATCCGCGACTGCGGACGCTGCCGTTAAAGGTTCGGTTACTTACGGCAAATTAACGGAAAACGTTTCCGCGGACAGTCACTTGTCGTTAACTCAGCTTAAACTCTACGACGAGGTTAACGATAAAGCTTACGAAGAATACAATACCGTAACAAAACTCAAAGCCGTTTCCGACGACGAAAATTTAAACGTCCTGCAAAGCGCGACGAATAAAAATTATTACGAACTCAGCGAAAAAAAAGATGATATCAAAACCTACTGGAACGCCGGGTATTCGAAAGAAGAACAGCAAATCAGCAATTACGGTAAAGAATACGAAGAAAATTATTGGCGCGCGAGCGAAACAACGAGTTTTATCTATAACGACTTTGTTTCGTTTTTTGACGAAACGTTCTACGATAAAGCCGAGGATACGGCAAACGAACCGAGAAAGTCCGGCAAGATAACCGAATTTTACGACAGTTTTACGTATTCCGGCGGATATTATTCGGCGACGCTCTATATGGAAGCCGATATATACGACGAACTCAATCTCAGCGACGTTATCGAATGTAAAGTCACGCTGAGCTTCAAAGACAGGAATATCATAGGTTATAAAATAGAATTTGACGCTAACGGAAATTTAAGCAACGATAAAAAAGATTCTGTCAATTATAATTTCGAATATAAGATTAAAGGCAAAACCGCAGTCGCCGTATCGGATTTAAATAAAACCGACCCCGCTAAAATAATTAACTCAGACATTAAAAAAGCCATAGACAAAGCGAAAGCCGATAAAGCAAAACTCGAAGAAAACAGTTAAAATCAAAACGCGCGCATTAATAAAGACGCGCGCGTTTTTTATTTCCTCAAAGGGTAAAAACGGTTGACATTATTTTTTTATTATGTTAAATTATTTAGCGAGCCGCTCGGAACGGGCTTTTTAAACGCGCATTGCGCTGCCTGAGCCCTTTGGGCACGGTATTCCGGCGAGACTGGTTTAGAGGAGGTAAATTTTATGTACGCTATTTTTGAGAACGGAAGCAAACAATATAAAGTTTCCGTAGGTGACCTTTTAAAGGTTGAAAAACTGGACGCCGCTATCGGCTCCGCTGTGCAGTTCCCCGTCGTCTTAACGGCAGACGAGAACGGCGTTAAGGCGGGCAAAGAGGTTGAAAAGGTTCAGGTCGTTGCAGAAGTCGTTTCTCAGGGCAAAGAAAAGAAGATTATAGTCTTCAAATACAAAGCAAAGAAAAACGAGAGAAAGAAGCAGGGACACAGACAGCCTTACACCCAAATCAAAGTTACGGCTATCAAATAAACGATAACCATACTTAGGCGGAGTAATTTTTCAGGAGGATTAAAATAATGATATTTTTAAAGTTATTTGCCCATAAAAAAGGTACCGGTTCATCTCACAACGGCAGAGACAGCAACCCCAAAATGCTCGGAGTCAAGCGCGCGGACGGTCAGTTCGTACTTGCGGGAAATATTCTCGTAAGACAGCGCGGTTCGAAGTTTAAAGCGGGTTCGGGCGTCGGTATGGGTAAAGACGATACGCTTTTCGCGCTCGTAGACGGAACCGTCAGGTTCGAAAGAGTAGGCAAAGACGGAAAGCAGGTTTGCGTTTATCCCGTCGCAGAATAATTAATACGAAAAGGACAGTTCGTCATAAAACGGGCTGTCTTTATTTTTTAAGTTATGAAAGAAAAACTCAAAGAGCTGTTTCGCGATAAAATTTCTTTATCCGCGCTTATCCTGTCACTATTTTGGTTCGCGCTTTATTTCGGGCTCGGCGCGCCGATATTTAAAAATATGTGGTACACTTCCCCCGCTCTGCCGTTCGTCGGGGGCGTTTTGGCGCTCGCTCCGCTTTGCATACAATTACTCAATGCGTTTATTTTCAAAAAGCTCACGATAGATATTATCGTTTTATGTATAAGTCCGGTATTTTGTTTCGCGCATTTCTGTTTCTTTGCATTCGTAATCTCAAAACTCAACTACTTTTTTATTGCGGGTAAACCATATTTCATTTGCGCGGGACTTGCAGGACTGTTGGTTTTTTTTATATTTTTCTTTCCGCGCCTTAATTTAAAATTAAAACGCATATCTGCAACTGCTATATCCGCCGTCTTCATAATAATCTCTCTTGTCTGCGTTTTCAGCGCCGTACCCTTTTATATAAGCGCGGGCGCGACGGTATTCGCAGTCGAAGACGAATATCAGATAGCTTTCGCCACTTCCCAAAAATCAGTAGGCGCGGTAATCGTGAACGGCAGATATTACTACGATTCGACGAACGGCGAAAACAACGTCCGCAAACTTCATAAAATAACCGTTCCCGCAGAAGAGCTCGACGCGTCAAAGTCCTATACCGTTTTTACACAGGGAGTCGCGCTCAATACGGCGTATCTGCCCTCCAAGGGCGCGAAGGTAAGCAAAGATTATACTTTCCGACCCATCGATACCGACGACGGAATACAGATATACAATCTGTCGGACACGCACGAAGTAATTGCAGGTCCAGCCCGCGCAGGAAAATTTTTCGGAGATAAACTCGATTTACTCATTCTCAACGGCGATATTATAAACGACGTATCGGGCGAATATCAGATTTCTCTCATATATAAACTCGCTCATAGTATAACGGGTGGTTCGCATCCCGTTATATTTACGCGCGGGAATCACGAATGTAACGGGTATCTTGCCGCCGAACTCGGAAAATACGTAGGCTGTGCGGACAACGGATTTTATTACACGTTTAAAATAGGCACGACTCTTTCACTGCTTATACTCGATACCAACAACGATATGAGCGATAATAACCCGCTCGTAAGTCCGATAGCAAACTTCGACGAAGTAAGAACAAAACAGAGCGAATGGCTGGCGGAACAAAAAGACATAAACGACTGCGATTATAATTTCGTTGTTTCGCATATAGCGTTTCCGCTTTCGGGATATATTTCAGATAGCTGTCATTGGAACAAATGGGCGCGCGAACTCACCGCGCTTACCGCAGGCGCGCAGCTTGCCGTATGCGGGCACTCGCACCGCACGGATTTTCAGTTTGAAACCGACGATAATCCGATTGCGGATTATCCCGTGTTGCGAGGTTCGCTGCGCAGCAACAACAGAGCATACGGCGAGGGAGTTTCGCCGTTTGAATTTACGGGCGCGGCCATCGAAATAATCGACGGGAACGTAAATATAAAATTTACTAACGCAAAAAAACAAGTGCTCGGAACGCACTCGTTAAAGGTTGGATTATGATTAAAGTTATACCTCTTACAGACAAGGACGAAAAATCCTTCAGACGGCTTTTCACGGAATACTATACCGAGCTCGGCTGCGATGAAAACATCACGCACCTTCTTGACGAGTATATTCTTCCCGACCTATTGGCCGGACTTATAAGGATAGAGCTCCTGCACGGCGGTGAAGATTTTATCGGGTTCGTAATTTATCAGATTGACGACGTCGACAACGAATGGAACTTCAAAGAAGGCTGGGGCGATATTCGCGAAATCTTCGTATCGCCCGACTCGCGCAGACAGGGATACGGAAAATTTCTTTTATACACGGCGGAGATGAAACTAAGAGAAAACGGAGCCGTCAAATCCTATTGTCTTCCCTGCGCAGAAGCCGCGCCCTTTTTCGGCGCGTGCGGTTATTTAAAAACAGACGCATACTGTGACGAGCTCGACTGCTCCGTATACGAAAAAACCGAACTCGGCAACCGTTGCAAAGGCTAAGCGGCAAACGCCCCCCAACCCGCCATTATCGCCGTTATCATAAGCGGTATCACTATTATGCTTAAAAGCGTAACGGTAACGAATGCCGCCGCCGCGGTTTCTTTATCGCCGTCGAAGCTCTCCGCCATAGCCGCGACTGACGCCGCGGGCGACATAGCCATTGCGATTATCGGCGCAAGAAAAACATAACCGTCAGCCGCGCCCACGCTTCCGCGCGCTTTTGCAAGCAGAAAATAAAAAGGTACTGCAACCGCGAACGCGAGCAAAGGCGAAACTATCAGACGAAGCGCGCCCGAAAGATATACGCCTTTTTTCAGGAATAAAGTTTTAGGACTCATTTCCGCGACGCGGATCCCGACTATGACCATTGAAAGCGGTGCGGTCATATTAGCGAGATACTGCGGAAATATCTGTAAAACTTCGAGCCCGCCGAACATAAAGAAATTAATTTTCGGAACGAAAAACAGAAGCAGCCCGACGGCGTTTGCTATCAGCGCAGGATTACAGACGAGCTTTCTGAATTTAATCTGTTTATAATCGCCCGTAATGAGTACGACTCCGAGCGTCCAGCAGAGAATCGTAAAAATTACGTTGAAGACCATCATATACATAACGGCGAGCGGGTCGCCGTCCGTGAACATATCTATAAAAGGAATCCCTAAAAAACCGCTGTTGGAAAAGACCGCAACGAACGAGTATACGTTCGTTATTTTTTTATTCTTCGATTTAATGAATATGAGTTTGCATAGCGCGAACATAAGCAAAATCGCCGCCGCGGAAATCAATGCAACCATTCCGAAATTTTCAAGCAGGACAAGTTTATTTACCGCGCTGACAGTCGCCCAATCGTCTTTAGTGAATACGCAGAACGCTTTAATCGCGAGCGCTGGCTGACAGACGTAGAGTAATAAATTGCTTAACGCGAACGTCGCGCCTTCGCCTATCATTTTCAGTTTTCTCAGCGCGAATCCAGGCGCCATAAATGCAAACAGTACCGCCATAATCAGCAGTACTTTTAAAAATATCTCTCCCATACAACCTTACGTTGACGGCGTATCTTTATTGCTTTTCCGTAACGAAACGCTCGCCGCCCGTCAAACTTCAACCTTACGTTGTCGGCGTATCTTTATTGCTTTTCCGTAACGAAACGCTCGCCGCCCGTCAAACTTCA
>CAJUHC010000025.1:17195-20600 GCA_910586345.1 uncultured Christensenella sp.
AACGCTCGCCGCCCGTCAAACTTCAACCTTACGTTGTCGGCGTATCTTTATTGCTATTCCGTAACGAATCGCTCACCGCACGTCAAACGGCAACCTTATGCCGACGGCGTATCTTTATTGCTTTTCCGTAACGAATCGCTCACCGCACGTCAAACTTCAACCTTACGTTGTCGGCGCATCTTTATTGCTATTCCGTAACGAATCGCTCACCGCACGTCAAACGGCAACCTTATGCCGACTACTTATCAAACATATTCAATCAAAAGCCGTCGAAGTATCTGTAATTGAAATACCGCGCGCATTATTGATTTCGTTTTTGGCAAGTTTCCCGCCCGCAACGGCTACCACAAGTCCGATAAGCTTTTCAAGCTGACTTTCGTAGTCCGTGTCCAAAACCGAGCCCGCGTCGAAATCAATCCAATTACTCTTTTTCTCCGCGAGTTTGTGCGACGATGAAATCTTTAAAGTCGGTACGATACCGCCGAATGGATTGCCTCGGCCCGTAGTAAAAAGCACCATATGACAACCCGACGCGGCAAGGTTAGTCACAGCGCACATATCGTCGTCGGGACCGCTTAAAAGATTTAAACCGTTTTGAGTAATAAACTCTTTCTCGGAAACGACGTCCTGCACGAGCGAATTGCCGGATTTTTGTAAACAGGCAACTGCTTTTTCCTCTATGGTAGTAATTCCATCGGCAATGCGTTCAGGCGAAGGGTTTTCATAAACCGCTCTGCCGTTTTCTCTGAAACAGTCTTTGTAACTATTAACGAGCGCTTGAATTTTTTCGAAAGTTTCGCCGTCTTTCGCCCTGTTCATTATAAGCTGTTCCGCTCCGAATGTTTCCGGAATTTCACAAAAAGCTGCGGTTCCGCCCGCCGAAGTTATGAAATCTGCAAATCTGCCTACGAGCGGATTTGCGGTTATGCCTGAGAGATTATCGGAGCTGCCGCATTTCAGACCTATTTTAAGACGGGATATATCCGCCGCCTCGCGCCTGTCGCGTTTCATAGTTTCCGTAATCTTTTCCATAAGACGAACACCTGTTTCGATTTCGTCTTCAACCTCGCGGCAATCCAAAAATTTAACTCTTTCGGAATTCACCGCGCCCAGAGTAACCCTGAAATCGTTCACGTCTCCCAAACCTACGACAAGCACTCCTCCCGCGTTCGGATGACGGACGATTTTCTGTAAGACCTTCCTCGTTCTCGCTCTGTCCGACGCAATCTGAGAATTACCGTAAGGATGGGTAAACGCAAAAGCCCCGTCAAAACCCTGCGTTCCGAATCTGTTTTTGAACGTCTTTAAAATGAGTTCGGCTTGTCCGTTTACGCACCCCGTTACGGGGATAATCCAAAGTTCGTTCCTAATTCCGACTTCTCCGTTTTCACGCACATACACGTTCACGGTGCGCGGTGCAGTCTCTTTCGCGATATATTCCGTCGGAGTATAATTATAATCTAAATTCCCTGCCAGACAAGTACCTGCATTATGTGTATGAACGTGCGCGCCTGCCGGAATATCAGTCTTTGCCGAAGCGACGGGATTTCCGCACTTTATTATTTTTCCGCCCGCAGGAATATCGGAAACGGCGAATTTATGACCGTTCGGAATTTTTTCCGACAGCGTCACTCCGTAATGTATTTCACCTTGTTCCAAATCGCACAGCGCGACGGCTACGTTATCCGTCTCGTTTATTTTAATAACTCTTTTTGACATTAAATAAATCTCCGCTCTTAATTCTTTGCAACGCGGTTGTCCGTGCAGACCGTACGGAAAAATTTAAAGACCGCATTGCCTTTACTCCGCTCGTTCGAACGCGCATATACGCCTATCAACGCTCCCGTACCGTAACCCGCGCTCGCGTAAAACTTGCGGGTGAACGCGCTTCCTCCGAACGTAAATTTATAAGTGAGTTTGTTCGCGTCCTCGTATTTCGCGGACGTTTGAAACGTTACGTAATTTTCATCGTACGGCTGGCTCTGACACAAGGTTTCGTCCTCGCTTCCGCCTATCGTTCCCTTACGGATTTCCAAATAATTCCTCCCGCCTCTGCGCACTACGCAAATATAAGCGTATTCCCTGCCGAATACGCAGAACCCTGTTTCGTCGCCGTCTTCCGTAAGGTTAAGTCTGCACTTGGTTTTTACCGAAAAATTCAGATAAGGCGCTTTCTGTAAAAACAATTGCGGCAGGTCGGAAAGGCTGTTAACCGCGTAATATGCACAGTTCAATTTAAGACCGCGTTTCATTTCGTACCACTCCGATTTACGGTTTGCGGGACTGAGCCATTTTACGGAAAGTTTCTCTTCATCGAATTCGTCAGACGAATCGAGACTATAATCGGTCTTGATTGCAACGGGATATTCGCCGTCGGAAACGGGAGCCGCAGGAAGTCTTTCGTCTGTAACGCGTCCGCATAAAACCCAGTCGTTAAGCCATATTGCAGGCTGTAAGTGCAAAACTTTGCCGTAAGCGCCCTTATCCTGATTATGCAGAAACGCCCATTTTTCACCGCTGTCGTCAATATCTATCAGCGCGCCCGAACACGGACCGTTTATATCGGTTTCGCCCTGCGTTAATATAATTCTGCTTTCATACGGTCCGTAAATATCCGGAGAGCGCAAAGCGACCTGCCAGCCGGATTTTTTACCGCCCGCGACGGCGAGAATATAAAAGTATTTGCCGCGCCTGTAAATTTTAGCGTTTTCGATTTCGGGCGACATATTGCGTCCGTCGTAAATTACGGTAAATTTATCGCTTACCGCAGTCAGCTCTTCGTTCGCTTCGCACACTGCAAGCCGGGAATCGAGGTCGTCGCTGTTTTTGCCGAAAGAAAAAACGATATAGCAGACGTTCCCATCCCAGACGGGGCAGGCGTCTTTAATTCCATCGCCTTCGATAAGAGGGCGTAACGGTGACCATTCCCCGCGCGGATTATCCGTTTGCGAAACGAATATACCCTCGCCCGCAATGGGAATAAGGCAGTAATAATTACCTTTATGAAACCGCAACGACGGCGAACCCGCTCCGTAGCCGTGCTTAGCTTTTTCATATCCTTCGAAAGGAATATCGGGCAATACGTTGTTTATCAAACGCCACTCCGCAACGTTCTTCGAGTGATAAACGGGAATTCCGCGGACGAGATTCGCGCTTGAACAAACCATATAAAAATCATTGCCGACACGAATCGCGTCGGGGTTCGGCATATCCGCGCATATTATCGGATTCGCGTATTTCATATGTAAACTCCTCGAATATATTTTATCACTTTGAATTGCGTTTTGCAAGAGTTTAGCCGTAATTAAGAAAAAGGCGCGCGAGACTTACGGTAATTCCCATAGGGAATTTTTAATAAAACGCAAATAAAAAGATTTAGGCATAGCGTTAAGCTGTGCCTTTTCT
>CAJUHC010000026.1 GCA_910586345.1 uncultured Christensenella sp.
AATCGTATCTGTTTTCAGCCGTGGATTTAACTGCGTTTAAGGGAGTGTTTACTGCTTCCGTATAAGCGTTCTCGTCTATATATCCGCATTCCAACATACCGCTTAACACTAAGTTTCTGCGTTTAAGACTTTTTTCGGGATTTTTAAACGGCGAATAATTATTCGGAGACGAAAGCAGTCCGACTATCGCCGCGCTTTCCGTAAGGCTGAGGTTTTCGGCTTTTTTATTGAAGTAAAATTCTGACGCGCTTTGTAAGCCGTAACAATTGTGTCCGAAGTAAATCGTGTTCAGATACATTTCCAGAATTTCGTTTTTGCCGTATTTTTTTTCAAGCTGTTTCGTGAGTTTGATTTCGTTAAGTTTTCTTTTTATCGTTTTGTCGTTGGAAAGGTGAGTGTTTTTTATAAGCTGTTGGCTTATGGTGGAAGCGCCCTCCTTGAACGAGCGAGAAACGATATTTTTATACAAAGCTTTAAGCATACGCTTATAATTAAGTCCGTTATGCGAGAAAAAAGTTCTGTCTTCGGAAGCGATAAACGCGTTTACGGTATGCGCCTGTAAATTGTTTACTGAAACGCTTTTTTTCTGAGCGTTGAGCGACGCGCTTATTACGTCGTTTCCGTCGTCGTCGTAGATTATAACGTTTTGTCCCGTGCCCGTCAGTTTATCGGCGTTGAGTTTAGCGTCTTTCGTAATTACCGTGTAGGTTAAAAAAAGTATTGCAATTAACGTTAATATACTTAAAAATATTATTAATAGAATTTTTAAAAACTTCGTCATTAAAAATAGTATTTATAAAAATAAATAATTGTTGCAAATCTATTGAAAAAAATCGAAAAAAATTATATAATCTTTTATATATGCAAAAATATTTTCACATTGTAACGTACGGATGTCAGATGAACGTCCACGAATCGGAAAAAATAGCGGGAATGCTCAGCGAACTCGGTTATAAGAACTGCAATGAAATGACCGAAGCGGATATAGTAGTATTCAATACCTGCTGTATACGCGAAAACGCGGAGAATCACGCTTTCGGTAATATCGGTATGTTGAAAAAATTAAAATCGCAAAGACGCGATTTAATTATCGCTGTCGGCGGATGCCTTCCTCAGCAGATAGGGAAAGCGGGTGACCTGCACGAAAAATTTCCTTACGTCGACATTATTTTCGGTACTCATAACCTTCACAAATTAAAAGAATACGTGCAATTAAAAGAAAAGCAGAAAAAAAGCGTTATCAGCATCGAGGAAGATAGCGGTTTTATTTGCGAAGACGAAAAGCCTTTGAGGACAAGTTATCCCAACGCTTGGGTAAATATTACGTACGGCTGTAATAATTTTTGCAGTTACTGTATTGTTCCTTATGTTCGCGGACGGGAAAGAAGCAGGAAATCGGAGAATATAATCGCCGAGGCGGAAGAACTTGTTGCAAAAGGATATAAGGAAATAACATTGCTCGGACAGAACGTGAATTCTTACGGAAACGGCACGGACGATTTGAGTTTTCCTCGGCTGCTCGAACGGATTGCCAAGATAGAAGGAAAGTTCAGATTACGGTTTATGACGAGTCATCCCAAAGATTTTTCCGAAGAACTTGCTAAGGTTATTTCGGAAAATCCGAAAATTTGCAGATGTGTGCATTTGCCGGTTCAAAGCGGTTCAGACGTGGTTTTGAAAGCAATGAACAGAAAATATACTGCTCAGGATTATAAAAATAAAATCGCAGTGCTGAGAAAATATGTTCCCGATTGCGCTCTTACTACCGATTTGATTGTCGGTTTTCCCGGTGAGACTGATGAAGATTTCGAGAAAACGCTCGAATTGGTAAGGTCGATTAATTATTCTTCGGCGTTTACGTTTGTTTATTCAAAACGCAACGGAACGGTTGCCGCCGGTATGCCTGAACAGATACCTGAGGAAATTTCAAAAACCAGAATAATGAAACTCGTCGAACTCGTAAATTCTCTTACCCGCGAACAGTCTTTAAAATATGTCGGTAAGACCGTCGAAATTCTTTGCGAAGGCTACGACGAGAAGAAAGATATGTATCTCGGAAGAGACGAATTCGGAAGAATGGGATATTTTAAAAGCGATAAGGACGCGATAGGCGATTTCGTAAATATAAAAATACTAAAGGCAAACGGCGTTTCGCTTGTCGGCGAACGCGTGTAAGGAAAAAATATGGCGCTTTCTAAAATGATGGAGCATTACCTTTCGGTAAAGGACAAGTATAAGGACTGTATCGTTTTTTACAGGCTCGGAGATTTTTACGAGATGTTTTTCGACGATGCAAAGAAAGCTTCCGTTTTGCTTGATTTGACTCTTACGGGTAGGGATTGCGGGCTTAGCGAACGCGCGCCTATGTGCGGTATTCCTTTTCACGCGGCGGATTCTTATATAGCAAAACTTGTTTCGCTCGGCGAAAAAGTCGCGATTTGCGAACAGCTCGAAGAGGCTTCGGCTACGAAAGGAATCGTTGCTCGCGGGGTTGTGCGCGTAGTTACGGCAGGGACGATTACGGACGACGAACACCTTGAAGAAAAGGAAAGCAATTATATTTGCTGTGCATATAAAAGCGGAGATAACGTTGCATTGGCTTGGGCGGATATAACGACGGGAGAATTGGTTACGGCTGATTTTTCGGGCGTCGGCTGCGTAAAACAAGCGGTTGCGCATATTGCGAAAATTTTCGCAAAAGAAATAATCTGTAACGACGAAATGCTTTTCGGTTCAAAAGACGAACCCGAAGTTTCGCGTGGAATAATACCGAGATTTTCAGATTATCCTGCTTGGGCGTTTAATTATTCTGCGGCGGAAAGGGCGCTTTTGGAGCAGTTCAATGCAAAAACTCTTTCGGCGTATCCTGTAGCGGGGAAAGAATACGCGATATGCGCGGCTGGCGCGCTGGTGCAGTATCTGAAAGAAACCCAGATGCACACTTTAAAAAATATCGACGGAATCAAGTATCTTAAAGTAGATAACTTTATGCAGTTGGACGGAACGGCAATAAAAAATCTAGAAATCGTGAAAACGCTCGGCGGCGGAAAGAAATACGGTTCTTTATTGTGGTTAATGGATAAAACGAATACCGCGATGGGTGCAAGGCTTCTTAATAACTGTATTTTATCGCCTTTTGCGCGCAAAGAAGATATAGATTACAGGCTTGACGGCGTCGAGGAGCTTTATAATTCTACGGTTGTTAGGCTCGGTTTATCGGATTTATTGAAGGGCGTAAAGGATATTGAAAGGCTTACAGGTAAAATCAGCAATAACAATATTTTACCTAAGGACTGTCTTGCTTTGGCGCAGTCTATATCGGCAGTGCCGAATTTGAAATTTCAGCTTTCGGGATTCAATTCCGAAATAATACGCGACGTTTGCGAAAATCTTTATGATTTGTCGGAGGTTGCGGAACTTATAAATAACGCCGTTGCGGAAGAGCCTCCCGCTCAAATGAAAGACGGAGGATACATTAAAGACGGTTACAGTTCTCAGCTTGACGAATTGAGGAGTATCGGCAAAAGCGGAAATAAGTTAATAATAGAAATGGAAGCTCGGGAAAGAGATACGACCGGAATTCGAACGCTGAAGATTAATTACAACAGAGTTTTCGGGTATTACATAGAGGTTTCCAAATCGTTTAAAGATAAAGTGCCTTTACATTATCAGCGCAGACAAACGATTGCCAATGCGGAACGCTATACGACCGAAGAGTTAAAAGAACTTGAAAGTAAGATTTTGGGAAGCGAAGAACTTGCGTTGAAACTCGAAGCACAGCTTTTCGGTTACGTTAAATCCGTTTTGACTGAAAATATAAATAAACTCAAAGTTATATCGTCCGCAATCGCGCAAATAGACCTGCTTGTCAGCTTTGCGGAAATTGCGAAAACCAATAAATACGTAAGACCGCGGATAGCGGAAAGCGATAAACCGCTTATTATAAAAGAGGGACGGCATCCCGTAGTTGAAATTATATCGAAGGAAAGGTTTATTGCCAACGACGCCATACTTGACGAAGGCGAAAACAGGACTATGATTTTAACCGGTCCCAATATGGCGGGTAAGAGCACGTATATGCGTCAGACCGCTATAATAGCGATTATGGCGCATCTCGGAAGTTTTGTTCCGGCAAAGTCTGCACAGATTCCGCTTATCGACAGAGTGTTTACAAGGGTGGGTGCGAGCGATAATCTTATTTCCGACCAAAGTACTTTTATGGTTGAAATGATAGAGGTTGCTTCGATTTTGCAGAACGCTTCTAAAAGCAGTTTGCTTATACTCGACGAGGTTGGCAGAGGTACGAGCACTTACGACGGGCTTAGCATTGCCTGGGCTGTAATAGAGCATCTTACAGAGAAAATAGGTGCGAAAACTATGTTTGCGACTCATTACCACGAACTTACCGAGCTTGAAAGCAAGCTTGACGGAGTTAAAAACTATAAAATTTCAGTCAGAGAAATAAACGGCGGAATAGTATTTTTGCGTAAAATTCTGCGTGGCGGAGCAAACCGGAGTTTCGGAATAGAAGTAGCGTCGCTTGCAGGAGTTCCAGCTTGCGTTACGGACAGGGCGAAAGCGATTCTCAAAAGCATAGAAAACGGCGATAGGGAATTTGCCGTTTCCGCCGACGATACGGAAAAAGAAAAACCGCTTTCCGAAATCGAAAAGATAATAAGCGAAGTCGATATGAACTCGATTTCGCCAATGCAGGCTTTTTTATTGCTCGGCGACTTGGCTGAAAAGGTTAAATTATGAGAAAGATAAATATTTTAACTAAAAGCATTTATAACAGAATAGCCGCAGGCGAAGTAATCGAAAGACCGTATTCCGCCGTTAAGGAACTTATAGAAAACAGTCTCGACGCAGGTGCTACCGAGATTGAAATTTCTATCGAGCGCGGCGGTAAACAGCTTATCAAAGTAGCGGATAACGGTTGCGGTATCGGACGCGACGATATGCGCGCGGCTTTCTTTCCTCACGCAACAAGTAAAATTTCCAAGGCGGAGGACCTCGATGATATTAAAACTCTCGGTTTCAGGGGTGAGGCTCTTGCGAGCATTTCCGTAATTTCACGCGTAGAATTGATATCCGTTACAGACGGCAATCCCGCGTACAAAGTGAGCTGTATCGACGGAAACGTCGGCGCGGTTGAACCTGCCGCATTGCAGATAGGGACGGAAATCAGTGTTCGCGATTTGTTTTATAACACTCCTGTCAGGGCAAAATTTTTGAAAGCAGATAAAAAAGAAGAGACAGATATAACGAATTTTATAACGAGATACATACTTGGAAATCCGTCGGTATCTTTTAAATATTTCGTTGACGGAAAATTAACGCTTCAATCGCACGGCGGCGGACTCGACGAAGCGTTGGCGCAGGTTTACGGAGCGAAAACAATTTCGCAATGCTATAAGATACAAGCGGAAAAAGAAGGAATAAAAATTCACGGTTTTATCGGCAATCAGAATTTTTTTAAACCGAATAAAACCTATCAAAGCTTATTTTTAAACGGAAGGTATATAATTAACAATACAATCTCTACGGCAATTTCGAACGCTTACGCAAGTTATGCAATGAAAAGGCAATACCCGTTTTACGTGATTTTCGTAGAAATTCCTTCCGAACAGGTTGACGTAAACGTTCACCCTAATAAAGCGGACGTGAGGTTTGTCGATAACCGTCCGATTTTCGGCGCGGTTTATTCGGTAATTTCATCGGTTTTGGACGGTACCGCGTCTGCGGCTCGGTTTGTGGTCGATAGTATAAGATTTTCGGAAATAAAATCCGTTTTCGACGATAAACCGAATAAAATTTATGAATCCAACCAAGCGGAATTATCGGTGAACGAGGGAAAACAGGGTACTGGTATTGGTACTGCTGAATTCGGTTTCGGTTCTGAAAAAGCCGAGGACAAATCGGAAATTTTAAAAACGGAAGAAAAAAAGATAAAGTATTACGACCCTTTGCGCGATATGCCTATGAACGGATATTTAGAACAATCAAAGCCGTTTACGCTTACCGTTTCAAATGATACGATGTCAAGCGGTTTGGGCGGGGATAAGAGAATAGACGAAACCTATGAAAGGCGTAAGTATGAACAGCAAATGATTAAATACGAAAAATGTAAGTTTCAAGGCTGTGTTTTCGATACTTATTTGATTTACGAAATTTGCGATACGGTATATCTTATCGACCAACACGCCGCGCACGAGAGATTGATTTACGACAGTCTTAAAGAAAAATTAGCTAATAGAAAAATTAATAGGCAGGGTCTTATTATTCCGTATCTTTTCAGTACGAACGTACAGGAAACGGAGTTTATAGAAAACAATATTTCTTTGATAAGAAGTCTCGGATTTGATTTAAAGCCGTTTGGGGTCGGTTCTTTCAGGGTTGACGAAGTGCCTGCTGATTTACAGGACATTAATCTCGAAGAGTTTTTCTGCGATTTGATGTCTGATTTAAAAGGTCTGAAAGAAATCAGTCTTGAAGAAATGTTAAAGGATAAAATAGCTATGACTGCCTGCAAACACGCGGTCAAAGGCGGAATGGCGTTAAGCGGGGAAGAGGTAGACGCACTGTTTAAAATGCTGAAAGGAAATATGGGTTTAAAATGCCCTCACGGCAGACCTGTGTGCGTTGCGTTAACTAAAAAAGATTTTGAGAAAATGTTTAAAAGGATAGTCTGATTTTTGAAAGTGCTCGTTGTTTGCGGCGCGACTGCGTCCGGTAAAACCAAATTGGCTGTTGATTGCGCGCTGAAACTCGATACGGAAGTGATTTCCGCCGATTCCCAGCTTATTTATAAGGGTTTGAATATAGGAACGGCAAAGCCTTCTATGGAAGAGAGGCGCGGAATCAAGCATCATATGATAGACGTAATCGAACCCGACGAAAGTTTCAGCGTATCCGAATATGCGGCGCAGGCCGAGCCGGTAATAGATAACCTTCTGAATAAGGGTAAAGTACCGATTGTCTGCGGGGGTACCGGTTTTTATATTAATTCTTTATTGTTTGATTTAAGTTACGGCAATGCCGCCGCCGACATATCGATAAGAGAAAAATATAACGAAATTTTGCTTGAAAAAGGTAAAGAATATCTTTACGGTTTATTAAAAAATACAGACCCCGAATCCGCTGAAAAAATAAGCGTCAACGATACCAAACGTGTTATAAGGGCTTTGGAAATTTATGAAGTAAGCGGTAAAAAGAAATCCGAAATACGTGATGGTACAGCGCCAAAGAGGGACTATTTTGCCGTGGCGGTGGATTATCCTCGCGAGGAGCTGTATGAAAGAATAAATAAGCGCGTCGACCAAATGTTTGAGAGTGGTCTGTTGGAAGAAGTGGCAAATTTGACGCGTCGCAGAATCGATGAAAAATATCAGTGTATGCAGGCTATCGGTTATAAAGAAGTGCTCGAATGTTCAAAAAACGGCAATACGCAAAGTACTATGCGTAACATAATCAAGCAAAATACCCGCAGATATGCTAAAAGACAAATTACTTTTTTTAAAAAATTAAAAGGACTTGTATGGCTGAAACCGGAGGTAGCGACTGCTGAAAGAGTTTTGGAGTTAATGAATGGACAATATTGAATTTATAAATTACTGCGAAAACAAGCTGTCTGAAAAATTTAAAAAAGCCGATGAAACAGCATATTTTAACCAAGTCAAGGTTGTGAAAGCGTTCAGCGAATACCGCGTTGCTTTACGGCATTTTAACGGTACAACGGGCTACGGTTACGACGACGAAGGCAGGGACGTACTCGGGAAGCTTTATGCGAGAGTATTCGGTGCCGAAAGCGGTATAGTTTCTCCGCACATAGTTTCCGGCACTCACGCGTTGACCGTTGCGTTATTCGGTCTGTTGCGGCCCGACGATACGCTATTGTGTATAAGCGGTTTACCGTACGATACCATAAGGGGCGTAATATTCGGTAAAGATAACGGTTCTTTAAAAGATTTCGGAATAAATTTCGAATACTGTGATTTGGTAGACGGAAAGTTCGATTATGAAGAAATAAGAAATAAATTCAATAAGAAAGTAAAAGTGGTTTATATTCAGCGTTCGCGCGGGTATGAGCTTCGCGACGCTTTTTCTTGCGCCGAAATAGGAGAGGCTTGTGAATTTGTAAGGTCGCTCGGTTTTACGGGTTGTATTTTCGTTGATAATTGTTACGGAGAATTCGTGGAAAAGTTCGAACCGACCGAAACGGGCGCCGATTTGGCTGTGGGTTCTCTGATAAAGAACGCAGGCGGCGGGTTGGCTCCCACAGGCGGGTATATTTGCGGAAAACAGGTTTATATAGATATGATAGAAAAAAGACTGACCGCGCCTTCGATAGGACTTGAAGTCGGTTCCTATGCGGGTGGGTATCAATATTTTTATCAGGGACTTTTTATGGCTCCGCATACGGTAGCGCAAGCGGTAAAGAGCAGTCTTTTAATCGGGCAGGCAATGTCGGAACTCGGTTACGTAAATTATCCTTCTGTCGATAAAATTCCTTACGATATTACCCGCGCTATAAAATTCAACAGTGCGGAAAAAATGATAGATTTTATAAGAGAAGTGCAGTACGCTTCTCCCGTTGACGGTTACGTATGCTGTGAACCGTGGGATATGCCCGGGTATGAAGAACCTATTATTATGGCCGCAGGTACGTTTGTTTCAGGCGCGTCTATAGAACTTTCCGCCGACGGTCCTGTTAAACCGCCTTATATAGCTTATTTTCAGGGCGGTCTGACTTACGAACACGGTAAATACGCGCTTGAAAGAATATTGAATAAGATTAGGTAAATTAATTATGGATTGTGAATTAAGACCGTGGAGAACCGAATACGCCGAAGATTTAGCGGTTTTGCTGAACAATAAAAATATTTCGGATAATCTTCGTGACGGTTTGCCTTATCCTTATACGGCGAACGACGCCCGGGATTTTATAAAGGCAATGCTCGATTCGGATAAAAACAATACGTTTGCGTTTTCGGTGTTTAAAAATAATGAACTCGTCGGAAGCATAGGGATATTCAGGCAGAATAATATACATTCGAGAACGGCGGAATTGGGATATTATATCGGCGAAAAATTTTGGAATAAAGGTATCGCAACCGAAGCGGTGAGCAAAGCTTGTCGGTTTGTTTTCGGTAATTCTGACATAATAAGAATTTTTGCTGAGCCGTTTTCAAGGAATAAAGCGTCTTGCCGCGTACTTGAAAAAGCAGGTTTTGTTTGCGAAGGGATACTGAAAGCCAACGCGGTTAAAAACGGAGTTATAGAAGATATAAAAATGTACGCAAAAATAAGAAACTTTTGCTAAAAGTTGAACGTTATAAGGAATTATTTACGTGGGTAAACAAATAGCCTGCAATCTTCGCAAGCGAAGATTGCAGGCTATTTGTTTAAAAGTCAAAGCGCTAAATTAAAATTTAGTCGTCTAAACCTGTTAACTCGTTTTTTTGGGGCGTACGTGCATATTTAATCATATCTTCTTGACAAGCGCCAAATTTTTTGTAATTTTCTCGAGTTTGATTTAAAGAAACAGGGTTTGCATACCTTCTAAATTAGGATTTTCAGTTTAAAATGGGTCATCTTCCATAAAGCAAACGGGGTAGATGTCATATTTGTCATTGGCTTTGAAGCAAAAATATAATAACCACATTATGGACAATTATATTTCAACATTTTTTTATTTAAAAATCTATCCATAATTCACTTCGTTAAATTAAGTTTTATTGTACTTTTTAATCATCAGGATAAATATTAGAACCTAAAAACTGTTCCAATCCTTTTAATACATTTATGACATCTGTTTCTTGTTCACCCCAATCGCTTGTGATAATTGAAACATAATTTGTTTCGTCTTTATTATAGTCAAGACTACTCCAACGGTCTTTATTTTTAACTTTCATAAGTGAAATTATAAGATAAGGGTTTTGACTCTCAAAGTTGCCATCAAGTTTATGTAAAAAGTCAAATGAGAGCAAATAATTTTCTATTTTTGTTGTTTCCCAAGTATTAGAAAGCGGCTCAGTCGCGATATAATAATAATTTGTCATTTTACCCACATAAGTTACTGTTTATCATAACCATTATATAAAAATCAAATTAAAAAAGCAAGAATGATAAAAATCGTTCTTGCTTTTTTCTCTATTGAATGTCCCGAAGCGGAGAATTCTAATTTTATTATCGATTAATACATTCCGCCCATATCGGGGTTGCCGCCCATAGGAGGTGCGGGAGGAGTGGGAATATCGGTTACGATACTTTCCGTTGTTAAAAGCGTTGCCGCAACCGAAGCCGCGTTTTGAAGTACGGAACGGGAAACTTTGGTCGGGTCGATGATTCCGCTTGCGACCATATCGGTATATTCGTTTTTCAAAGCGTTGAAACCGTAGTTCTTCTTTTTCGAGGTCAAAATAGTGTTAACGACTACCGAACCGTCAAAACCTGCGTTTCTTGCAATCTGGCGCACGGGTTCTTCGATTGCTTTCATAACTATTTTCGCGCCCGTTTTTTCATCGCCTTCGAGCGTTTCTAAAAGATTTGTCAGTTCGGGAATAGTGGAGAGAAGCGCAACGCCGCCGCCGGGAACAATGCCTTCTTCGACCGCCGCGCGGGTAGCCGCGAGAGCGTCCTCGATACGAAGTTTCTTCTCTTTCATTTCAACTTCGGTTGCCGCACCTACGTTGATTACGGCTACGCCGCCTGCAAGTTTAGCAAGTCTTTCTTGCAATTTTTCTCTGTCGTAGTCGGAAGTGGTTTCTGCAATCTGCGATTTAATCGAAGATACGCGCGCTTTAATATCGTCTGCATTGCCTGAACCGTTAATAATAGTGGTGTTGTCTTTATCGACTTTAACCTGTGAAGCTCTGCCGAGCATATCGGTGGTAACGTCTTTGAATTCATATCCCAAATCGCTTGAAATTACCGTACCGCCCGTAAGAATTGCTATATCTTCGAGCATTGCTTTTCTTCTGTCGCCGAATCCGGGCGCTTTTACCGCAACGCAGTTCAAGACACCTTTGAGTTTATTGACGATTAAAGCAGCGAGCGCGTCGCCTTCAACGTCTTCTGCGATTATGAGAAGTCTTGCGCCCTGCTGAGCGATAGGCTCGATTACGGGCAGAATTTCTTGAAGTGAAGAAACCTTTTTATCGGTTATTAGAATATAAGGATTGTCGAGAACGGCTTCCATTTTTTCGGTATTCGTAACCATATAAGCGGAAGCATATCCTCTGTCGAACTGCATACCTTCGACGGTAGTAAGTTCGGTCGCCATAGTTTTGCCTTCTTCAACGGTTATAACGCCGTCTTTACCGACGATTTCCATTGCGTTTGCTATAAGCTCTCCGATTTTCTCATCGCCTGCCGAAATGGATGCGACCTGTTGGATACCGAGTTTATTTTCAACGGGTTTGGAGATTTTCTGAATTTTGGCAACCGCCGTGTCTACCGCGGTAGCGATACCTTTCTTTAAAATAACGGGATTTGCGCCTGCGGCGAGATTTTTAAGACCTTCTTTAACGATAGCCTGCGCAAGAACAACGGCGGTGGTGGTTCCGTCGCCTGCGACGTCGTTGGTTTTTGTGGAAACTTCTTTTACGAGCTGAGCGCCCATATTTTCAAAAGGGTCTTCGAGTTCTATTTCTTTTGCTATTGTAACGCCGTCGTTAGTAATGAGAGGTGCGCCGAATTTTTTGTCGAGCACAACGTTTCTGCCTTTCGGGCCCAAGGTAATTTTAACCGTATCCGCGACTACGTTTACTCCGTTTTCAAGTAATTTTCTCGCTTCGTCGCCGTATTTAATCTGTTTAGCCATAATTTTTACTCCTTATAATTAATCGACAATCGCCAGAATATCGTTCTGACGGATTATCGTATATTCTTTATCGTCAACTTTAACATCGGTTCCGCTGTATTTTGCGAGCAGAACTTTATCGCCTACTTTAACCTGCATTTTGACTTCTTTTCCGTCGACTATTCCTCCGGGTCCGACCGCAACGACTACGCAGGTAGCGGGTTTTTCCTGAGCTGCGGAAGTGAGATACAGTCCGCTTTTCGTCTTTTCTTCCGCTTTCAGTCCTTCGACTACGACTTTATCGAATAAAGGTTTAATTTTCATAAAAATTCCTCCGAAAAATTTTACTTTTTTGTACGGTTATTTTATAAACTAACCTAAATAAAATAAAACATAATAATGTAAAAAATTGCTTTTTCGGAAAAAATATGTTACAATACTATCCGATTAATATAAGGAACGCTTTTTATGGATAAGTGGGACAAAAGATTTATGGAAATGACCGAACAGATAGGTTCTTGGTCGAGTTGTTTTCAGGAAAATAGGCATGTGGGTGCGGTAATAGTTAAGAATAAAAGAATTATAGCCACAGGCTATAACGGTGCTCCTCAGGGTATTAAAAGCTGTGCGGACAAGAAAGAATGTCTGAGGAAAAAACTTAACGTCCAAAGCGGGACGATGCACGAACTTTGTTACGCGGTGCACGCGGAACAAAATGCGATAATTCAGGCAGCGAGAGTCGGTTGCAGTGTGGAGGGGTGTACACTTTACTGTACTCATCAGCCTTGCGTTATCTGTGCGAAAATTATAATAAATTCGGGAATAAGCCGAGTTGTATTTAAAGACGGGTATCCCGATAATTTTTCGATTCAGCTTTTTGAAGAGGCAGGAGTTAAGCTTGAAAAATATAGCGAACTTTAAAATTTTACCGCGTATAGTTAATGTTTTCTGTTTTTTTCAGCGGTTAATATTAAAATCAAATTAAAAGAGGAGACGATTTATGCAAAATCCGATAGTCACTTTTGAAATGTCAGACGGGCAGATTATAAAAGCGGAGCTCTATCCCGAAAAGGCTCCGAATACCGTAAACAATTTCATAAGTCTTGCATCGGGCGGTTTTTACGACGGATTGATTTTTCACAGAATAATTTCCGGATTTATGATACAGGGAGGCGACCCTGCCGGAGTAGGTACGGGCGGACCCGGTTATTGTATAAAGGGAGAATTTGCGTTAAACGGTTTTAAAAATAACGATATAAAACACGAACGCGGAGTTCTCTCGATGGCGCGCGCTATGGCTCCCGACAGCGCCGGTTCCCAGTTTTTCATTATGCATAAAAACGCTTCGCATTTAGACGGGCAATACGCGGCTTTCGGAAAAGTAATCGAGGGAATCGAGGTGGTCGATGAAATTGCGTCTGTTGCAACCGATTGGAACGATAAACCCAAAAAACCTCAGATTATGAAAAAAGTCAGTGTGGATACTTTCGGGATAGATTACGCTAAGCCCGTAAAATGTTAAGACGGAGAAAAAAATTATGACGGATAATTCGGTTTATCAGAATCCTTTAATTACAAGATACGCAAGCAGGGAAATGGCGGAAAATTTTTCGGACGAAAAGAGGTTCCGTCTTTGGAGAAAACTTTGGATTTCGCTTGCGGAATCGGAAATGGAACTCGGACTTAAAATAACTCAGTCTCAGATTGACGAGATGAAAAAATACGCCGATGACATTAATTTCGAGCTTGCCGAAAAATATGAACGCGAAGTCCGTCACGACGTTATGGCGCACGTTCACGCTTTCGGTGACCAGGCAAAATCGGCTATGCCGATAATACATCTCGGCGCGACGAGCTGTTTTGTGGATTGCAATTCCGAGTTGATAATTATTTACGATGCGTTGGAAATTATTAAAGCCAAACTTGTCAACGTTTTAGACAAGCTGAGCGCTTTTGCTATTAAATATAAGGATACGCCGACGCTCGGGTTTACACACCTTCAGCCTGCCCAGCTTACTACGGTAGGCAAGCGCGCGGCTCTTTGGTTGCAGGATTTGACTATGGATTATAAAAACCTTGTCAACCTTCAATCTGCGTTTAAGCTCAGAGGGGTTAAGGGTACGACCGGAACTCAGGCGAGCTTTATGGAATTGTTCGAGGGCGATGAAAACAAAGTTAAAGAATTGGAAAAAAGAGTCGTTGAAAAACTCGGTTACGATAAAGTTTACGGAGTAACAGGACAGACATATCCGAGAAAATTCGATTATAACGTTCTTTGCGTTCTTTCGCAGATTGCCCAAAGCGCTTATAAATTTTCTAACGATATCCGCATACTGCAAAATATGAAAGAAATAGAAGAGCCGTTTGAAAAGTCACAGATAGGTTCTTCGGCTATGGCGTATAAGCGCAATCCTATGCGTAGCGAGAGAATAAGTTCGCTTGCAAGATTCGTTATTTCTTTACCTGTAAATTGCGCTGTGACAGCCGGGACGCAGTGGTTTGAAAGAACGCTCGACGATTCCGCAAACAGAAGGATAGTCAATGCGCAGGCTTTCTTAGCGCTTGACGGAATACTTAATATTTATCTGAATGTTTCCGAAAATCTTGTCGTATACGAAAAAGTTATCGCAAAACACATATCTTCGGAACTTCCATTTATGGCAACCGAAAATATTATGATGGAGTGCGTAAAGGCGGGAGGGAACAGGCAGGAGCTTCACGAGAGGATAAGAGTTTTATCAATGGAAGCGGGCAGAAACGTAAAAGAGTTCGGCAAGGAAAATAATCTTATAGACCTGATTAAAGCAGATAAAATTTTTGCTCCCGTCCACGATAAACTCGATAGCATTCTCGACGCTTCGAAATTTACAGGCAGGGCTTCTTCTCAGACCGTTGAATTTATAAAAAACGAAGTCGAACCTATTTTAAATGAAAACAGACAGCTTTTAGGTCGGAAAGGCGACGTAAAAATTTAATAGAATTTAAAAACCGATTATATTAAAAAACAGTTTCGTATTTTTACGAAACTGTTTTTGGCAAAGGGGAACGTACTTAAATAGAATTATGAGAAAATATAGATTGATATTGTTGATTTTAAGTATAGTATTGTGTTTGTTTGCTTTATTATCTATGTCCGGTTGCAAGACGGACGAGACTGTGATTACGGAGTATTTAATAAAGTATGAAACAGACGGAAACGGCACGATATTGGGAGAAGAAACTCAAACCGTAATTGAGAGAGAAGACTGTTCGCCGGTAAAAGCGGTTCCAAACGAAGGTTATGAATTTGTAAAATGGTCGGACGGGTTAACTACGCCCGAAAGACGGGATACAAATATTACGGAAGATAAAACTGTTAAAGCACAGTTTAAAAAGGTTACGGTAATCGAGCCGCCTGAACCCGTTGAACCTGACGAGCCGGATAAGCCTGAACCCAAACCGCAATTTACCGTAACTTATATTGCGGAAGAAGGTGGGTATATAGACGGCAAAGCTGTACAGACGCTTGAAGAATTTAAGTTTACCCAAACGGTAGTTGCGACGCCTGAAACAGGATATAAATTTGTCGGGTGGGACGACGGAAAAACTGCGCCCGAAAGACGGGATTTGAATACAGGAGAAGATGAAACCTTCGTTGCTAAATTTGAACGGATAGTTTTAACGGTTAAATATAAATCCGATGAAGATTCCTTAATAATTATAACGGAAAGCGGAAAAAGGTATTCGGGAGCGGAGGTAGTTTTTAAAGTAAATTACGGAGAAGATTGTGAAAAGATAAAATCCGTAACGTCATTCTTTAACCATCCTATATACCTATTTGTGCGTTGGTCTGACGGAATAGAAACCGCAGAAAGGCAAGAGACTAACGTAACGACGGATATAACTGTAAAAGCGAAGTTAGGTTATGAATTGACTTATAAAGTAGCAAGCGGAAAAGGCAGAATAGAAGGTAAACTCAGACAAATGGTAGGAGTAGGCGAATATTCCGAACCTGTAGAAGCGGTAGCCGACGAAGGATACGTGTTCTGCGGATGGTCTGATATGATAAAAGATACGACGCACCGGGTTTACGAGTTTGAACGCAGTCGTGAGTTCGTCGCGTATTTCGAGTTAAAAGAAAAGACTTTTAAATACGATTACGGCTTGGCAGTTCCATTAAAAACACAGATAACCGTAAACAGGGAAAAGTTAAACGAAGCAAAATTTGAAATTCCGACAAGGGACGGGTATTCGTTCCGCGGTTGGTATGCGGACAGCGAATATAAACAGAAAGTCGTACACGAAAGCGGAAAACTTATGCTTGGCTTGCAGACGCTAAATCTTGAAACGGATACGTTATATGCAAGATGGGAGAAAACGGGTGAAGAAACGAAAACGTATAAGATATTGATGATAATGGTAGATGAAATCTATGCGTACCTGTATTCGTCAAGAATAGAGACAGACGTATTGATAGACTATAAGATGAGCGGAGTGGAACGAAAGCTGTGTTCTGTAATACCGGCTAAGGTATCGCATTATCTCAATAAATGGTTTGAAGGTAAAGTAATATTTGAAATAGATACATATTTTACCCGTGAAGTAGTAAATAAAAAAGGTTTTGAAAGCGGCATAAGTAGTACAAAGAACAAAGACTTTTGGATAATGGGAGATAAGCTTGAAGAAATAACCGATATCATAAACGAATATGAGTGTACGCTTGTAACGCATAATATGGACGATTATGATTCTTTAGTGCATAGTGTAAGTACTTCCGGAGTAGCTGGTCCTAAACACGGAGCGGTACATTTGGAAAGTAAACTTTTCAAAAATTTTCCTAACCAAATAATCGTTGAAGAAACAATGAATTATAATTTAAACGGGGAAGTATATGAGAATTACAGGGGACTCACAACGTTATTAACTTATTTTCACGAATTTTGCCATACAATAGAATTAAGATATAAATACAATATGTTGCCGGGATTTGGACAGTATAAAGAAGATGTTTACCCGTTTCATCAAAGTATTACTCCAAGCAATCAACTTGACGGTATGAGATTATACTTGTTAAAGCAACTTATAATAGACGATAAAATTGTAGGAATACCTGAATCTTATTGGGAACCGTTTTACAATTGAAGCTAAATGATAAGAAAAAGATACATATGCGTCCGCGGAAACAATACTGCATTATATTGACTTTACTAAAAGAATTTGATAAAATCAAAGCAGTTTAAAAACTTAATAAAAAATGAATAGTATATCTATTAAAATAATTATTTAGCGGACACCTTATAATCAAACACTATATTTAGTGAAATAAAAACATCCATATCACAATATATCGTGATATGGACGGATTGGCAGGGGAGACACGATTCGAACATGCAACCGACGGTTTTGGAGACCGCGACTCTACCGTTGAGCTACTCCCCTAAATGCTAAAAGCGTAATAAATTATATATTAACTTATTCTTTAAGTCAACTGTTTTCGGAGAAAATTTATGAAAAAACAATTTAAACTCGGCGTAATCGGCTGTGGATTTATGGCGCAAGCGTTATTGAAAGGCGTAATTTTGTCTGATTTTTTACACGAGAAGAAAATTATAGTCAGCGACGTTTCGGAATATAATCTTGAAAAATTAGGATTTCTCGGAGTGAGAACTACAACCGATAACGAATTCGTAGCGCAAAACAGTGAATTTGTGCTTTTTGCTGTCAAGCCTCAGAATTTTGAAGAGGTTATTAAAAGTCTTAACGGGAGTAAACCGGAAAAAATCATTTCGGTTATGGCAGGTATTAAGAAGAACGCTATCAAAAATTCTTTTGGGTTGAGCGCCGTCAAAGTGGCTAGGTGTATGCCTAATTTGCCTTGTTCTATCGGTAGCGGTGTTGTCGGCGTGGATATGTCTGATTTCAATAACAACATAGACGACGTGGAATTTATAAGCAATGTTTTTAATTGTATCGGTACGGTTTTAAGTATTGACGAAAGTAAAATGGATGCAGTAACCGCTATAAGCGGAAGCGGACCCGCTTATGTTTTTATGTTTATAGAGAGTCTTGTCGATGCGGGAGTAAAATACGGACTGTCGAGAAACGAGGCGAAAATTCTGGCGGTTCAGACGCTTATCGGTTCGGCGGAAATGGTAGAACGCGACGAACAGCCGATTTGCGAGCTTATCGGGCAAGTATGCAGTAAGGGAGGAACTACAATCGAAGCTGTTAAGTCGTTGGAGGATAATAATTTCCGTAAGGTTATCGAAGAAGCCGTTTCTGCCTGCGTTAAGCGTTCGAAAGAGTTGTCTGATAAATGAAAAGAGTGACTTTATATACGGACGGCGCTTGTTCGGGAAATCCGGGTATAGGCGGTTGGGGCGCAGTGCTTATTTACAACGGAAAGGAAAAACGAATTTCTTCGGCGGAAGATAATACAACCAATAACCGTATGGAGGTAACCGCGGTTATAGAGGGGTTGAAATGTCTTAAAGAGCCTTGTGAAGTGGACGTATACAGCGATTCGGCTTATACGGTAAACGCTTTTAACAACGGTTGGGTTTATGGCTGGGCTCGGCTGGGGTGGCGTAAAGCCGATAATAAACCTCTTTTAAACGAAGATTTATGGCAGGAGCTGTATTCTCTTTCAAAAATTCATAAATTGAATTTTATAAAAGTAAAAGGACATTCCGATAACGAATATAATAATATTTGCGACAAGCTTGCTACGGACGCCGTAAAAAATTTCAGAACTTCATTATAAATTTAACGTTTTTTATATATACTATTTATATAAATGAAGGATTACAAGCAAGCGTTAAAACATTCGGTAAATATTCTGGCGGCTGTGCTTTTCAGCGCAGTTGCTTTCGTTTTTACGGCGAACGGACTCGCTTATAAAAGTCTGCCATTTATAAGCAATCATTTTATGGTGCTTATTTCGGTTTCCGCCGGTTTGCTTTCGGTTTTACTGTTAGCCTATTTTATCTTGTATATATTTAAAAAACAGGCTTGGTACAGACTGATTCTATGCACTTTGATATTTCTCGATATTTGCGGAATAGTCTTTTTTACGATTTGCGCAACGGGACTTATCGTAAAGATAAACAGTATACAGGCGCTAAGGGATTATATTGCCGAATTCGGCAACTGGGCTGTATTTTTGTTTATAGTGTTCTGTTTTTTGCAAGTCGTTATTCTGCCTGTACCCGGGTCTATTACGGTTGCGGCAGGGGTTGCGCTGTTCGGTCCGCTGAAATGTGCGATTTACAGTTTTATCGGAATAGTTACGGGTTCTGTCGTCGCGTTTGCAATAGGTCGGTGGATAGGTTATAAAGCGGTTAAATGGATAGTAGGAAAAGATACGCTTGATAAATGGCTCAAAAACCTTAAAGGCAAAGATTATCTGATACTTTCTTTAATGTTTCTTTTGCCTATGTTTCCGGACGACGTTCTGTGTTTCGTTGCAGGCTTATCGTCGATGACTTGGCCGTATTTTTTAATAATGATATTCGTTACGCGTATAATTTCGGTTTTTACAACTGCTTATTCGTTCGGATTGATACCGTTTACTACGTGGTGGGGGATAATAATATGGGTTATCCTCGCAGGGTTGGTGGTTCTGTCGTTTTGGCTTGTCTGTAAATATTCGGACAAAATCGACACCTTTATCAAAAGTAAATTGAAATTAAAAAGATGACCGAATCGGCCGTCTTTTTTTGTTTATTTAAAACAAAAAATAAATTTGATAAAATTTTATCCATATAGTTTGCATTTGCTGAAATTTATGATAAAATGATATATGTAGGAAATTTGGCATTCAGGAGAATTTTATGGATAAAATACGCTTGTTACAGTCGCGCAAGCAGAAAATTTTACAAGCGGGTAAGGCTGTTCGAAAAGATATCGAAACCCTTATCGACAAGGATAGCTTTGTAGAGCTTTCCGCTTTCAGTTTTTCCAAGAACGAATTTTACGGAGAGGAAGCCGAGGGCGAAGGTGTAGTAACCGGATTTGCTACTGTTGAAGGCTATCCTTTTTATATTGTCGCTCAGAACAGCGAAGTGCTTTCAGGCGGCGTCAGTAAAGCTAACTGCGGAAAGATTTCGAAATGTCTTAATCAGGCAGAAAAAACGTCCACTCCGGTAATCTATATGCTGTCTTCGCTCGGCGTTCAGATTGGAGAAGGCGTTAACGTTTTGGAAGGTCTTGCGGAGTTGATTTTAAAAGTTGCGCAGTTAAAAGGCACGGTTCCGCAATATTTAATCGTTAACGGCGAAACGTACGGACAAATCGCTCTGCTTTCCGGGCTTTGCGATTTTACGTTTTTCATTGATAAAAAGAGTGCTCTTGCGGCAAACAGTCCTTTGGTTATTTCGGCTTCAAGCGGAAAAAATCTGAATAAATTCGAGGTTTGCGGAGCGGCGGGGCTCGACAAGGCAAATCTCGTATCGTTTACCGTTAAAAATTTAAGCGAAATCAAATCTTTGATTTACAGATTAAACGAGCTTATGTCAACTCCCGTAATCGATTGCGCAGAACTTAAC
>CAJUHC010000027.1 GCA_910586345.1 uncultured Christensenella sp.
GGCAAGCCCTCCGTAAATTTCGCTGCCGGGAAAAATAAAGCCTCTGTTTTTGCAAAGCGCGACGAGTTTTTCCATCGTCACCGCACGTTTTTTCTCTGCCATACAAACTCCTTTGCGCCGTATTTGGTTTAATACGGACTAAAATTATTTATTGTTTTTATTTTATAAAAAAAAGCCGTTCAAGTCAAGTAAAGACGGGACGTAAAAAATTTAAAAAAGTGCCTGTAAACGATATACTTTACGGCTTGCCGTGTGATATAATATTTTAAAAATTACGGCAGGAGGAACTATGCTCTCAGACATTGAAATTGCGGAAAGCTGTAAATTACAGGATATACGCAAAATAGCCGAAAAGCTGAATCTGAACGAGGATAAACTCGAACTTTACGGAAAGTACAAAGCGAAAATCGATTTGAAAGAAGTCAATCCCAAAGCCAAGCTCATTCTCGTTACCGCGATAAACCCGACCGCGAGCGGAGAGGGGAAAACCACCGTTTCAATCGGACTTGCCGACGGTATGTCGAAACTCGGTAAAAAAGTCTGCCTTGCTTTGAGGGAACCTTCGCTCGGCCCCGTATTCGGGATAAAGGGCGGCGCTGCCGGAGGCGGTTATGCGCAGGTTGTGCCTATGGCGGACATAAACCTTCATTTTACGGGTGATTTACACGCTATCACTGCGGCGAACAATCTTTTGTGCGCTATGACCGACAATCATATTTTCAGAGGCAACGCGCTTAAAATCAAGGAAGTGTATTTCCGCAGATGTATGGATATGAACGACCGCGCGCTCCGCGATATAACGCTTTGCTGCGAAGCGGGAAAAATGAAGGGGTGCGAAAGCTATAAGAGGGCGGAGAGCTTCGAAATAACCGCGGCTTCCGAAATTATGGCGATTTTGTGTCTTGCAACCGACCTTGCCGATTTGAAAAAGCGTATAGGTAACATCGTCGTCGGAATAGACGAGGACGGCAACTACGTCCGCGCCCGCCAACTCAACGCAGACGGCGCTATGGCTACTTTGCTTAAAGACGCTATAAAACCCAATTTAGTACAGACTTTGGAGGGAACGCCTGCAATCGTGCACGGCGGACCGTTCGCAAATATTGCGCACGGCTGTAATTCGGTCCGTGCGACTTATACGGCTATGACTCTTGCCGATTATGCTGTAACCGAAGCGGGCTTCGGAGCCGACTTGGGCGCTGAGAAATTTCTCGATACCAAATGCCGTATCGCGGGAATACAGCCCGACTGCGTAGTAGTCGTTGCAACGGTCAAAGCGCTGAAACTTCACGGCGGAGCTGACAAGGCAAGTCTTTCCGAAGAGAATCTGCCCGCGCTGAGGGCAGGGCTTCCCAATCTTTTGAAACACGTTGAAAACGTCGTCAACGTATACAATAAACCCGCCGTAGTCGCAATGAACAGGTTTGCGACGGACACGGAAGCCGAAATAAAAGAAGTGCTTTCTGCTTGTTGTAAAGCAGGAGCAAAAGCGGTGTTTACCGACGTGTTCTTAAACGGCGGAGACGGCGGAAAAGAGCTTGCCGAAGCGGTTATCGAAGAATGTGAAAAGAAGAGCGAACTTCGTTACGCCTACGACTTGAACGATGATATTAAGACTAAAATCGAAGACGTTGTCAAAAAAGTATACGGCGGAGACGGCGCGGAATTTTCGGAAACCGCGTTGAATAAAATCGAAGAAATAGAAAACAAAGGTATAAGCGGTTTGCCGGTAATAATTGCAAAGACCCAATACTCGCTTTCGGACGACGCGAAAAAGCTTGCGCGTCCCGTCGGTTTTAAAATATACGTACGCGATATAATTTATAAAGGCGGAGCGAATTTTGCGGTTGCGGTTGCGGGAGAAGTTATGCTGATGCCAGGACTCGGCAAAGTCCCCGGCGCCGAGCATATCGATATAGACTCCGACGGCAACATCGTAGGTTTATCATAATAAGGATTTGGTATGAAACTTCCCGAAGCAACGAATTTTATCGAACAGATTATAAACGAAGAACTCGAAGCGGGCAAATTCGAAAGTATCGGCAATAAGATACAGGTTCGTTTTCCGCCCGAACCCAACGGTTATCTGCATATAGGTCACGTCAAGGCTATGTGTATAAATTTCGGCGTAAAAGAAAAGTACGGCGGAAAAATAAATCTGCGTATGGACGATACCAACCCCGCAAAAGAGGATTACGAATACGTAAACTCGATAGTCGATGCGGTCAAATGGCTCGGATTCGAATACGACAGACTCGTTTTTGCATCAGATTATTATGAAAGACTTTACGAAATCGCGGAAAAATATATCCTCGACGGCAACGCTTACGTATGCGACTTGTCGGCGGCTGAAATAACCGCAACGCGCGGAACCTTGACCGAAGCGGGAGTTCCTTCGCCGTACAGGAACAGAACGGCAGAAGAAAATCTGCGTCTTTTCCGTGAAATGAAAGCGGGGATATACCCGGACGGCGCGAAAGTTCTGCGCGCAAAGATAGATATGGCTTCGCCCAATCTCAATATGCGCGACCCCGTAATATATCGCATAGCGCACGTTCCCCACTATCGTACGGGCGATAAATGGTGCATTTATCCTATGTATGATTTTGCTCATCCCGTTTCGGACGCGTTAGAGGGAATAACTCACTCGCTGTGTTCGCTTGAATTTGAAAACCACAGACCTATTTATAATTGGTTCGTGGAAAAAGCAGGGTTTAACGCGCCTGTTCCCAGACAGATAGAGTTTGCAAGACTTAATATAACGAATATGCTTATGTCGAAACGTTATCTGAAAAAGCTGGTTGACGAAGGGTTCGTGCGCGGGTGGGACGACCCGAGAATGCCCACGATAGCAGGATTGAGAAACCGCGGAGTTCCTCCCGAAGCTCTTAAAAAGTTCTGTTCGGACGTAGGAGTCGCAAAAGCTTATTCGGTGGTAAATCAGGCTCAGCTTGACAGCTGTATACGTGACAGCCTGAACGTATCCGCAGAGCGCGCTATGGCAGTTCTTAATCCCGTTAAACTTACGATAACTAATTTCAAAGGAGAAGAAACGCTCGAATTCGACAGGAATCCTATGCAGGAGGGAAGCGGCGTAAGGGAGGTCAAGTTCTCGGGAACGGTTTATATCGACAGAGACGATTTTTCGCTCGACCCCCCGCCCAAATACAAGAGGCTGTATAAAGGCGGAACGGTTCGTCTCAAAAGCGCGTATATCGTGCGTTGCGACGACGTGAAACTCGGTGCGGACGGCGTCGTCGAAGAAATTCTTTGTACGTATTTCCCCGAAACAAGGAGCGGTTCGGATAAACCGTCCGAAATAAAAGCTAAGGGGGTTATACAGTGGGTGGACGCGAAATACGGTAAAGACGTAGAGTTCAGACAGTACGAACCTCTTTTGACTGACGAGCAGTATCCCGAACAGGATTATGCCGAAAGGCTTAATAAAGACAGCGAAAGCGTATTTTTCGGAAAAGCCGAACCGTATCTTTCAGAGTGCGTTGACGGAAAGCCTTTCCAGCTAATGCGGACCGGTTATTATAAGAAAAGTTCGGAAAACAGATTAACTCTCTCCGAAATCGTATCTCTTAAAGACAATTTCAATAAATAAAAGACGCGGAGCGCAGAAATTATTCTGCGCTCCGCGCTTGGTTTAAGATTAAACTTAAACGTTTTCCGAATAGCTTTCACAGCAGGTGCATCTGTTGCTGTCGCAAGAACATCCTACGGTAATTTTATCGAGAGTGCAGTTGCAGCCGTGATAATTGTATTTGCATTTATTCACGGAACAAGCTATATCTTTATTGAAGTTTTCCATAAAAAACCCTCCGTTCATATTTTGCGCGGCTTTCCGTAAATTATTCAAAGCTGTTGACAAAAGGTCTTTTTAATAGTAAAATATAACCGAGGTGAAAACTTATGAAAGTTATATTGTTACAGGACGTTAAAGGACAGGGCAAAAAGGGCGAAGTCGTAGACGTTAACGAGGGTTACGCCCGCAACTTTTTAATAAAAAAAGGACTTGCCGAAATCGCGACCGCAAGCAAGCTGAATGATTTAACTCAGAAAAAAGCCGCGGCGGATTACCATAAAGCGGAAGAGGTGAAAGCTACGAAAGCGCTCGCCGCCGAGATTAAAGGTAAGAGCTTTATTGTAAAGATAAAAGCGGGACAGAACGGAAAAGTTTTCGGCTCGGTCACAGGCGCAAATATCGCCGACGCGCTTCAAGCGGCGGGATACGATGTGGATAAAAAGAAAGTAGTGTTGCCTCAGCCTATCAAAACTCTCGGAACGTACGACGTTGAATTAAAATTAATGGAAGGGGTTTCCTCAAAAATAGCGGTGGTAGTCGAAGCAGAATAATTTTTTATAAATAAAAGGACCGCGCGGTTTAAAGCCGCGCGGTCTTGAATTTTGTTTAATTATCTGAAACCTCCGCCACCGCCGCCGTGACCGCCGCCGGAAAAACCTCCGAAGCTTCCGCCGTGACTTCCTCCGCTCATTCCCGATTGGGAAGGACGGGACATACCGGAAGAAATATTTTTCATTGAACCGTTAATGACTTCGTTCATTACTCTGAATTCGATATAAGTAGTCAGGAAATTTCCCGTAACCCATTGCGGAGGCTCGATTGTAAGATTTATGAATTTGTCTGCCCATATATCGGTAACGCCCAAAACCTGAGCGTAGGGCAGAATACGGTAATATAATTGCGGGTCTTCTTCGAGCATAGTTTCAAGTTGGTCTTTTTCCGCAAGCTTTATAAAGTTTTTAAAACCGACAATATCGTTTAATTTTTCGGCGTATGATTTTTTTCTCGTTATAAGAATGACAGAGCAGGTAAATAAAGGACAACACGCAATAAACAAAGCAGCCTTTTGTACTACGCTTAAAATGCAGGAGGGCAAGAAAAACGTATATGCGGCTCCGACAATCAGACATATCAGCGCCATACCGAGACAGGCGAGTACCGTATTGCGTTTTTTTGCTTTAAGATAGTTGTATTTAATGCTTATTGCAAATAAGTTAACAAAAATAACGGGCATTAACATTATAAATGCAGGCAAAAATAAAAGTTCGGAACTTATCTTTGTAAACGCCGTCAGCATAGGCGCGAGACCGAGCAGAAGTCCTCCGAGAGCGGTAAGTATACACGCCGTAACTATGCTTTTAATATCGTAGAGTCCGCGCGTATTTTCATTGACGGTTGATTTTACTTTGCCGACTACTCTGTAAAAGCTGTTTTTAAGCTGAGAAGGCTTTACTGCGTCGCCGTAACTGAAAAGTCCGTGAAACATTATTTTTTCGTGTTCGGGAGAAGAATCGGGAAGCTTCTGTACTATGCGTATAATAGTCGGGTCGTTTTTGTCGTCGAGATTTATTTTTATATATCCCAGGCTCGCCCAATAATATATGAGCGACGTTACGTCCTCGTCGTTTACGTTGCCGTCTATTAATTTTCCCATCATAAGCGGGTCCATATGATTTGGAGCTTCGTAGTTCACTACAGGTGTAAGATGATTTTTATTGAACACGAAAAGTTTCAATATTATAAGCAAAACTATTCCGGCAATAGCGGGAATTAAGTAAAGATACGCCGATATGTCCGAATAGAGCGACAGAGCGCCGTCGTTGAACGACATATCGAATCTTACTTCAGAACCTTTTTCAAGCTTATCTATATGTGCCGATAAAACGGTTTTACCGTCAGAAACAGACGTTTCGTAATCTATATCCGTTCTGCCCGACAAAAAATTGACGAAACAAACCGCACTGTCTTTAACGTACCCGTCGGGCAGTATCATTTTAATATTTACGTTTTCGATTTTGCAAGGCCAATCCGCGCCGATAGGAGTGAGGGCGAGAATATTATTTCCCTCCTGAGCCTTGGTAAGACAGTAGTCGTAATTTATGCGGTAGGTGTATTCTCCGGTTTTATCACTGTAATCGCCGATGTCGATATATACGGCTTGGTTTTCTATGCTTACGTCGTAATAGACTTCGGTTTCGGCTCCGTTTTTCAATTGGGTGACTTTTATATTTCTGACCTGTTCGCCTGCATTGAAAGGGATATATTTAATTACTCCGCTTTTTTTGAAAAAATTTACCGTAATATCTTCGGTAAAGCCGATTTTACGGTCGTTGCCGATATCACAGCAGACGCTGTAACCGGAAATATACGTTTCGCCGTAGAGTACGCGCTCGTCTGCGCTTGCGTTAGTTCCGCCGGAAATTATTATTACGCCTACGGCAAAAAATGCCGTAAGCGCAATCAGTATCATAAAAGACAATTTTTTTATTCTTTTCATAATCTCTCTTGAAAATTAAAACTGAACTTTTACGTTCTTTCTCTCTTCGGGGTCTTCTATTTCGAAATAAGGCTGTTTTTCAAGGTGCATCGTACCCGCTATAATCGAAGCGGGGAAAGTACGGATTTTCGTATTGAACAGCTTAATGGTTGCATTATAGTATTTTCTTACGTTGGCAAGTTCGTATTCTATATTTTTAAGCTGGTCCTGTAAATCGAGAAAGTTAGTGTTTGCTTTGAGTTCGGGATACTGTTCAATAACCATATTGAACCCGCGCATAGTCTGTGTCAGCTGTGCGTTCGCTTCGATTTTTTCGGCGGGAGTGGACGCGCTTTGCGCTCTTGCGCGCGCTTCGATTACGTTTTGAATAGTTTCCTGTTCGTGTTTGGCGTAACCTTTAACCGTTTCGACGAGATTCGGTATCAAGTCGTAACGCTTTTTAAGGTAAATATCAATATTGTGAAAAGCTTCTTCGTATTGATTTTCCAAAAGAACGAATTTGTTTCGTGTTGCAATTGCCCAGCAGACAATAACGATGAGTAACAGCCCGATTACCGCGCCTGCGATAATTCCGCCGATTTGCCCTCCCGTAAGCAGTAACTTCATAAATTTCTCCTTTTATTTATAATTTTTTTATTTCTATAAGCGCGTTTTTAAGAAACGTTTCCGCCGTAGAATCTTTTCTTATAGTTTCGAGAGCTTGTTCGAAAGAAAACCATTTAACTTCCGTAAGCTCGTTCAAATCGGGAACTGGTTCGCCGTTTTCGGCGACAATCAGAAAGTTCAGCATAAGAATGTTTTTCGGTTCGTGATACCGTGAACCCATATATTTGAATTTTACGGTATCTAATCTGGTTTCTTCTTTAAATTCTCTGGTTACCGCTTTTTCCGCGGTTTCTCCTTTTTTTATATATCCGGCAAAGAGAATATAATCGTCGTTGTTTTTGTGTTTTGCAAGCAGTATTTTATCCTTGTTTCTGTTAGTAACAACCATACTTACCGCCGTGGCGAAGCGTGGGAAGCGGTATTCCCCGCAGGCTTTACAGTATGGAACAAGACCTTCGTCCTGTTTGAACATAAGTGTAAGTTTTTCTCCGCATTCCGTGCAATACATAATTTTCCTCCTATAATGCGCATTTAGCACCGAAATACAAAACCGTTAAGTTTTGTTCTTTTATACTTTTATATTATATAACATCTATTCCGAGATTTCAATCGTTATTCTCAGATTTAACAAAATTATTGACTTATTTTCACAAATAATATATAATCGTATGCGAGAATGAATATATCGGAGGCACATAGCGTGGAATACGAAAGTGCTATAAATTTATTGAGCCGTCATAATCAGCTCCAATTATTGGACTATTACGGCGAACTTGACGAAGAAAAACGCAGAATTTTGCTTAAAGATATCGAAAAAGTCAATTTTTCTGTTTTGGAAAATATAAATAATAGTACCGTCCGCAGTACGGGCGGAGAGTATTCTCCCGTTACGGCAAGGAGCCTTGAAGATATTGCCGAAAATCGGAAAGAATACGAGGAAGAAGGCTTAAAACTTCTTCGTGAAAACAAGGTCGGCGCGGTTCTGCTTGCAGGCGGTCAGGGGACGCGCTTGGGTTTCGATAAACCCAAGGGTATGTTCGATATAGGAGAAACGCGTTTTCTTTCGATTTTCGAACAGCAAATGAAAAATATTGAGCAAGTCACGAAAATTTCGGGAGCATATTTCCCTTTATTTATAATGACGAGCGAGATAAATAACACCGAAACGGTCGATTTTTTCCGTAAGAACGGATATTTCGACTATCCCGAAGATAAAATACGTTTTTATATACAGGACGCAGAACCCGTATGCGGTTTCGACGGTAAAATATTCCTATCTGAAAAACACCGCGTCGCGCTGTCGCCGAACGGGAACGGGGGCTGGTATTCTTCGCTCGTGAACAGCGGGCTGAAATCCGTTATCGAGCGCGAGGGGATAGAATGGCTCAACGTATATTCGGTCGATAACGTTCTGCAAAGGATATGCGACCCCGCTTTTATAGGCGCGGCTTCGCTTTCAGGTTTAGGCTGCGCGTCGAAAGTCGTTAAAAAGACGAGACCTGAAGAGAAGGTCGGAGTTCTCTGTGAAAAGGACGGCAAACCCTGTATAGTAGAGTATTACGAAGCTTCAAAGGAATTTTCCGAAAAACGCGATAAAAACGGGGAACTCGTTTTCCGTTACGGAGTGACTCTCAATTATCTTTTCAGAGTTAAACTGCTCGATAAGACGCTTTCCAATAAATTGCCGTATCATATAGCGGAAAAAGCCGTTCCTCATATAAGAGACGGCAAAACGGTGCGTCCCGATAAGCCTAACGGCTATAAATTCGAAACATTGGTGGTTGATATGGTAAGCGATATGGGCAGTTGTCTTGCTTACGAGGTCGAGCGCGAAAAGGAGTTCGCGCCCGTCAAGAATAAAACGGGATTCGACAGCGTAAATACCGCGCGCGAACTTTTGAAACTCAACGGCGTAAAGCTTTGACTTTCGGCGTAGTGTAAAACGCAATCGCGTCTGAATAAAAAACGAGGATATATAATGAAGAAATTTTTATTGGTTTTTGTATCCGCTTGTCTTGCGGCGGTTATGTTTGTCTGCGGTTGCGCTACGGACGGAAAAGACGGACGCGACGGCATTGACGGACAGAACGTCACGATAGAAGAAATCTATAAAAAATACGTCGACGAATACGGCGAAATTTCTTACGAGGAATTTCTTCTTAAAATTTTCAGCTATACCAACAGCGAACTCGATGAACTCACGGGTTTAAAATCTCGGATAAATAAATCTCTTATGTCCGGCGTAACCATACTTTCAAGGTTCGGTTATTCGGTAAAAGGCGGAATCAGTTTATTGCCATCTTATTCAGTATATAACGTTTATACGGGTTCGGGCGCTATTCTATGGCTCGATAAAGAAGCAGGCGACGCATACGTGGTTACTAACTGCCACGTCGTATATGACGATACTGCTGACAGTGTCTTCTGCAACGACGTCAGACTGTATCTTTACGGTCAGGACGAAAGCGGAGTCAATTTCAAAGTTACGAAAAGTCAGATTCGCGATTACAGCAGTTACGATATTACCGACGACGAAGATTATTGCATAAAAGCTGAGGTGATAGGAGCGTCCGTCAACTACGATATAGCTTTGCTGAAAGTCAGCGGAAGCGAGGTTTTAAAAAGAAGCGGCGCTACGGTTGCCGAATTTTCTGACGGTTTCGACGTGACGGTGGGAGAAACGGTATATACCATAGGTAATGCTTCTGGCGAAGGGATGTCTTCGTCAAGCGGTATAATAAGCAAGGACAGTGAGTTTATAACGTTGACTATGTCATCGGAAGACGAGGAATATCTATCCGACGACGATTATATTTCTTACCGCGTAATGCGCATTACTGCGCCTATTAACCACGGCAACTCGGGCGGGGCGTTGTATAATTTAGAAGGTAAAATCATAGGAATTGTCAACGCCAAAGACGAAGAGCAGGGCGTGGAGAATATGGGCTACGCGCTCCCCGGGAAAAGCGTAAATATGCTGTTGGGACTTATGTACGACAATTACAAAGACAACGGTTTTGAAATGAAATCGGGCGGGGGAATAGATAAAGCGATAATAGGAATAACCACGGAAATTTCCGACAGCTATTCGCGTTATAACGAAAGCACTGCGACCGCTGAAATCATACATCAGGTAAAGGTACGGGACGTCAATTCGAACCCTGCGAAAGGCAAGTTGGAAAAGGGAGATTATCTGAAATCGGCAGAGATAATAAGCTCCGACGGAACGATAAAAGTCGCACGTTTCGATATTACCCGCGATTACTATCTCCGCGAAGCAATGCTTTCCGTGCGTAAAGGCGACAAGGTTAAATTAACCGTCGAGCGAGGCGGTCAAAACGTCGATTTGGAACTTGTATTCGATTCGGATAAATATTTTACGCACGTCGGTTAAAAACAAAAACGCGGTAAATAAACGAAGAAAAAGCTCTCGAACAAAGTTAGAGAGCTTTTAATTGTTTTTTGAAATTGTGTTAGCGTTTATCTTTCGCCGTTAATATCGTAAGGCGTAACCTGATATACGTAATAGTTCAACCAGTTTATGTAAAAAAGATTGGCGGTTGAGGACCAGTTCATTTTAACTTCTTTCATCTCTTTATCCGCAAAATAATTTACGGGCGGTTTGATGTCGAGTCCTTTCGATAAATCGCGCTCGTATTCGTTTTTAAGCGTGTATCTGTCGTATTCCATATGTCCCGTCACGAATACTTGTCTGTTGTCCGTACTCTTTATAATAGACGCGCCCGCGCGTTTGGAATACGCCAGAATTTTAAGATTTTTTACGTGCAGAATATCTTTTGCGTATATAATCGTATGGCGCGAGTGGGGGACGTGAAATTCGTCGGAGATTCCGCGCATAAGAGGCTCGGGAATTCCGTCGCGCACTCTGTTATGCGCGAATATCCCGAAACATTTTTCCTTTAACGGATGCTTTTTAATGCCGTAAAAGTAATGCAGTGCGGCTTGCGCTCCCCAGCATATGAACAGAGTCGAAGTGACGTTTGTTTTAGTCCACCCGAATATTTCTTTAAGTTCGTTCCAATACGCGACCTTTTCGAACGGCATATTTTCGAGCGGTGCGCCCGTTATTATCATACCGTCGAACTTGCGGTTTTTAATCTCGCCGAACGTCTTGTAAAACTTGTCCAAATGACTTTTATCGGTATGGGTTGCATTATAAGTCGAAGTTTTTATAAGCGTTATATTTACTTGAAGAGGCGAGTTCGACAGAAGCCGCATAAACTGCGTTTCCGTAGTTTCTTTCGTCGGCATCAGATTGAGGATTGCTATTTCGATAGGACGTATTTCCTGCGAACCCGCTCTCTGTCTGTCCATTACGAAAATTCTTTCGCTCATAAGTATGCCGAATGCGGGCAGGTCTTTATCTATTACAATAGGCATTAAATTTTCTCCAAGGCTTGTTCCAAATCAGCTATAATGTCGTCGGGGTTCTCGATTCCGACGGAAAGTCTTATAAGGTTATGCGGAACTCCCGCCTTAACCAAATCTTCTTCGGAAAGCTGTCTGTGCGTAGTCGAAGCGGGGTGAAGAACACAGCTTCTTACGTCGGCGACGTGCGTTTCCTGTGTGATTAATTGCAATGCCTCCATAAATTTCGCGCATTTTTGCACATCGCCTTTAATACCGAAGCTCATCATTCCGCCCTGACCCGAAGGCAAATATTTTTCGGCAAGTTTGCGGTATTTGTTTTCCGTCAAAGAGGGGTGGAGAATCCATTCGATTTTGGGGTGGGTTGAAAGAAATTTTGCTACCTTTTTCGCGTTTGAGGAGTGCCTTTCCATTCTCAGCGCGAGCGTATCGCTACCGATGTACGCGATAAACGCGTTCTGCGGACTCATAATAGCGCCGAAGTCGCGCATCATCTGCGCTCGGCATTTCGTTCCGAACGCAACGGGTAAATCCGCGTAAACAAGACCGTGGTAACTTTCGTCGGGTTCGTTGAAAGAAGAGTAACGCGTATTGTCTTTGAAATCGAAATTGCCTATATCGATAATTACTCCGCCGAGCGCGGCGGCGTGTCCGTCGAGATATTTCGACGAGGAGTGGATAATTATGTTTGCGCCTAATTCCGCAGGGCGGCATAACACGGGCGTTGCAAGCGTATTGTCCACGGCAAATAAAATTTTATGTTTTTCCGCGATTTTAGCGATTTTTTCGAAATCCAGAACGATAATCGCGGGGTTTGCTATCGTTTCGGTAAAAATAAGTTTCGTTCTGCCGTCAATGAGCTTTTCAATATCCTCTGCGGGAGCGTCGGGGTCGAAAAATCTGCATTCTATCCCGAGTTTCGGCAAAGTAGTGGAAAACAGATTATATGTACCTCCGTAAACGGCCTGCGAAGTAATAATGTTATCTCCCACGCCGGCAACGGTCAAAATTGCAAGCGTCGTCGCGCTCATTCCCGAAGCACAGCCTATTCCGCAGACTCCGCCTTCCAAAGCCGCGATTTTACTTTCGAAAGCGGCTACGGTCGGATTTGCTAAACGCGTGTAAAAATAGCCGTCGCTTTTAAGGTCGAAAAGGTCAGCCATATCCTGAGTTTTTTTGTAAACGAAAGTGGTTGACTGAGCTATCGGAGGAATTCTCGCCTCGCCTGTTTCGGGGGAATATCCAGCCTGTACGCACATTGTGTCTAATTTGTAATTTTTTTCCATATTTTATCCTTTCCCGTTATAAGGGCAATGAGTTTATCTGTAATCTTTAAGCTGTCTGTCAAGCGCGCGTTTCTGGTCTCGTTCCGCGATTGTGCGTTTTTTGTCGAAATTCTGTTTGCCTTTGCAAAGCGCAAGTTCGATTTTTACAAGACTTCCCGAAAAGTAAAGCGAAATGGGAACAAGGGTATAACCTTTTTCGTTGATTTTGCCGACTATTTTATCGATTTCGAAGCGGTGCATTAACAGCTTTCTGTCGCGTTTGCTGTCCTTAGTGGAAAATGCGCCCGACTTATCGTAAACGGCTATGTGCGCGTTTTTCAATGTTAGCTGACCTTCGCGTATAATGCAAAAACTGTCTTTGAGATTGCAGTTCCCTGCTCTCAAAGACTTGACTTCCGAGCCTTCAAGCACTATGCCCGCCTCGTATTTTTCCAGAATGAAATATTCGTAAGAGGCGTATCTGTTATACGCAATGGTGTTCATAACCGTATTATATCACAATTTTTCCGATAGTAAAATAATTTTTTTGTCAATATAACGAAAACATTACTCGCATTCTGCCGAAATCGCAGTTTTCTACGCGTATTTTGAGTTTGTCGCCGAGACGGTAACTGTTTTTAAAGCCTTTGAGCAAAAATTTCTCCGCTATAAACTCGTACTTGTCGTCGGGCAGAATTTCGAGCGGAATAAGTCCTTCGATAGTGTTTCCGAGTTCGCAGAATATACCGAAGTTGGTGACTCCGGAAACGGTAGCTTCGTAAACTTCGCCTATGCGGTCGGACATATAAACTAATTTATAAAGTTCGTCGACGGCGCGCTCGGCTTCGTCGGCTATGCGTTCGCGTTCGGAACAGTCCGTTCCCGCAGATTGTACGGACTCGGTATATTTATGAAAACTTTCTCCGTGCAGAACGCATTTTAAAACGCGGTGCACGAATAAGTCGGGATAACGGCGGATAGGGGAGGTAAAGTGACAGTAACAATCCGACGCAAGTCCGAAATGCCCTAAATTTTCCTCGCAGTATCTCGCTTTTTGCATACTTCTCAGCATAACTTTATTTACGACGGAATAAAAGGGTTTATCCTCTGCGCGCGTTAAAATGCTCTGAAAGTCCTTAGGCTTAACGTTTTCCGCATCGTATTTTGCGTTAATTCCCAAATCTTTTACGAACGACAGGAACATACCCGCTTTTTCGGGTGAGGGACTTTCGTGAACACGATAGAGGCAAGGCGCTTTATTTTTGAGCAGAAATTCCGCAACCGCTTCATTGGCTGAAATCATAAACTGTTCGATTATGCGTTCCGAAATACCGCGTTCGTAATCGGGTATCGTTATTTCGCCGTTTTCGTCAACGTAAATTTTCGTCTCGCGGACGTCGAGATTTATTTCGCCGCGCGCTTTGCGGTTGTGTTCCATTATAAGACATAGTTCTTCCATATTTTTTAATGTTTCCGCTATGTCCGCATACTTTTCGCAAAGTTCTTTATCGCCTGCGATAACCGCGTTAACGTCTTTATACGTAGTTTTACGGTTGCTCTTTAAAATGCTTTCGCATAATTCGAAGTCGAGTCTTTTCCCGTTTCCGTCGAAAGTCATAATACAGGATAGCGCGTATCTGTCTTCGCCTTCGTTAAGAGAACAAGCTCCGTTCGAAAGTTCTTTCGGAAGCATAGGCAGAACTCTGTCGGGGAAGTATACGCTCGTTCCGCGCTTGTACGCTTCGTTATCTAGCGCGGAGCGGTATTCGACGTAACGGCTGACATCGGCTATGTGTACTCCGAGGATAAATTTACCGTCTTTGATTTCAAGCGAAACCGCGTCATCTATATCCCGCGTATCGGCGCCGTCGATAGTGAAAATAATTTTATCGCGTAAGTCTCTGCGCTTGTCCGCTGCGATTTTCTGATTCGATACTTTTTGCGCTTCATTTAAAACAGTTTCTGGAAATTCTTCGTACAGACCGTGCGCGCGGATAATGGAAAGTTCTTCCGCGTCGAAATCTCCGCTCTCGCCTAAAATTTCGACGATTCTGCCTCTCGGCAGACCTTTGGCAGGATAAGAAGTGATTTCGCTTAAAACTTTGTCTCCGTTTTTAGCCGCCGACGCCGATTGCAGAGGGATAAGTATATCCGGAAATTTCGCGTTGTCAGGATATACGCGTCCGCAGCCGCCCGTTCTTTCGAAAGTGCCCGTAATACGGCTGTTTCCGCGTTCGAGAACTTTTACGATACGAGCTTCGTCTTTCGTTCCTTTGACGTGAGTTGCAAGAACTTTGTCGCCGTCGTACGCGCCGTTGATTGACGAACGCGGAACAAAGAAGTCGCTTTTAAATTTTTCTTTATCGTCCGGAATAAGAAACGCGAATCCGCGTTCGTTGCCCTGAACGGTGGCGGTGAACGCTTTTTTGTTTTGATTTTCGTTTTTAAAATTTTTATTTCTGTATTTCATAATTTAAAAAAATAAGACGGCTTTGAAAAGCCGCCCGAGAAATCTATACCCGATTAGGAAACTATAACGCCTATAATATAAGAAGCTATAGAAAGAACCGCAAGAATGCCGAGACAAACCCAAGTCCATTTTTTCAGCTTAGCTTCTATAGACTGCCCTCTGTTTTTACCGAAGAACGTTTCGCTAGAAGCGGTAATACCCTGAATACCGTCCGAATTGCTCTTTTGGAATAAAACAATGATAATCGTTACAAGTGCGGTAAGGAACAAAACGATAATAAAAATGGTGGAGAACGTAATGTATAAAGTCCACTCGATATCGCCTAACGCTAACAGATTTAAGCCCATAAACTGACCTCTCAAACAATTTTACTTAAAGAGTATATCATATAGGAAATTATTTTACAATCAATTTTATCCCGTTTTTTTAAATTTTAACCGTACTTCGCCGAATTTATTTATAATAAATATACCGAGACATACCAAAACGAGCGCAATAAGCGTAAACCACGAAAAAAGCTGTTCGCTTTCGCCGAGTATTATTGCCGAAAAAACCGCGCCGAAAATCGGGTTTGTGCTCTTGAATACCGCAACTTTTGAAACGGGGTTGTATTTAAGTAAAAATCCTTGCAAAGTAAAGGCGCAGGCGGATAGAAACGCGAGATATAAAAGCATAAACACCGCTCCGACGGAAACGGAATTCACCGTTCCGCCGAGCGAAAGCCCGAGTATTATAAGAATTATACCGCCGAAAAAAAACTGATAACCGCACAGAGCGGAAGTATCCTCGCGTTTTGAAAAAATTTTTACGAGTCCCGCCGCAATCGCCGCGCTCAGACCCGAAAAGATTACGAACCCTTCGCCGAGCAGAGAAAAATTAAATGAAAAATCTCCGCCGATATTTATCAGCACTATTCCTCCGAACCCGAGTATACAGCCTGCAAGCTTTATAAGATTGAATTTTTCCGTTCTGAAAATAAAGCACGCCGCGAGTATGGTAAAGAAAACGCCGAGCCCGTTTAAGACGGAAGCTTTTACTCCCGCTGTGTTGGCAAGTCCTATATAGAAAAACGAATACTGCGCGATGGTCTGAAAAACGGATACAAGTCCGATACGCCAAATATTTTTAGCTTTCGGCAGAAGAAATTTTCGTTTGGTTATGCTTCCGGAAATTATCACGAGTACGCCGGCAATCGAAAACCGCATACCGGCAAAAAGCATTAAAGAGGGTATGCTTTCCGTATTTACATCAAAAAGTTTATAACCTATTTTAACGCACGGAAACGCGCTCCCCCAAAGAACACAGCAGAATATTGCGCACAAACATACGACGTAATTTTTTGTGAAAAATTTTTCGGGTTCTTTCAACAACATTTCTATACCATTATATTGCAAATAAAAAGATTAGGCAATTCTTTTTGCCTAATCTTTTAATCCCAAAATTTCGTCGGCAGACACGTCCAAAATTTGGCACAGGTTTGCAAAAGTTTCCAAAGAAGGATAAACATCGTCTCGTAAGTACTTGTTCACGGCTGTGGGGTGCAGGTTTAACTTTTCCGCAAGCTCTTTTTGTGTAAAAGTACTCGTTTTTATTGCTTCCCGTAATCTATCTTGAATATTTTTTATTGTAATCATATTAATAATATAGCGTGTTACTCTATTTTAATGCTTGACAATAGAGTAATGCTCTATTATAATAATTTGTGTAAACGGTATCACGGTAAAAATAGCAGTGGATACAAAGGAATAAAATAATATGAAAAATTTTTTCAGAAAGAACGACAGGTATATTTTATTAGCTGATAGACTATTTTTTGCATTTCTTATAGTTTATGCTATCATTATGATTATTTTGACGATTATAAGTTTTGTTAATGGGATTATATTGACGGGAGCAATAACGCTTATTTTAACGATAATTTCAGTTCCGATTATGTATATTTCTTTCAAACTGATTATTTCATATTTAATTGATATAAAATTAATTCGTAATAAGTTATATGAAGATGAGAATCAAGATTTTAATATTGATTTGATTGATTTTTATGACAAATAAAGATATCCCGATTGCAATTGCAATCGGGATATCTTTATAATTAATTTATTTTATAAGCGATTTGCCTGTCATTTCTTCCGGAACGGGCAAGCCCATAATCGTAAGGAGTGTGGGTGCAAGGTCTGCAAGAACGCCGTCGGTGCGCAATTGAACGTCTTTGTATTTATCCGATACGAGAACTACGGGTACGGGGTTGGTTGTGTGCGCCGTAAAGGGTGAACCGTCTTCCGAGAGCAGTTTATCCGCGTTTCCGTGGTCTGCGGTGAGCAGCGCCGAACCGCCCATTTCGAGAATTTTATCCGTAACTTTTTTAACGCACTCGTCGACCGTGCCTACGGCTTTGACCGCCGCGGGAATAACTCCCGTATGACCGACCATATCGCAATTGGCGTAGTTCAGAATAATAACGTCGAACTCACCGCCGTCAAGCTCTTCCAAAACTTTATCCGTAACCTGATACGCGCTCATTTCGGGCTGTAAATCGTATGTTGCAACTTTGGGCGAGGGGATAAGGTCGCGCACTTCGTTTTCGTTCGGCTGTTCTATGCCGCCGTTGAAAAAGAAAGTCACGTGCGCGTATTTTTCCGTTTCGGCGATTCTGAGCTGTTTTTTGCCTGATTTGGCGAGGTATTCGCCGAGCGTGTTTGACATAGAAGTTTTGGGAAATGCAATATGCAGACCTTCGAACAGCGCGTCGTAGACGGTAAAACATACGTAGACAGGTTCGAGGAAGCCTGTCTTTCTTTCGAAAGCGGTTCCCTTTGGTACGATAAATTGTTTCTGCGAAACCGCGCGCGTAATCTCTCTTGCGCGGTCGGGACGGAAATTGAAGCATATAATACTGTCGCCGTTTTCAATAAGTCCGACGGGTTTGCCGTTTTCGAAAACTTTCGTCGGCTTTATAAACTCGTCCGTAATGTCCGAAGAATAGCTGTCTTCAACGGCTTTTACGGGGTCTGAACATTCGATACCCGTTCCGAGCGTAAGCATATCGTAAGCCTGTTCGACTCGGTCCCAGTTATTGTCGCGGTCCATAGCGTAATATCTTCCGCAGACGGAAGCTATCTTTCCTATGCCGATATTGTTGATTTCGTTCTGCAACGCGCGTATAAAATCCGCGCCGGAAGTGGGGGAAACGTCTCTGCCGTCCATAAAACAGTGAACGTAACATTCTTCAAGACCTCTGAATTTCGCCATTTTCAGAAGTGCGTAGAGGTGGGTGATATGGCTGTGAACTCCGCCGTCGGATAAAAGTCCGTAAAGGTGGAGTTTTTTACCGTTGTTTTTTGCGTTGTCCATCGCCTTGATAAGCGCGTGATTTTCAAAAAAATCGCCGTCGGATATTGCTTTCGTTATTTTCGTGAGGTCCTGATAAACGATTCTGCCCGCTCCCATATTGAGATGTCCGACTTCGCTGTTGCCCATCTGACCTTCGGGAAGCCCGACGCTCATTCCGCTCGCGCCGAGCGTGGAAGAAGGATATTTTTTCATAAGCGCGTTTACGTTCGCGCTTCCGTTTACGGTAATAGCGTTGCCGTTATTCGCGTCTGCAAGCCCGTAACCGTCCATAATAATTATTGCGTAAGGTATCTTTTTATTCATATAAAATATCTCCGTGGTTCGGCAGCATTATTTGTCGTAATTTAC
>CAJUHC010000028.1 GCA_910586345.1 uncultured Christensenella sp.
GTACCGTCGTTTACGTTAATATAAGCGAGTTTTCCTGCGCACAGACTCGAAGTCACTACCTCGAAACCGTGATTCTGGCTCGAAATATAAACCCTGCCTGTTTCGAGATTTTTAACCGGTTGGTTCGCGCCCCTGTGCCCGTACTTCATTTTTTTAGTTTTACCGCCCATAGCGAGCGCCAATAACTGATGCCCTAAACAAATGCCGAATATAGGAAGTTTGCCTGCAAGCTTTTTAAGATTTTCTATTATTCCTTTATTCTCCGCAGGGTCACCGGGACCGTTGGTAAGCATCAGTCCGGAAGGATTGAGTTCTAAAATCTGCTCGGCAGTGTAAAACGAAGGTACTTTTACGCAGTAGCAACCGAGTTTGACAAGTCCGCGGATAATATTATCTTTGGCGCCGAAATCCCAAACGGCTACTTTGATTCCGTCGGGATTTCCGAAATACTGTAATTCTCTGCAGGTAACGCTGTCAACCGCGTTTTTTATAACGTAACCGTTAATTTCACTCAAATCTTTCAAAGGCTTGGAAGTTATAGCCGCATTCATAACTCCAGCTTCTCTGACTATTTTCGTAAGTTCGCGCGTATCTATTCCGTACAAACCTACTATTCCGCTTTCGGCAAGAAATTCGTCGACAGTTTTTTCGCTTCTGAAATTAGAAGGCTCGTCGCATTTCTCTCTTACCACATAAGCCGAAACCCAAGGTTTTACGCTTTCGAAATCAGTCGGTATTATTCCGTAGTTGCCTATGAGCGGGAAAGTCTGCATAACAATCTGTCCGTAATAACTCGGGTCGGTTAACGTTTCAATATAACCCGTCATACCCGTCGTAAAAACGAGTTCGCCGATAATATCGCCGTCCGCACCGAAGCGTCTGCCTACAAATTGCTTACCGTTTTGTAAAGTTAAATACGCTATTCCGTTTTTCATTTCGTTTTTCCTTTTTACTTAAAATAAAGACTGATTTAAAAAAATAAATCAGTCAATTAAAAAAATTATTTCGTAATATTTTTCGGAAAACACTTTACTTGCCGAAAAGGAAACTCTGCCGTCGGCGGTATAAAAGGTTCTGATTTGCTTTTCAAACTGTCTTATGTTTTCCATAACCTTAAAAATTATACAATACCGTTTAATATAAAGTCAAGCGAAATTTTTATATATTCAATAAAGATTTGTAATATAATCGTAACCTTTGAGTTCCGTTCTTATTTTTTTATAATCCGGTTCGAAACGCTCGACCAACCGCCAAAATTCAGGCGTATGATTAAAACGGACCGTATGGCAAAGTTCGTGTATTATCACGTAATTCTGCAACCGGTGAGGAAGCATAAAAAGCAAATAATTAAACGTCACGTTGCCTTTCAAGTCGCAACAGCCCCATCTCCGTTTATAAGCTCGTACCGAAAAAGATTTTGCGTTTAACCCCGTCGATTCCGAAATCTTACCTGCATTAGTTTTAAATTCTTCCCAAAATCGGCTTATAAACAACTTCTTTATCTGCTTTATATTTTTTACATACAAAGCGGTTTCGGTAATTTCGTTTTTACCGCAAATTATCAACGGAACTTTCTTTCCGAAAACATAAATTTCTTCGTAACCGACGATTGATTTATTTTCGGATAATTTTATTTGATTTTTAGCCAGTATATTTTCAAGCCACCCTCTTTTATTCGCAATAAAAGCATTTATCCTGCTTTCCGAAAATTTCTGCGGACAACGCACGGTTATCTCATTCTCGGGCGAAACCGATAACGAAACGGATTTTCTGCGGGAACGGATAATTTTAAAATCATACTCCATTAAAAATTATCCTCATCTGAACCCGCAAATCGTTCCCGACCGTTCCTTCGATTAAATAGCCTCCGTCGCACCTTTGTCGGACAAAGTCGATAATCTCACCTTCTTTGCACTGTTTGACGTAAGTTATCTGCACGGAATGAACATCTTTATCTTTAAGCTCGTCCGCGCTGAAAACGTCCATTAAAAAATCCGCGTATTTCGTATTGTTAACGTGAAAATAATGGTCGTAATCCGAATACGTAACCGACTTTCTGTATTTCAGTTCCCCGTCGGAAATCCGAGGAATTTTCCAAGCCGAAAAATTAACGCTTCGCTCGGTATTATAATGATCAAACGCATCATCGGCAAAAAAAGCCGACGACGGAAGCACGGAGAACGTATCCGTATTTATCATAAACCAGCGCGCCGTCGCAACGCCTACTTTTTCTTCACCGCAAAAGAGCTCAAAATCTCTCAGAAAAACCGTAAATCTCGGTTTCAGCGGCCAAGTATGAAGAGTTAAAACGTCGCCGAATTTGATATTCCTATTAAGTTCTATATACCAGTTTACGATTACGAATCCTAAATGTTTAGGCGCAACGTCTGCATAACCGAAACCGAGCTCGTCTGCCGATAAACAAGCGGATTCCTCTAAAAACGACAGCAATGAAGATAACTTTAAGTTATCATAAGCGTCAACGTCCGTATATCTCAGTTCAAAACTTTTTATATGTCTGTACATATTTACCTCTTTATAAGATTTATTTTAACACTTAATCTTTAATAAGTCCATTAAATTAAAAAAATTTATTATTTATGTGTGACATAGTACCTTTTAATTTTGTCAGATTATTGACAATTTTGTCAGATTATTGTATAATATGTTAAAATACGGAGGCAACAAATGGACGATACAAAAGATTTATCCGAACCCGTTGATAAAAGCCCTGCCGATGACGAGAGCAAAAGCGCAATCAGCGCAGACCTTATCAGAGGGCATATCAATACAATAATTTTGCGTACCTTATACGAACGCGATAAATACGGTTATGAAATAATCGAAGAGATTGAAAAAAAGAGCCACGGACAATATTCTTTAAAACAGCCTACTCTTTACAGCGCGCTGAAACGTCTTGAATCTCAGGACTATATAAACGCTTATTGGAAAACGGACGAAGTGTCTTTGGGCGGAAGGCGGAAATATTATACGTTAACCGACAGCGGACGCGAAATTGCCGAAAGGAATCAAGCGGAATGGGAATATTCGAGAACCGTTATCGACAATCTGATTTCCGACCGTTCGTTCGATTTTTCTCAGCCTGCACCTGCTTCCGTCGATTTTAAAATACTTAAAAAATCAACTTCACGCGTACCTGTCGTTAAAGACGGCGACCAAGATGAAGACGAAAGCGACGAGAATGAAGAAGTATTAAAAGAAGAACGTCCAATTAAAACAAAAGAAGAACTGCCGGAAATTGAAATTAAACCGGAAACCGTAACTTATACGGAACAGACGGTATATTATGAAACTGCGGTTCATCCTCCCGCATCTACCGCTGAAAAGAATGCATATGCGAGCGATGAACAAATCAAACCGCAAAAATTTGAACCTGCACAGGAAAAAATCGTTCGCGAAGAGCCTGTAATGAACGAAGAACAAAGACGAATCGTTCACGAAAATTATATGAGGCTTATTTCCGAGCCCGTTGCCGAACCGCAGAACGAAGAACCCGACGTTGTTCCCGTCGCAGATGACATCGATACGGAAAAACTTATTTATAACAACAAACCGGAAACAGAAAGAGATTACCGTAATCTTATCAATAATCTTTTTGTAAGAACAATAAAACAGACTCCGAAACCCGAACCGGAAGAAACCCGAAAACCTGCCCATACAGTAAAGATTGACGATATAAACGCAAAAGCCGACAGCGACGGACTGAAAGTAAATTCGTCTGAATACGTTATATCTACCCGTAAAAAAAGCTATAACAGGGGCGGAACGCTGTTTAAAAGTTCTCTTATGGTAAACGCCGTACTATTGCTCGTATTTATGCTGAGTCTTATTTTCAGAGCCAAACTCGGCGTAACCATCGCTTATCCTTTCGTAATTTTTGCAATCGACGTGGCGCAATTATTGATTTTTGGAGTTTTCTATTATACGGAACTCGGAAAAAATTCAAGAAAACCCGTTTCAACGGTATATTTATCCGCCTGCATTATAGTAACGGTAATTCTTATTTTGATTATCTTTATAGTTTCTATTTTGCTGAACGTAAACTTTTCGTCGGCGGGAGACATATTCGCCAAAATAATCATACCCTGTATAGTAGCTTTGAATATACCTCTGTTCGCGGGTTGTTTCTATGCTTTCAGTAAAAACAATTAAATATTTAAACCCTCGAATTCATTAAATGATTTCGGGGGTTTTTAATACAACAGCCGAGAAAATCTAATTTTCTCGGCTGTTAAAAATTTTTATTTTGCAAATTCGCTTGCTCTGAATTCCCTTATAACGTTGACTTTTATCTGCCCGGGATATTCGAGTTCTTTCTCTATCTTCTTCGCTATATCTTTCGCAAGGAACATAGTCTGCGCATCGTCTATTTGCTCGGGTTTAACAATTACGCGCACTTCTCTGCCTGCCTGAATCGCATAACATTTATCAACTCCGCGGAAACTGCCTGCAAGCTGTTCAAGCTTTTCAAGCCTTTTAACGTAGTTCGTACCCGTTTCCCTTCTCGCACCGGGTCTCGCGCCTGATATTGCATCCGCTGCGGCTACAAGTACTGCCTCCGTCGTCGTCGGCTCACAATCGCCGTGATGCGCCGCAATCGCGTTGATGACTTTCGCGCTTTCCCTGTATTTCTTCGCAAGGTCTGCGCCAAGCTGAATATGAGTACCTTCCTGCTCGTGGTCAACCGCTTTGCCTATATCGTGAAGAAGTCCGGCGCGCTTTGCAAGCGTTACGTCGAGTCCGAGTTCGGAAGCCATAAGCCCAGCAAGCTGAGCAACCTCTATCGAGTGCTTGTAAACGTTCTGACCGTAACTCGTTCTGTACTTCAATCTGCCCAAAAGTTTTATAATCTCGGGATGAAGACCGAAAATACCGACTTCGAACATTGCGCTTTCACCTGCGGACTTAATTTCGGAATCCATCTCTTTTTTGACTTTTTCAACGGTTTCCTCTATCCTTGCAGGATGAATTCTGCCGTCTGAAATAAGTTTTTCAAGCGAAAGCCTTGCAATTTCGCGCCTGACAGGGTCGAAACCCGAAAGAATAACAACCTCTGGAGTATCGTCGATAATAAGTTCTATACCCGTTGCATTCTCTATCGCGCGTATATTTCTGCCCTCTCTTCCGATAAGTCTCGCTTTCATATCGTCGCTCGGAATCTGCACGACGGAAACGGTGATTTCGGAAGCGTGGTCCGCCGCGCAACGCTGAACGGCAAGTGAAATTATTTTCTTAGCCTCGTTATTAGCTTCGTCCTTTGCGGTTTGTTCTATATTCCTTACCTGCAACGCGACGTCGTGACGCGTTTCGTCGAGAATCTCGTTAGAAAGAATCTGCTTTGCTTCTTCTTTTGTAAGCTGAGCAACTTTTTCAAGTTCCTGAACCATCAGTTCGTGCTGGTGATTTACTTTATCCTGCGTCTTTTTTACTTCGAGTTCTTTATTTGCGAGTTCTTTTTTCTGCTGGTCTAAAGCTTCGTTCTTTTTCGTCAAAGCTTCTTCCTTTTTATCGAGATAATCTTCTTTCTGCATAAGCCTTTGTTCCTGCTTCTGCAACTCGGATTTTTTCTCCTTGCTCTCTCTTTCAAACTCGTTTCTTAATTGCAGCTCCTGTTCCTTAGCTTCTAATATTGCTTCTTTTTTTAACGCTTTACATTCGAGTTTAGCGTCTTCGATTATTTTCTGCTCTCTTATCTGAACTTTACCTAATCTTTTTTCCGTCAGTTTTTTATTGATAATTATTCCGACGAAAATGCCAATACCAAGTGCGACAACAACCCCGGCAACGATTAGCCCGATAGCTAAGCCGAGGTTCATATCGGCAAGAAACAGGGTGCTTAATTTGATGGTGTTCATTTAAGCCTCCTGATATTTAGTTTTAAATATATACGAAATCTTTGCAGATTGGTTTATATCCTTATTTATTTTACAACACAATTTATTAAAAGTCAATTTATTAATAAAAATACTTTGTTCGGAAAATAAAAAAAAGCGGACAAACCGCTTTATTTTATATCTCTTATCCATAAATCCGCAACCGCGTCGGACGGCATTCGCCAATCGCTTCTGGGGGAAAGGGAAACCGAACCTACCTTAACGCCGTCGGGGATACACGAACGCTTGAATTGCTGTGAAAAAAATCTATTGTAGAAATTTTTCAGCCATTTTTTTATCGTTTCTTTATTATAAAAGCCGTCGAATGCAAGTTCAGCCAAATACTGTACTTTTTCCGGTCTGAACCCCCAACGGATTCCGTAATAAAGAAAAAAGTCGTGCAAATCATAGGGTCCGACCAAATCCTCGGTTTTCTGAGAAATTTCGCCGTCATTAGGCGGAAGCAGTTCGGGACTGATTTCCGTATTTAAAATATCTTTAAGTATTTTGCCGCACTCTCCTTTAAACCTTTCAGCTTCGCTTTCGATAAGATGTTTTACGAGAGTTTTGGGCACAGAACAGTTTACTCCGTACATCGACATATGGTCTCCGTTATAAGTAGCCCAACCCAGCGCGAGTTCGCTTAAATCACCCGTACCGATAACCATACCTCCCGTCTGATTGGCTATATCCATCAATATGAGCGTTCTCATTCTGGCTTGCGCGTTTTCATATGTTATGTCGAGTTTGTCCGTATCGTGTTCAATATCTTTAAAATGCTGATTTACGCTGTCTATTATAGGAATTATTTTACAAGAAACTCCCAACGCTTCGATTAATTTCAACGAACTATTTTTCGTCTTATCCGTAGTACCGAATCCGGGCATCGTAACCGCTATTATATCCTTAAAATCTTTTCCGAGCGCCCTAAACGCACGGTAAGTTACGAGCAGAGCAAGAGCCGAATCAAGTCCACCCGAAATACCTATTACCGCCGTCTTTGAACCCGTATGTTTTAAACGTTTTTCAAGTCCCTTCGCCTGTATGTTCAGAATAAGTTCCGTTCTTTCCGCAAGAGCGTTTTCGGGAACAAAAGGCAACCGCGCAAATTTACGCGTCAATTTAAATTCAATTTCAGACGCGTTAAAAAACCTTTCGGAATATTTATGAGCATCGGAAAGGCACATTGAATTATCTCTATATTCACTACTTTCATAAAATGTGCCCGACATTCTGCGCCTTTCAAAAGCAACGGCTTCAACATCGATTTCGCAAAATAACAGCCCGTTTTCAAAAAGTTTACTTTCAGCCAAAACGTTACCGTTTTCCGCGATAATATTGTGACCAGCAAATACCGAATCGGTCGTGCTCTCTCCGTCGCCCGCGTCACAGTAAACATATCCGCAGATAAGTTTTCCCGATTGCATCTTTACAAGATTTTTTCTATACTCGGCTTTACCGACGGTTTCGTCGCTACAAGAGAGATTAACTATAATATTGGCGCCGTTTTTAACGTGACTTGCTGACGGAGATTGCGGAGCCCATAAATCTTCGCAGATTTCTGCGGCGACGGTAAACTCCGAACAGTTCCGCGCTTTAAATATTATGTCCGTACCGATAATTACAATTTCGTCTTTTATTTTAGCATATCTCACACCGCAGGGCGCAGACGAGAAATGACGCCTCTCGTAAAATTCACCGTAATTTGGAATACAGGTCTTCGGTACTGCTCCCAAAAACTCTCCGTTACAGACTGCGACAGCGCAATTGTATAATTTACCGTTATCCTTATCGCATAACGGTGCGCCGACAAAGACGAGAGTATCTATTCCACGCGTTGCCTCGCAAATTCGGAACAATGCGTTTTCTACCCCGTCCAAAAGCGCTTTCTGATTAAATAAATCACCGCACGTATAACCGCAAACGCAGAGCTCGGGAAAAACCGTCAATCGGCTCCCGCTTTCCGCGCTTGCTTTAATCGCTTTAATAATTTGCCCGGTATTGAATTCCACATCGGCAACCCGAATTTCGGGAGTAGCGGCGCATACTTTTATAAATCCGTATCTCATTAAATATTATTTCTGAAGAGAAGCTTTGTGCGCCTCTCTAATCTTCGTATCGAGTTCGGCCTTTACTTCGGGATTATTTTTCAGATAATCTCTCATTTTCTCTCTTCCCTGCGCAACTTTTTCTTCATTATAGTAGAAAAACGCTCCGCTCTTTGAAAGAATTCCGTACTCCAAACCCAAATCTATTAAGCATCCTTCCTGAGAAATGCCTTCTCCGTAAATTATATCGAATTCCGCAACTTTAAAAGGAGGAGCGACCTTATTTTTGACGACTTTGCATTTTGCTCTGTTGCCTATTATATTGCTGTCGCTTTTGAGAGCGTCTGCTTTTCTTATATCTAGTCTTAAAGACGCAAAATATTTTAACGCTTTTCCGCCGGGCGTGGTTTCGGGGTTACCGAACATAACTCCCACCTTCTCGCGCAACTGGTTAATAAATATTACGCAGGTTTTAGACCTGTTGGTTATGGCGGTAAGCTTTCTCAACGCCTGCGACATAAGCCTTGCAAGAAGTCCCACGTGGGTATCTCCCATATCACCCTCTATTTCCGCCTTAGGAGTAAGCGCCGCGACTGAGTCAACTACTATAACGTCAACCGCGCTCGAACGGACAAGCGACTCGCAAATATCGAGTGCCTGTTCTCCCGTATCCGGCTGAGACAAATATAATTCGTTGGTGTCCACACCGAGCGCGTGAGCGTACTGAGCATCAAGCGCGTGTTCCGCATCTATAAAAGCAGCCACTCCGCCCGCTTTCTGAGTTTCAGCGATTATATGAAGCGCAACGGTCGTTTTACCCGAAGATTCCGGACCGTAAATTTCAAGTATTCTTCCGCGGGGAACGCCGCCGACTCCGAGAGCAAGGTCAAGCGAAAGACAACCCGTAGGTATGAATTCAAGGTCCTGATTCACCTTGTAATCTCCGAGCTTCATAATCGAGCCTTTGCCGTACTGTTTTTCAATCATTGCAACGGTTGAGTTTAGTGCTTTTAATTTTTCTTCGTTCATTTTTATCTCCTGAATTATTTTAAAGTTTTATAAGCAAGGAACAAAGCAAGATTAATTGCAGTTTCGGTAATTTGTTCCCTCGTACCTTTTAAATTATATTTATAAACTTCCACGCGTTCTTTAAGCCCTATTGCGATAAAAATAAGACCTACGGGTTTATTCGTGTTATCGGATTTCGGGCCCGCTATTCCCGTCGTTGCGATACTTATATCGCAATTACCTGAATTTATAAGACCTTCCGCCATCTGCGCCGCAGTTTCTTCGGAAACGGCTCCGCAACGCCTTAAAGTATCTTCGCCGACGCCGAGACGTCCGATTTTAGCTTCGTTCGAATAAGTGTTCAGTCCTTCGCGGTAAACTTCGCTCGCTCCCGGTATTTCAACGAGTTTTTTACCTACTCCTCCGCCCGTAAACGATTCTGCAACGCTTATTTTCATTCTGCGAAGTTTTAAAAGCTGAACAAGCCGTTCCGCAAGCTTAAAATTTTCTACGGAATAAACGTACTCATCAAGCGAATTAACAAGCGTTCTGAAAACGTTATCGAAAATACTTTTCGGAATCTCGTCAGAATATATTACTTCAATAGTACATTCCCCGAAATTTTCCGATACGTTGAAATCAACGAGTTTTTTAACCGTTTCGGTTTTTTCGGAATTGACTTTTATCGCATCCTCGATAGCCTTGCCGATAGCCTGTGCGGGAGCGCCTACCGTTTTAACGTAAGCTCTTTCGTGTTTTAAGCCGTATTTTTTATCGAGGATATTATTAATATCTTCGGAACGCAACCTGTTTTCTCTGTCAGAAAAAAGGATAAACGCATTCGATTTTCCGCTTTTCAGTATTCCGAGTTCGTTGAATTCAGATTTATAAAGCGCGGTTACGAATTTTTTTAAAGTTTCTTCCATCTCCGCAGGACAGAAAATTATAAAATTTTCATAATTTTCCTTTCCGTCTATAAGCGAACGCACTATTTCATCGGGTTTATCGAAAGCTACGTAATTGATTTTATCGAAATAATAACCGCCGACCGCAAAACCTTTTACTATATTTTCAGCGCCGTCGAATATATTGATTTTTTTATTTCTTAAAACCAAAAGACAATTTCTTTTTGCTTTTAATTCGTCTTTATCCGCTGTAATCATTGCTTTAACACTTGTATATTTTTAACGATATAATTGATTCCCGATGCTACGGTGAGAATAACCGAACAAATAAAAAAGCTTATTCCGATATAATTAATAATTTCGCCGACTATATGTCCGGTCAGCTCGCTTACTCCCGCGCCTATCAGCAGAAATATAATACAAATATCCTGCGTAACCGTCTTATACTTACCTATTATATCGGCGGCAATTACGACGTTTGAGCTTGCCGCAACCATTCTGAAACCGCTGACTATAATTTCTCTGGCTAGAATCAGCGCGACTCCGCAGCCCGCCGCTATCAAAACCCATTCTCCCAAGCCGTAGAAAAATACTTCCGGAACAGTAAGAAAAACTACGTAAGCCGACAAAACCAAAACCTTGTCTGCTATCGGGTCGAGAAATTTACCGAGATTCGTAACAAGACCGTATTTGCGCGCAATCATTCCGTCTAACAAATCAGTTAAACTCGCTATTCCGAAAACCGCAAGAGCGATAAAATAATGTGCAGTAAACTCAAAATAAAAAAACAATAAAAATATCGGTATCATTAAAACACGGCTCAGCGTGAGTTTATTCGGCAGGTTCATAACCCCTTTACCCGCCGCAAATTTATACATTTTACTGTTTTTATCGATTTCTTTCATAAAGTATAATCCTCCGTTGTTCCGTACAAATCATAACTATCGTATTTATTTATCAATACGTCGTAATATTCGCCCTGAACGGCGTTATTAGCATTGAAAAAAACTTTTCCGTCAATGTCGGGAGCGCTGAAAAACGCTCTGCCTTCAAAACAGTTTTTTTCATAATTTATTCCGTCGCAAACTACGCGCAACTTTTTATTTATAAAACTTTTAAGTTTTTCTTCGGATATTTCGCGCTGAACGGAATAAAGCTTTTTGACTCTTTTACGTTTGACCGAATATGCAATTTGTCCTTTCAAATTATAAGCCGCCGTATCCGGTTCCTTCGAATATGCAAAAAATCCGCAGTTATCGAGTTTAACCTCGCGCAAAAAAGAACATAAAGCTTCGCACTCTTCTTCGGTTTCCGTCGGAAATCCCGCGATAAAAGTCGAGCGGATAGCGATTTCGGGAATACTTTCCCTAATCTTTTTAATAAGGTTAAGATACTCCGACCTGCTACCTTTACGGTTCATTAATTTAAGAATTCTGTCTTCGCTGTGTTGAAGCGGAATATCGAGATACTTGATAATTTTTTTATTATCGCGTATTTCCCGTATTAATCCGTCGTCTATCATATCAGGATAACAGTATAATAATCTTACACTATTAATGTTGACAAGTGTTGTCAACTTTTGTAAAATTTCTTTTAATTTTTTTTGACCGTATAAATCGATTCCGTATCTTGTTACGTCCTGCGCTACAAGAATAAGTTCCGAAACTTCGCCAAGAGCCTCGGCTTCTTCAATCAGCTTTTCCATAGGATAGCTTGTGTATCCGCCGCGTATTTTAGGTATCAGGCAATAAGTACAACGGTTATTACAGCCGTCGGAAATTTTAAGATAAGCATAATGTTGCGGAGTAGTCAGAATTCTGCGCGGATTATATTCGTTTCCGCCTTTGCCGACCGAATTTACTCTGTTGCCGTGATAAGCTATCTCCAACGCTTCGAAAATTTTATCGTAGTCGTTAACCCCGAGAAAAACGTCCGCCTCGTTAAGCGCGTCAAAAGTTTCATCGACGTATTTTTGCGGAAGACAACCCGTGATAACTAATTTTTCAAGATTTTCGCTCTTATATGCAGCGCAGTCGAGTACGGTTTCAACAGCTTCTTTTCTCGACTCGTTGAGAAAAGCGCAGGTATTTACGACTATTATCTGTGCCGAAGTTATATCGTCGGTTATCGCACAGCCTTTATCTTTTATTATTGACAAAAGTTTTTCGGAATCTACTCTGTTTTTATCGCAACCGAGAGATATGATTCCGAATTTCTTTTGCGTAAAATCAATCATCTATTTCTCCGTAAGTGTTTATGAACTCTTCTTTCGAAAGCAATACTTTTCTGGGCTTGGACCCTTCGGACTGCGTCACGTAATTCATATTTTCCATCCAGTCGATTATCTTACAGGCTTTTATATAACCTACGGGAAAACGACGTTGTATCATAGAAACAGACGCCTGATTGGAAGTAACGCAATAATGCAACGCCTTTATGTAAGTGTCGTCAATCTTGATATCTCCTCCGTCGCCTGCGCCGTCTTCGCCTCCGAGAGAATTCTGGGTTTCTTCCACCTCTACCGTATTTATGAAATCGGATACGCTTTGGTCGAAATAAGTTTCGTTATGCGCTTTTACGAAGTCGGTAACTTTCTGTACTTCGTGCGTGTCTACGAAACAGCCCTGAATACGCGCGAGGTCGGGACTTTCGGCAGAACGAAAATATAAATCGCCTTTTCCCAAAAGCTTTTCCGCACCGCCTATATCGAATATCGTTCTGGCATCGTCGAAAGAGTTTACTTTAAATCCGATACGCGTAGGTAGGTTGGATTTTATCAGACCCGTAATACAGTCCACGGAGGGACGCTGGGTAGCCAATATAAGGTGTATACCGCAGGCGCGCGCTTTCTGTACAAGTTTGATAATTCTGCCTTCAATATCTTTTTTCGCCTGTAACATCAAATCGCCGAACTCATCGAGTATTATAACTATTTTAGGAAGCTTATCTTCGTCTGCGTCGATATGCGCGTTGTATTCGTCGAGGTTTTTGGTAGCTCTGCCCTGTTCCGTCTTTTCTTTAAAGAGCGAATACCTGCGTTCCATTTCCTTGATTGCCCAGTTAAGTGCTTTTATAGCTTTGTCCACATCGTAAATAATTTCATTTATCATAAGATGAGGCAGTCTGTCATAGGAAATAAATTCAACTTGTTTCGGGTCAACGAGAATAAGTCTCAATTCTTCGGGACCGTACTTATATAACAAACTTATGAGAAGCGAACTTAAACAGATACTTTTACCGCTGCCCGTAGTACCCGCAACGAGCAGGTGCGGCATTTTCGTAATATCGGGACAAACCACTTCGCCTTCTACGTTCTTACCGAGTGCAAAGGTTACCGAATTGGATTTACAGTTAATAAATTTTTGGCTTGAAAGCATACTTTTAAGCCCGACAACAGTTCTTGCATTGTTCGGTACTTCTATGGACAACGCGCCTTTGGAATAATTAAGATAAGCGGTGACGTTTTCTTTCATCAGCGCCATAGCTATCGCTTCTTTATAGTTAAGCGCCTGTTTTATTTTCGTCTTATCCTCGATTATTACGTCATAGCGCGTTATCGCGGGACCTATAGTTACGTTAGAAACCTCGCTCTCGATTTTAAATCTTTCCAAAGTTTCGACGATAGTAGATTTATTGTCTTCTATTTCTCCAGTATTAACGTTGCTGTGCTCGGGATAATCGTCGAGCAAATCAAGTCCGGGCCTAATATATTTTTTCCAAACGTGCTTAGGCTTTTCTTCCTGTTTGGACGTATCGGTTAAAGGCTGCTGAACGGTTTTTTTAACGTTTGTTACCGTCTCCGATTTCCTTTCTTCCGCGATACGGCGAGGCAAAGAAACGTTATCCGTTCTGCTCTCCGCAACGGTGTCCTGTATGATTTCAGGCTGTTTTTCTACTTGTTCCGTACGCTTCGTACTTCTTGTAAACGATGTAAAATTGTCGTCTTTTTCGGTTTCGTCATCATCGAACAGATTAGCGTTGCTCCTTTCCGTCTTTCGCGACGACAGCCTCGAAACATCGGGTTCGATACGGTTACCGCGGGCAGTGTTAGACGAACCGAATAATTTAAACATATCTACGGTATCGCCGTGAACAGGTTTATCGTCTTCTTCGGAAGTTTCGCGTCCGCGGCGCTTCGTTTCGGAAATAGGCGGCAAAATCTCCTCTTTCTCGGCAGGTTTTACCTCTTCTTCGGTATTCTGACGTATTCGGAAACCGAAATCGAATTTTTCTTCCTCCTTAGGAACTTCTATCGCTTCTTCGCGTAAAGCCTGCGTATATTCTTCTACGTTATTTTTATCTTCGTCGTAAGCGTCTGTTTCCTGAACGGGGTATGTTTCGCCGACGACCTGTTCATATCCGTCAAGCTGTTCAACGGGCTTGTCCCCGTACACGTAATTCGACGGAGCGGAAGCCGCAGGCTGGTTTAAAATATCCTGCTGATAACTCTCTGCATATGTTTGCTCCGAAACCGACGAAGTCTTTCCGCTTGTAAAATTATTCAGATAATCGGTAGCGCTGTTTACAGGATGATTAAAATACGAATTATCATAGAAAATCATATTTCTTCTGTAACTTTCCGCATCGAATTCGCCTTTTTCAAATAAAATCTTGCGTCCGAGATTCTTCTTCGAATACGGGTCTTTATCCTCTTGAGGCTGTTCGGCAACGTTGTCTTTATACTGCTGAACATTCGGTTCTATAACACGGCGCTCGCTCCGAACAGAAGGCGTATGTTGCGAACGGACTATCACAGGCTCCGCCTCGGCAACCGCCGCTTCACTTTCTTCCGCAACCGAAACCGGCTCTTCTTGCGGTTTATTTCCGAATCCGCGGCGGAAAACCTTAAACAATAAATATCCGCAGGCAATAACAAACAGCGAAAATATCACGTATGCTCCGACAAAAGTCGTAAGTTTTGCGACGGGATAAACGAATACAGCCGATAAGACCCCGCCGAAAGTATATCCCGAATAACCGTTAGCCGCATTTTTATAACATTCCGCTATGTACTTGCCGTAATCGGCAGTAGAAATATTTCTGCTGGTTACCGAATGAAAAAGAAGAAACAACACGAAAACGGTCAAAGAAATCGCAAGAGCAGGTTTAAGAGATATTTTTATTTTCTTTCCGAAAACCAACCATACACCCAAATAAGCCGTAAGCGCAATTAAAAGAAACGAACCGTAACCGAAAGTTCCGAACATAAAAGTACAAATCGCCTTGCCTATGCTTGAAAAAGGCGCACCTTCGGCAAAAAGCATAATAAGAACTATGGCACTGAATAACAACAGCGTCATACCCAAAGTTTCTTTTGTGAATATATAAGTTGTTTTACTGTTTTTTGCTTTATTTTTGCTTTTCACTTTTATTCTCCGATACGTTACCGTAAACGATAACAACACGTTTTTAATTATAACATTTACAGTAAAAAATAACAACAAAATGACGCTGTATTTATTATTTTTTTATATAATAACGAAATGAAAAAATAAGCCGTTAACGTGCATTGCTTAGCGACAAAAAAGCAAAGAATTTATCAATTACTTTTTCCTTGCTTTTTTAATAAAATTTTTTTATAATCGATGTGACTGTAAACGGAAATTTAGCCGAGTATTTATTAAAAATGTAATAAACGTAAAAAAAACAGCGCGCTACCTCCGAAAACGAAGATAGCGCGCTGTTTTTTACTTTATTTTCCACGGAAAAATCACTGCGATATGCACCATTTCCCGCACGTTTTTTTATCAAAGTTTAGTCTTGCCTTTTTCCGCTTCGTAAATACTGTTTGCGTCGTTCCAGGAATACATATTTCGTATTTCTTTACCGACATCTTCGAGCTGGTGCGAAGCCTGCAAAACTCTTTCGGCGTTGAAATTCGCTCTGCCGTTTTTATTTTCGGCAATCCACTTCGATGCAAAAGTACCGTCCTGAATTTCTTTAAGGACCTTTTTCATTTCTTTTTTGGTTTCTTCGGTAACAATTCGTTTACCTATTTCGTAATCTCCGTATTCCGCCGTATCCGAAACGGAATATCTCATCATAGAAAAACCGCCTTTATAGATTAAATCTACTATAAGTTTCATTTCGTGAATACATTCGAAATACGCGTTCTTAGGGTCATAACCTGCCTCAACCAACGTTTCGAAACCTGCTTTCATAAGCGCCGTAACACCGCCGCATAAAACAGCCTGTTCGCCGAATAAATCCGTTTCGGTTTCGCATTTGAAAGTGGTTTCCAGAACTCCTGCTCTCGCGCCGCCTATTCCCGCCGCGTAAGCGAGCGCAATTTCCAAAGCTTTTCCCGTATAATTCTGATATATTGCGACAAGACAGGGTACGCCTTTTCCGTCCTGATACTCGGAACGCACCGTATGTCCAGGACCTTTGGGCGCAATCATAAATACATCGACGTTCGCAGACGGAACTATCTGTTGAAAATGAATATTGAAACCGTGCGCAAAAGCAAGAGCCGCCCCATCTTTAAGATTACTTTCTATACTTTCTTTATAAACCTCGGCTTGTTTCTCGTCATTAATCAACAGCATTACTACGTCTGCACGTTTAACAGCTTCCGAAACGGCGTAAACTTCGAATCCCGCGTCTTCGGCCTTACGCCAAGACTTTCCCCCTTCGCGCAAACCTACGATAACTTTAATACCGCTGTCTCTGAGATTGAGCGCGTGCGCGTGCCCCTGACTGCCGTAGCCGATAACCGCAACCGTCTTATTCTTCAACGCATTTATATCGCAATCTTTCTGGTAATAAATTTTAGACATATAATAACCTCCTGACAGCCTCCGTGCTTCGCGTGAGGCGATATCGTTTATTTCTTGTTATTATATTGTTTATATACATTTTTGTCAAGCAATATTGAATTTTATTTGTAAAAAATTGCATATTTTGCTTAAAAAATGTATAATTATCAAATTTTATCGATTACAATACATTGTTTTGCCAAATCGTATATATCGCCGGCGCCGAGGAATAAAACCGTATCGCCCTTTCCCGCTCTTAAAACGAAATCTCTGATATCGTACACGCAATCGCCGTAACGCGATTTTTTCAAACTTTGCGAAAGCGTAAGCGCACTGCCTTCATCGTCGTAATATTCGCGCGCCGCAAAAGTTTTGTAAATCATTAAATTATTCAAATGCGACAAAACTTTAACGAAATGTTTGAAAAGATTTTTTGTCCTCGAATACGTATGAGGCTGAAAAACTACGTAAAGTTTTTCAGGGGTCAATTTTTGCGCAGTGCGTAATACTGCGCGGAGTTCGTTCGGATGGTGAGCATAATCCGCTATAAATTTTGCCCCGTTGACTTTTCCTATAATTTCAAAGCGTCTTTTCACTCCCGAAAACGAAGCAAGCCCCTTAGAAATATCGGCAAAATTTATACCTGCGCTTCTTGCGGCGGCAACAGCCGCGAGCGCATTCAAAACATTATGCTTTCCGTAAACGTTTAAACGAACCGTGCCGAGCTCGGCGTTATTCTCATACAAACTAAACGAATACGCACCTTCGGAATTTTTAATATTCTTGGCATAATAATCGGCCGACTTATCAAAGCCGAAATGCGGACCGTAAGATATCGGCAAATCCCGATAAAGAGTTACCGCGATACCGGCACTGTCGGCAAATCTTAAATACGCACGCTTTAATTCCGCTTCACTTCCGTAACACTCCAAATGGTCCGCGTCGCTGTTTAATATAACGGCTATATCGGGTTTTAAAAGCAAAAAATTTTTCTTATATTCGCAAGCTTCGGTTATAAAAAAATCGTTACCGCAGTAATAAAAATTAGAATAAGCGATATCGCCGCCGCCTATATGCGAAGCAAATTTTTTTCCGGAAACTGCAAAAATATGCGTAAGCATAGCGCTGCATGTCGTCTTGCCGTGACAGCCCGAAACAGCTATCACCTTACCGAACTCGCGACTTATTTCATAGAGAAACTGACCGCGCGAAATTATTTCCTTAGATAAATTCCGAGCTTCGCAAATTCGCGTATCCGTATCTTTTACGGCGTCGGTATAAATTATGAG
>CAJUHC010000029.1 GCA_910586345.1 uncultured Christensenella sp.
TGACTTTGCTTTGTGGTACTAATGTACTTCAAAGTTAATTGACAGAAACTATTTTTTAAAATCGTTTCCTTCTATTCAATTTTTAAGCTTCGTAAACCGAAAAAACATTCGGTGCTCACCAGCGAGCTTGTCTATAATAACACACGTAAATATAATTGTCAAACAATTTTTTATACTTTTTTTTATTTTTTTAAAGTTTTTTATTGTTTTTCAATCATTTCCGCGCTCTCAGACGCTTTATCGCCGACAGCCTGTCTAAGATAACATAAATCTATTAATATTGTCAACCGAATAATTTAATTTTTTTACAAAATTTTTCCATAAGAAAATTTTTGACAATTTGCGAAAATTATAAACATATTTCTCTGAAAATTTAATTTTCGGATAACCGCGGGTTTTCTTGCTTTTTACGGCGAATTAGTATATTATTATATTATGTATACGGTTAGCGGTTTTTTAACCTTTGAACAGATATACATATAAGCATATCAGAATACGGGATTTATTTATGTATAAGATACTTAGAATTGTTTTTTGTGCGCTCGCAGTCGCCGTATGTGCGGCGGCGATATTTATATTCGTTTACCTCGGCTGGAAATGGGGACTTGTGTCCGTCGCCGCCGCGGTTGTTTTCGGCGCGCTGATGTTTTTATTTAAGAGACTTCAAGAAAATAAAGAACTCAAAGACAATCCGCCCCCGTCCCAAGGCGACTTTATTACGGGCAAAACCGATAACGATAAAAAAGAATAAATAACGGAGCCGTTATTTAAAAATCCGGCTCCGTTTTTCATATTAAAAATTTTTGCTGAGCGTTACGGACATTGCGTAACCGTTTTCATTCATTTCGAAGGTTACGATTCCGTTATTATAGCGCAAAACAATTTCAGGGTCGTCCCAATCCTCTTTCAGATAACACGCACCCTCCTTCTCTTTCCACCTGCCGTGTTCGGTTTCTTCTATATCGGGCAAGGATATTATCATATCCCAGCGGTAATTGTCTTTAACTTCGAGTATAAAAGATTTTTTCGTAATTCCGCGGTTCGACCCGTCGGAGGTATAAATTTTTTCGCCGCTACCGTCATCCGCCGTCACGGTTACGAGATAATAAGTGCCGACAAGTTTCGAATCGGACCTGCCGCATCCGCAAATCAGTACGCAAAAAATCGAAGCAATCATAACAGCCGTAAGAATAAGTTTTTTCATAAACCCTCCCCGAAACCGTCGCAGACGGTTAACAACTAATACTTATATAATAGTCAAATAGGCTGTTAATTATTCAAAAAAAGACCGTTCCCCGGCAGGGAACGGTCTTGCGTTTAAATTATTCTTTGCGTCTGAATATAATAACTCCAACGCGTCGGCGATATTTGTTCGATTTTAGCATAATCCGACGCCGTATGCAGAATATAGTTGTTTCCGAGATACAGAGCCACGTGTCCGATACGCTCCACGCCCGTGTAATTTTTACGCGTTGCGTTGGTAAAGAACATTAAGTCGCCGCGTCTGAGTTCGGATTTCGCGACAGTGGTTCCCTGATAGACTTGCGTACGCGTGTTTACCTGTAAAAGTTCGTCCGCGCCCTTGTAGAACATATACTGCATCAGCGAAGAGCAGTCGAACGCGTTAGTCGTGAAGCCTTTGAGTTTGTTTCCTTTACCGTCGTGAAGACGAACGGCGCCGTAAACGTAAGGCGTTCCGAGAAAGTTCGTCCCCTCGGCGATTACCGCTTCGATGCGTTCGTTGTCGCTTTTATCCATTTGCGTTACGACGCAGTATTTTTTGGAAATATAAACGGTATTGTTGCGGTATCTGGTTTTATACCAGCCGTTCTCTTCGCCGAGATAGGTGTAAAGCGTCGATTTTTCCGCTTTTGCAACCGAAGAGTAGCTTGTCCCCGCACCCGTACGGATATTTACTCCGTCTGAAATTACGGATATGTAAGATACCGTTTCAGCGACGGGAATTTCTTCGGGCGGCTGCGGGTTAGCGACAGGCGGTTCTTCGGGAGGTTGCGGTTTGACGACGGGAACCTCCTCGGGAACTTGTATTTCAGGCGGCCGTTGGTTTTCCGGCGGAGTTTCGGGCAACTGTCCGACGACGCCCGATTCGAACTTATCCGCTTCGTTTTTATTTGCCGTCGCGCATCCGCCGAGGGTCGCCGAAACGGCAAGAGCCGTAGTTAAAACTGCTAAATGTTTGTTGAATTTCATATAATTTCTCCTTACGGTTAAATTATATACAATTATGCGCATAAATTCAATGCAAAAATTTTGACAGAAATAGCAGTATATGGAAACCGCCCCGCGAATTTCAGTCGCGGGGCGGAATTAAATCAGTTTATTAACTGCAAGTTATATTTTCAGCGCCAATTCCGTAATAATAAAAAAACGGCGGGCTTGTCCGAATAACGCGTCCCGCCGTTTTTTATTGAATTTTACTCCAAGCCTTCGTTGAGCTTATCGAGCAACGCTTCCAAATCGTTGCCGTGAACGAATACGGCCTGTTCTATGGTTTCGCCGTGAGCCATTGCACAGCCGAGGCAATGCATACCGACCGCCTGCAAAATTTCCGCGCTGTTCGGGTTTATTTTAAGGCAATCCGTAATGAGCGTATCCTTAGTTATTTTAGCCATAAATTTATCCTTCCTTTTATTTAAGTTATATTTATTATATCACCGGCCGGCGACGTTTACAAATAATTCTGAGTATTATTTTTTATCCGCGTTATGCACGACAATCTGAGGATAAGGTATGCCTATACCGTTTTCGTCGAACATATTTTTAAGTCTCTTGTTCATTTCGCGCTGGACGGCGAATATGTCGCCCTCGTAACAGTTTGCGGTAAATTGAAGGGTAACGCCCGACGCCCCGAGTTCCGCGACGCCGTCGTAGCTTATTTCACCGATTACTCCTTCGATATTGATTTCGGGAAGTTTCGCTTTAATAACCTCGTCTATGCGCGCGAGCGAATCGCCGTACTCGACGTCGATAAGAGATTTTGCGGTGGAAGGCATAACCGTCTGGTTAAGCACTCCTCTTATATCGCTGTTGTTTATTATTTTGATATTGCCGAGCGCTTCGAGCTGGGTCGTTCTGATACCGATAGAGACCACGGTTCCGCGGAAACCGTCGACGGTAATTATATCGCCGACATTGAATTCGTTTTCGAAAACTATAAAAAGTCCCGCAACGACGTCGGAAATAAGGTTCTGCATTCCGAGACCTACGACAAGAGTCAGAACTCCCGCGCCGGTAATGAGCGCTGTTGTATCCACGCCCCAAATAGCGAGAACCGTTATTACGAGCCCTATAATAACTATTGTTTTAATAAGATTGCTAATGAGTCTTATCACCGTGATTTCGCGCCTGTTTCTTCTGAAAATTTTGTTTATAATCAAAATAATTATCGACGTAATTATAAGCACTATCGTAATTATCTGTATCGCCTGTATAATTTTAGGCACGAGCGCAAGCAAATCGTTTAAAAACTCCGACGAAGATATTCCCCTGTTGAATATACTGTTTTCGGTAAATACCCAATCGTGGAACACGTACGCGCAAACTGTGCCGACCGCCATTATTAAAAGAATAATAAGTTTAACTACGCCTATGGCTTTAATCTTTTGTCTGACTTCTTCGGTTTGTTCTTTGAAATTTTTATTCGGCATATATTTCTCCTTTTTTTAATTTCCGATTTTATTTAAAATTTAATCTGCATTCTGCCGTCGGGATAATCCGAACGGTGTTTGAGCGCGAATACCGCCGTAACTTTTCCGATACCGTCCTTTTTGAGCGGTTTCCCTCTGAACACACGGGTTTCGATAGGTATTTCTTCCGTATTCACGTCGACGACGACCTTGTCCTCGCTCACTACCGCAACGGCGTACGGTATAGTCACGTAATCAGAGAAAAGTATTTCGCCTTTGCCTTTTATGTCGGCAATCATTACTCCCTTGCAGGCTCTGCCGATAGGGTCTATAGTTGAAGAAACCACGCGTTTGAATCCGCCGAGAGTGGTAACGACTATTATCTCGCCCTCGCCCGTGTGCTGGGTTGCAAATATAACTTCGTCGCCCGCGCCGAGCGAAATTCCCTTAACTCCTCCCGCGATTCTTCCCTGTACGGGAACGTCGTCCTTGTTAGCGTTAAGGCATAAACCTTTACGCGTCACGAACAGCATCGTCGAAAATTCGTCCGCGTCGAATTTTTCCGCGTTTAACAGCCCGTCCCCCTCTTTGAGCTTTATTGCGGGGAAAAAGTTCTTACTCTGCGCGTACTCGCTCCAAGCGCTACGCTTTACAGCGCCCTGTCTGGTAAAGAACAGCAGTTCGCCGTCGGGAACGTTTCCCTTGGGCGCGCAGAAAAGTTTTACTGGATACTCGTCTTTTTGCACTCCTTCCGCAAGCTTCTCGAGTTTGGTTCCGGACGATTTGAATTCCGAAAGCTCCGCGTACTTCGCCTTAAACTTAACGCAGTTGCCGAGGTTCGTGAACGCAAACACGGCGTCGTCCGCCGAACAGTTGAGCACCTGTTTATGAAGCTGGGAATAAGAAGCCGACGCGGAAAGTTTTTTCTTGCAGGCGAACGCGAATTCGCCTCTGTCCATAAATTTTAAGTTATTGTTCGCGTTTATGCAAACCGCCCAATCCGAAACCGAAGCGCCCGCGTCGGCGCGCTTGACCGCGATTTTCGTTTCGTCTTCGACAATCCTCGTCTTTCTTTCGCATTTGTATCTGCGTTTGATTTCGCGCATTTCGGATTTGACTATGTCCCATTGCTTTCTGGTGTCGTCTATAATAGCCCTGAGCTCCTCGATACGCTTTTTAAGTCTTTCAAGCTCTTCTTCGAGTTTTCTGACTTCGAGTTTGGCAAGCCTTGCAAGCCTTAAATCGAGAATCGCCTGAGCCTGTCTTTCGGAAAGGGAAAACCTTTCCATCAGTTTTCTTCTCGCATCCGCAGTAGATTCGGCGGTTTTAATGATTTTAACGACTTCGTCGACGTTATGTACGCCGATTATAAGCCCCTCTAATATATGACAGCGCGCCAAAGCTTCTTTAAGCTCGAACCGCGTCCGCCTTAATACTACCTGTCTTTGATACTGAACGTAATATCTTATTACTTCCAAAAGCCCGAGCTGACGCGGTCTTCCGCCCGCAATCGCAACCATATTTATACCGAACGTACACTCCAAATCGGTATACTTGAACAAAAGCTTTAAGATATTGTCGACGTCCGCGTCCTTTTTACAGGTTATAACCGCGCGCATACCAGTTCTGTCAGATTCGTCCACGATTTCAGCGATACCCGAAAGCTGTTCTTTCTTGTCCTCGCGGAGGAGCATTATCTTTCTTAAAAGTTCTGCTTTGTTAGTCTGATAAGGAAGTTCGGTGATTACGATATTCTTTTTGCCGTATTCTCCCTGTTCGACCGTATAACGTGCGCGGAGCGTAATTTTGCCTTTACCCGTTTCGTAAGCCTGTTTCAACTCTTTCGCAATGACGAAACCGCCCGTTGAAAAATCGGGACCGGGGATTATTTTCATCATATCTTTCAGCGAAATTTTAGGATTGTCTATATACGCGCAGCAACCCTCTATAACCTCGCCGAGGTTGTGGGTGGGGATATTCGTCGCAAGACCTACCGCGATTCCGTTCGCGCCGTTTACGAGCAGATTGGGAAACCGCCCCGGTAAAAGGTCGGGTTCCAGAAGCGAATCGTCGAAGTTGAACGAAAACGGCACGGTCTCCTTGTCCAAATCGCGCAGAAGCTCCATTGCCAAAGGTTCGAGCCGCGCTTCTGTATATCTCATAGCCGCGGCGGGGTCGCCGTCCACCGAACCGAAGTTTCCGTGACCGTTGACGAGCGTCATACGCATATTGAAATCCTGCGCGAGCCTTACCATAGCGTCGTAAACCGAACTGTCGCCGTGCGGGTGATATTTACCCATACAGTCGCCGACTATTCTCGCGGACTTTTTATGCGGTTTATCGGGCGTCAGACCCATTTCGACCATTGTATAAAGTATACGTCTCTGCACGGGTTTCAAACCGTCCTCGACGCGGGGCAGAGCTCTGTCGAGTATAACGTATTCCGCGTACGGAAGCATCGACTGAGGCATTACCTCTTCGAGCGGGGTTATGTGTATCTGACCCGTAGGTATAGTCGTCTGGAAGTTGCCGTTGTTGCTCTTCTTAGCCATATCAGCGGCCTCCCTCGGTTTCGGGCTTGAAGTTTACTTTATCGATAAACCCGTCCACCTTATTGAAGTTCGCGTTTTCCGCAAGAAATTCCTTTCTGCCGTCGACCTTGTCGCCCATAAGCATTTCAATCATATTAGCCGCTTCCGCAACGTCGTCGATTGTTACCTGAATAAGATTTCTCGTCGCGGGGTTCATAGTCGTGTCCCAAAGCTGGTCCGCGGACATTTCTCCGAGACCTTTGTAACGCTGTATCTGATAACCCTTACCGACTTTTTTGATTTTTTCATCGAGTTCTTTGTCGTCGTACGCGTATTCGACGACTTCTTTTTTGTATACCTTATATAAAGGAGGCATACCAATATAAACACAGCCCGCGTTGACCAAATCGCGCATATACTTAAAGAAGAACGTTAAAAGTATACAGCGGATATGCATACCGTCCTGGTCGGCGTCGGAAAGTATAATTACTTTTTTATATTTGGACTTTTCGACGTCGAAAGAACGGTTAAACCCTGCGCCTATAGCGGAAACGAGAGTTTTGATTTCCTCGTTCTGCAAAGCCTGCAAAGCCGTTTTTTTCTGAACGTTCAAAGGTTTTCCGCGCAAAGGCAGAATAGACTGATACTGTCTTAAGCGCGCCTGTTTCGCCGTACCTCCCGCGCTGTCGCCCTCAACGATAAACAGCTCGTTCATTTCAGGATTCCTGCCGGAACACGGCGCAAGCTTACCGATTAAATTCAAACCGTCGTTGTCCGAAGCCGCCTTTGCGACGTCCCTTTCGGCGCGGTGCTTTATTCTGTCGTCAGCCGCGAACTTTGCTTTTTTCGCAATTTCGTCGAAAACCGCTTTGTTGCTTTTTACCGATATTAACTGCGTCAATCCCTCTACGACGGCTTGCTCTACCGGCAATTTTACTTCGGGGTTTCCGAGTTTCGTTTTGGTCTGACCCTCGAACTCGACACCCGTCATTTTGACCGTAAGAACGGCGGTCAGCCCCTCTTTTATGTCGTCGGCGATAAACGGCGCTTCCTTTGCCCTTAATATTCCGTTGCTTTTGGAATAGTCGTTGATTACCTTTAAAAGCCCGTTATGAAATCCCGTTTCGTGATAACCGCCCTCGACGGTCGAAATATTATTGACGAAAGAAAACAGACTTTCCGAATCGTCCTTTGTATGGCAGAGCGCAAACTCGATTTTTATTTTTCCCTTGGGCGCGCCCTTCAACTGAATATCCTTAACCGCGGAGCAGGACAGAGGTTCCGCGTACAGCGGAGCGCGGTCGCCGTTAAGGTATTTAACGAAATCTATAAGCCCTCCCTCGTATCTGAAAGTAACCTTATCTCTCGGCGGGAGCGGCTGTAAAATTTTGCTAGGTTCGTCCCCGAAACCGTCGTCCGCTTCAACTTCACGGTATAATTCGCGCTCGTCGATTAAATTTATTTTAAGTCCCTTATTTAAAAACGCAAGTTCCTTAAGGCGCTTGAACACGGTATCGTAATTCCACTCGACCGTTTCGAAAACTTCTTTATCGGGCATAAACCGCACGAAAGTTCCCTTTTTACCCGTCCTTTCGCCCGTATTTTCGATAGGTCCGTCCGCAACTCCGCACAGCCATTTTTTTCTTTCGACGTCATAACGGCTCGAAAAACTCATTTTATAAACCGTACCGCGGTAAACTTCGACTTTAAGCCACTCGGAAAGCGCGTTCGTAACCGACGCCCCGACGCCGTGAAGTCCGCCCGAAAAAGCATAATTCTCCGTATCGAATTTTCCGCCCGCGTGGAGTTTGGTAAAAATCACTTCGACGCCGCTCATTTTCGCTTTAGTGTTTACGTCGGTCGGCATACCTCTGCCGTTGTCCTCGACCGAAGCCGAACCGTCGCGCCATATTTTTACGGTGATTTCGTCGGCGTAGCCGTTAGCCGCCTCGTCCACCGCGTTGTCGACTATCTCCCAAAGAACGTGGTGAAGTCCTTTTACTCCCGTCGAACCGATATACATACCGGGACGCATACGCACCGCTTCGAGTCCTTCGAGAATTTTTAAGTCGTCTGCATTATAACTTTTTTCCGACATCTTTATTTCCCTTAGTTAAAGTTTCAGATTAAAAAATCTATATGTTGTATATGTACACGTGTAAATTATACCACTTCTTGTAAAAAATGTAAAGCGCAAGCCGAAATTTTTTTACTTCGTCATTTGCTACGCATTTAGCGATTTGTCATATAAATAATTGACAAAGTTATAAATACGTGTTAAAATATATTATCATAAGCCAAAGTTTTTAAACCTTAAAGGCAACAATAAATGATTACCGTTAAAGAAATATCATCAAAACGCGATAAAAAGAAGTTTTTTAAATTTCTTATAGACTTATATAAAGATAACGAATACGCTTGTCCGAACCTCTATATGGACGAATTCGCGGAGTTCGACCCCGCCGTAAACGACGCGTTCCGCTTTGCGGACTGCAAAATGTTTCTGGCTTATAAAGACGGTAAAATCGCGGGACGCATCGCGGGCATATGGCACCGCGGAGCGAACGAAAAATCGGGGCTCAAACAGCTCAGATTCACCCGTTTCGACGTTATCGACGATTTCGAAGTTACGAAAGCTCTGTTCGCCGAACTTTTCAAATGGGCGGAACAGCTCGGTATGGACGAGATTATCGGACCTATCAGTTTTTCCGACTTAAACGAAGAAGGTATGCTTATCGCGGGCTTCGACAAACCGAGCACGTACATAGAGATTTACAATTATCCCTATTACGTCGAGCATATGGAAAAGCTCGGAGCTTACAAAGTCGTTGACTGGAACTGTTTCCGTATTACCGTTCCCGACAAAATCGACGAAAGACTTCAAAGACTCAGCGACGCTATCGCCAAAAGAAACGGTTACACGATACTCGACGTGGCATATCTTTACAAACACGACAGAAAGAAATTAAACGGATACATAATGCAGTGCCTCGATATTCTCGACGAGGCTTACGCTCCGCTTTACGGCACGACCCCGCTCAACGATAAGCAGAAAAAACGCGAAATGGCTTCCATATATATGGTGCTTATCCCCGAGTTTTCCACTCTCGTTTTAAAGGACGGCAAAGTTATAGCTTACGGGTTTATGATGCCTTCTATGTTCAACGTTCTGAGAAAGGCGCGCGGTTCGATTTTTCCTCGCGGATTGATACCTTATATAAAGGCTATGAAACATATCGAGGTTGCGGACCTGATGAGCATCGGCGTAACCAAGGAGCACAACAACCGCGGCGCGGCGGCTCTGATTATAACGAACTGCTTAAAAGGACTTATCGAACACGGTGTAAAATTCACCGAAACGGGACCAATGCTCGAAACCAACAGACGTATTCAGAATCTTTGGAGCAATTTCGAATACGACGCGTCGAAACGCAGACGTTGCTGGGGTTTACAAGTTAAACCTAAACCTTACGTTTAATCGGTGTATCTTAATTGCAATAGTAATAAAACCAACTTACAGCAAATCAAACTTAAACCTTACGTTGACGGTGTATCTTAATTGCAATAACAATAAAACCAACTTACCGCAAGTCAAACTTAAACCTTACGTTGACGGTGTATCTTAATTGCAATAACAATAAAACCAACTTACCGCAAGTCAAACTTAAACCTTACGTTGACGGTGTATCTTAATTGCAACTGCGGCAAACAAACTTTTCACTAATCAAACTTAAACCTTACGTAAAACTTAAAGCCGACGGCATAGCCGTCGGCTTTCACTAATCTTCTAACCCGAGCAGAAAATCTGTTGAAACTTCAAATATTTTACTCAATTCAATAATCACATCAATATTCGGCTGTAATTCCTCGCGTTCGTACTTTCCTACCGTACTTGCCGTAATAGAAAGTTTTTCTGCTAATTGCGATTGTGTCAACCCTGTTTCTATCCTCAGTAATTTTATTCTAATTCCGTACATTTTTAACCTCAAACATATTATAGTCCAAAATGGATTATTTTACTTGACAAAGTCCATAATGGACTTTTATAATATTTGAGAGGTGAATTTATGGAAGAATTAAAAATATGCAAGAATTGTAAACACTATAACCCCCACTATTATCGGGAGAGCTGCAACCTGAAAGAGACATACAGCGGACACTGCATAGGTTACAGAGTAAGACGTTTGGTAGCGGAAAATAAAACCTGCGACAAATGGGAACCCGATTTTAACAAGCAGGAAGAACGAAACGAAACTTTTAAAAATATTCTCCTGCAAGCGTCGAAACGAATTATGGATATAGCCGAAATTCTCAAAGCGGAAGAAGAATAAAAATATATCCCCGACCGACGGTCGGGGATTTTTGAATTACTGTTTATTTTTTCTTTTTGTTCGGTTTTTCGAGCTGGACGTCGACATCGCCTTTGTCCTTGGGTTTTACAAAGAACAGAACCACTACGCCGATAGCCGCAACGCCCGCGATTACGAGCAGAACAACCGAAGCCACGTTGTTTTTAAGCCAGTCGCTCTGACCCTTTAACGTCTTTGCGTTCTCCGTCGCCGCAATCGCAAGACTGCAGGTTACGGGGTCCGTGAGATACTGTTTATCCTTTACTTCCGCTCTCATATAATAATACGAATCTTCGTCCTGCGGAGTAAACGACGTTGAAGTATTGTTCCAGCCGTAGTCCTTATACTTTTCATAGTCCGCGTCGCCTTCGGAAACTTGGAGAATTTCCTCGAAGTATACGCGCGTTAAGGGATTTTCGAACAGTTCGTCCATCTTATCTATAAATTCCTGATAAGTGAACGTCGCGTTGTTGTTTTCCCTGTAATATTTCGCGCTGTCGAACACGAACAGTCTGTATTTAGTCGTATAGCTTCCCGAAATTCCGTTGATTTTGAACGAAGCCGAATTGTATAAAGTACCGACGTAAGCGGTGGTCTGCATACCGGGAACCTCTTCGAATTCAACACCCTTGTAACCTACGTCGAACGTGAACCAAGGGAGTTTATCGTAAAGACCTTCTTTGTTCTTATCATCGAACATATTCCAGATGTCGGAAGCTTTGAACTCCTTCACTTCGCCGTTTTCGTCCAGATAATACATATCGTTGCCGGCAGCGTCCGTTGCGAATATCGTAAACGTGTACTTACCCTGCTTTGTAATATTGATTGAAAGGTTCGACGACGAAAGGTTCGTATTAGACTGTTTCGAATCGTGATAATAATAGATACTGAACTTCATATCCGAATAAGCCGTAACGTTATCCGAGAAAAGGCTTTCGGGCGAAGGCAGATACATATAACTCGAAGAGCCCGCGGACAGGTTCTTGGTAACTTCCGTTACTTTCGCCTGATACGCTTCTTTTATGCTCTCCCAATTATCGCCGTAGTTATAGGTTATTCCGCGCGAATCTTTCGCCACCGCGATAAAAGGAGATTTTTCGTCCTTATCGAGCGTCACGAGATATTCGTCGTTCATATACCAATCGAGATATACTTCCGAAGTTTCGCCGTTAGAGGACGAGTCCGTAAGTTTTAAATAAATTCTCGCAAGCATATCCGCAACCGGCTTATCTTTGTCGGGGTTGGGAATCATACTTCCGTCTTTATTTATATAAGACGCACCGAACGCGGTTCCTTCCAAATCAGCTTCCGTGGGCATATATTTTCCCTTATCCGCTTCGAGAAGAACGTCGTTCATCGATTTTGTTTCAAGAAATAAATCTTTATCGTTAAAGTCTGTTATTTTTTCGTCTTTATACTGATCGTAAGTTAACAGATAATAGTACAGCGTAGGCGTGGGAGGGGAATTACGGAGCACGTCGATTACGGTATATTCCAAATCGAGTTCGCCGTTGAGGTTGAGATAGCTGAACTCTTCGCCGAGACACAGAACGGGAGCCCTTTCGTCCTTTACGGTATTCGAAGTAGAACTCGTGGTTTCGAAACTCTGACCGTTAAACGAGTAGAGAACCATTTCCGCATTTTTCGTTTCAGCGTCCTCTGCAAATTTCGCGGTGAATATAAGAGGATATACGGGACTTGTCGAAGAACCCGAATATCTTGCGAAGTTTCCGCCGACGTTTTCGAGTTTACCGTTTACTTCTCCGCCGTTTTCATTGCGTACCGTTATGTTGTATCCGCCCGTAAAATCTTCGGTATATTTGCCTTTGAATTCTAAATATATATTTCCCGCGTCGAGTTCGACCTTTTTATCTTCGTCTTTGAGTTCCGCTTCTTCGTCGGACGTTATCACAGCGTATACCTTACCTGCGGACGCAGGGAAAAACATTACGTAGTTTTTCGTCTTGCCGTCTTTGGTCTTGTTGTACTGCTGGGATTCGAAAGTTATCACGAACTTTTCAAACGCGGTATTTTTGAAACCGATTTCGAGACTGAACTGACCGTTGACGACATTCGTCACGGCATCGTCGCCTTCGCCCGTCGTAACCTGTTCGAACCAGTTATAAGCGACGTTTCTTCTGTAAGAAATCACCGCGTCGTCGGAAGAAAGAGTAAAAGTCGAATAATATTTTGCGTCGTCGCCTTCGCCGACCGCCGCGCCTGCGACTTTCGCGTCGTCGGAAGCGTTAAATACGTTGGTTCCGCTTACCGTAACCGTTCCCGCCGCCTCCGCCGTTCTGAAAGTGAAAATTCCGAAAAATACTGCAAGCGACAGCAGGCACACCGCCGCAAGCGTTATTATTGATAATCTGCGTTTAGTAAGTTTCATATTTATTTACTCCGAAATAGTAACCCAAAGTCTAACTTATTTTACTATAATAAAAAGCCGTTGTCAAACGCTTTTGTTTTACGCACGGCAAAAGTTGAAGTTTTTTTATTTTAAATTTATGACGAATTTATTCCAGGGCGAAGCGTCTTGCGGAGGCTGAACGATAAAACGCATTTTTTCGCCCGTAGTCGGATGTGTAAATCTCAGCGAATAAGCCCAGAGCGCAAGCTTGCCGCGGACGGCCTTTTCACCGCCGTATCTCATATCCCCGTAAACCGGAGTATTGATAGAGGCAAACTGGACGCGTATCTGATGAGTTCTGCCCGTATTGAGATTTATTTCGGCAAGAGAAAGATTGTCGCGCTCCTCTTTGATTTCGTAGTCGAGCGAAGCGAACTTCGCACCCTCTTCGGTTTGGGTGCAGACGTATACCGTATTGTTTACGGAATTTTTCCTCAGATAATTTTCAAGCGTCGCTTTCTTTTTAGACGGAGTTCCGCAGAGCACCGCGAAATAACGTTTTTCGAAACCGCCGTTTCTCATCTGCTCGGAAAGGCGCGCCGCCGCTTTCGAAGTTTTAGCGAATACCATTACTCCGCCCGTAGGTCTGTCGAGCCTGTGAACAAGCCCCGCGAACGCGTTGCCTGCCTTATCGTATTTCTTTTTAAGGTAGCGTTTTACGCAATCGAGGAGATTGTCGTCTCCGCTTTCATCGGGACAGCACGCAACGTTCTGAGGTTTCATAACCGCTATTACGTGATTGTCCTCGTGTAAAATTATAAGTTCGTTGTCTTCCATAAAATTCATTCGCTTTTTTATTTTTTAAAATCGGGGCCGTAAATTCTATTCCGCCCGCAAATCAGGAAAGTACCGAGCCGACGACGTCACGCGGAATTCTTTCGCCCAGGAACAACCCGCTCGCCCCGCACGGCAGAGCTATGCCCTCGTCCGTAGGTATACCGACCTCGTAAGCCGTAGTCACGCCCTTGAAATTTTTAAGAGTCAAAGTTAAAATATTTTTAAGCACGGACGCTTGCAGTCCCGTGGTGTAGCTGTTTATAAGGAAAAAAAGCGCGTCGTCGGCAAGCAGTCCCGAACAGCTCGAAACGAAATCGTATAAATTTTCTTCAATCTTCCACATCTCGCCGTTTGGACCTCTGCCGTAGCTCGGCGGGTCCATAATTATCGCGTCGTAACGGTTTCCCCTTCTCAATTCGCGCAAAACGAATTTCATACAGTCGTCGACTATATAGCGCACCCCGTCTTCCAAACCCGAAAGTCTGACGTTTTCTCCCGCGCGTTCGACCATACCCTTAGCCGCGTCCACGTGGGTAACGAAGGCTCCCGCCTTGGCGCAGGCGACCGACGCGGCGCCCGTATACGCAAAAAGATTTAAAACTTTTATCGCTCTGTCGGGTTCTTTCTTTTTAGCGCCGGAAATCACGCCGTGCATTATATCCCAGTTAACCGCCTGTTCCGGAAACAGCCCCGTATGCTTGAAACCCATAGGTTTGATTTTAAACTTCAAATCACGATACGAAACGACCCATTCTTCCGGAAAATTTTCCCGCACTTCCCAGCTTCCGCCGCCTTTCGGACTGCGGTTATATACCGCGTTAATCCCCTTGTAACCATAAAGATTTTTATCGTTTTTCCATATTACCTGAGGGTCGGGTCTCAATAAAATAACGCCGTTCCAGCTTTCCAGCTTCATTCCGTTGCCGGTTGCGATTATTTTATAATCCCGCCATTTATCCGCAGTTTTCATATTTGGAATTATAACTCAAATCAAAACGTTTGTAAAGCGAATTTACAAGGCGCGCGGCAATTGCCGCGCGCCTTTAAGTTATCTGCTGTAAGTATACAGCACGTTATATAAAGTAGAATAATAGCTCGAAAGATACTTCTTTGCGGTTTCGTCCGCCGCGTAAAGCGCCATTCTTTCTTCGGGGTCCAAAATAGCAAGATAATAATCGCGCACAATCACGTATCTTTCGTTATACGAAAGCGTGTAATCGACAATATAACCTGCGCCCTCGTCGCCCCCTCCTCCGCCTATATCGCCGCCGTCAGTCGGCTCGTTAAGGCTCATATTATATATAAGATTATCGGCAAGCACCGCAATCTGATAATCGAGCTCTGCTTTCGTTTCGGCTTTCTTCGCATCCAAAAGAGTCGAATTCTTCATTCCCGCCGTCATAACTATGGCACGGAACATAGAAATATCCTTATCCGCTTTGCGAAATAGTTCGTCCTTTTTCTGCTGGGCGGTTCTGAGCATTTTCATTTGAACCACCGACAATTTCTCTATCTCTTCGGGCGTAATATCGATTATATCAAATTGCATTGCACTCCTCCGCAGTAATCGTCAGCTTCCGGACGGGAACGCTTCCCTCTGCCCTTACGGTAAACTTTTTCCCGCGCATAGCGGGACGAATCCGTCCCGACGCCGAAAGAAATTTTCTCACTGTTCTGCCGTTGCCGATTTCTATATCCGCCCTGCCTCCGATAAATATTTCCGTAACGGTCTTGAACCTGTCGGAACCGAAATCCGTACTCCCTCCGATAAAAGCATACCGTCCGCCATCTTCGAGCCTATACGCTCCGTTACCGTTATATATGTAGATATGTCCGTCCGAACACATAGCATCCGCAGACACCGCAATCAGATAACCGGCGGTTTTTGCGAAGTCGTAACAAAATACCGCTCCGCCGTTTAAACACGCGCTTTTGCAACCGAGAAAATATTTGCCGCCGAGTTCCGCCGAACATACGGGTTCGGATATATCGTCCACATAAGCGTGTTTTACCCTGTTAACCGACCCGCCGTTAAAAGTATGCAGACCGGAAACAGTAAAGAATACGAGCTTACCGCAGACGACGCGCGCCGTTCCCTTGTAAATTTCATCCGTATCCGTGTCGGTAATTTCCGCAGAGAAATTTTCCGGCGAACCGTACATATTCAAAACGGTGAGTCCGAATTTTCTGACCGCGACGAGTTTTTCGCCGAACTCGACAATATCGAGAATTTCACCGCGCCTCGGGTCGAGGTCCAGACTTCCGCTTCCGCAAAGACCTTCCTTCCAGTCGGAAAACCCGCCCTCGCCCGACCAACGCAGTTTATACGCGTTATCTTTGTCAGCGCCGAAAAGCCTGCCGCAGTGCATAACTCCGCAGCCGAGGCTCGCGCCGTAAGACGGGACTGCGCCGTACCTGCCGCCGCTTTCGGTTACGGCTCCGCTTCCGTTCAATAATACCGCTCTCGTTTTCCCCTCAAAAATATCTTCTATGAGAAAGGGCGGCTCGCCGTCAAGCGGAGCTATACGCATAAAACCGTATCCGCGCTCCGAAGTATAGATTCCGTCCCGCGCACACAAAAAGAAATCTTTCTGCGACTCAGAATACGCGGCGTAAATTATACCTTCGGGAACCGCTCCGTTCAAAGACGCGGCAGAAAGCGCCGGAATCAGCCGTCCGTCTTTTACGTAACAGCCGACCGTTTTAAAGCCGTCCGCGCCGAACAGATTTACCGAAGTTTTAAAACTCATACCCACCTCCGCGGCGGAATATTTCCGCCCGAGGGAAGCGCGCGCTGAACTTCGTCGATACGTTCGCGGTATTTCTTTTCCCACAGCTCCGAAGCTTCTATTTCTCCGTTGATAAGACAGTATTCGGCAGCCATTCCCAAAGCCATAAGTCTTTCGCCGACTTCCGTTTTAAAATCGGAAGTACCGTCGAGAGTCTTTTTTGAAGGAGCGTATTCGTATTCGATTGTCACCGTATCCGCGTTCACCGCTATATATTGCGGGGTCTGTTCGTAATCGGCTTCCTTGCCTCCGACGAGTACGCGCTTGATTTTTACGGGCGAATGAGAAAAATCCGAATACTTGAATTTCCCCGAGTAAGACCTGAGCTCCTCTTTCGCCGAAAGCGGAACGTATCTTCTTGCAAGTTCGTCCTCAACCGCATTGAAACAGTACAGGAGAGTTTCGACGGTTTCTCCACCCTCGCCTTCGGGAATACCGCCCTCTGAAAGAGCCTCGGACAAATCCGTTCTTGCGAGAATATTCAATGCGGAAATTATCACGTCTTTAACTAACAAAAAATCACCTCCTTAATCTTTCCGCGCCGTTACGGCGCGGAATAATCGCCGTCAGTTTCCGAGATTAAAGAGCATAGCCTGTCCGCAGGTATTCGCCCTGTCCTTTGTCTACTCTTTATACTTTGCAATTCGCCCTG
>CAJUHC010000030.1 GCA_910586345.1 uncultured Christensenella sp.
GAAACCGACGCGAACGGAACCGCGGGAGACGATTACAGCGACATCTACGGCGCAAACGACGACTCTAACGGTTATTGATATTTCTAATTTTCATAAAAACCCATTGCTTTACGGCGTATTTAAAAAAGATAAAGGCAAGGACCGACAAAATTCCTTGCCTTTTCATTTTTATTGGAGATAGTAAAATTACGATAAAGGGTAATTTATAATCGGAAGATTTTATATGAAGAAATCATTGTTAATTCTCGTAGGAGCTATTTTAGCAACTCTATTTTTTCTCACAAGTTGTGTGTACGTAGGGTTGCCTGCTGAAAAAGTAAAACGGCATAACGAAGTAATTAAGCAACAGTTGCCCGGCTTTTCTTTAGATAATTTCAACGGAAGTTTTTATTACATACCGGGAAGCGAGGGGAAATCGATTAGCTTTTCATCTAAAAACGGAAAAAGAGAATATCTTATAAAGACAAATGAAAAGCTATCGTATTTTGACGGGAATTCAGAAAAAACTTATACGTTTTCTTTAAAATCCGAAGTAAATACATCGGGGAATACAGTAGATTATCAGGCGGTTGATAATGATATTCAAGATATATTAAACGTAGTTCAGTCCTATGACGGAACTTACGATAAAATCAAAAGCATATCGGGTTCGCAAAAATACGGCGAAGAAATCTATGACGAGATAGAACATAACGTTTATTCTATGGAATGGAAATATTCCTCAATTGCGGTATTGATATTTTACCTGAACGCAAATACCTCTGCTCTGCATTCTATTTATTTAAGAGACGTTTCGGAAGATATGAATGAGGAAAAAGCGCATTTTGATTTATTTATTTACCCAAACGAGTCCTTTGTTTCAAGCTTGGAAGATGAATATGAAACGCTAAAGAGCGTCGCATAAAATTATTATAAGAACTTTTAAATTTCGATTTGTTTTATATTTAATAAAGCATAGCCCGCTATACTTCGATTACGAAAATAGCGGGCTAATTGTTTGTCCGAGAAAAAAATTCCTATAACAGACATCCTTTTGCTTTGGTTTTTTGTTAATGAGATTTCGGTTTTACATTTTTATTACAATTTTTTACGTTATTTATTACAAATTTATGATAATATAGATATTGACGACGGGAAAAAATACGTAATATTTTTGAGGTAAATTATGAAAGGTAAAGTGTTTATACTTGAAGATGATTTAAGCATTTGCGGTCTTGTTAAAGTCGCATTGGAGATGAACGGTTTAGAATTTAAGTCGTTTTATACGCTCAAATCGTTTACAGACGCGCTTGCCGAAGAACGTCCCGATGTTGCTTTACTCGATATAATGCTGCCGGACGGCAACGGGCTTGACGCGCTGCGGATTATAAAAAGCAAATATCCCGAAGTAAGTTGTATTATGTTATCCGCTCTTTCCAAGGAAGAAGACAAAGTGAACGGACTGAATTCAGGCGCGGACGATTATATTGCCAAACCATTTTCCGTACTCGAACTGACGGCGAGAGTTAACGCAAGACTGAGGGACAGGAAACGTCAGGAGGTATTAAACGTTTGCGGAATTACTCTCGATACCGAAACTTTTTCTTGCGAAATTCACGGAACGCCTGCTATGCTTAAAAGAAAAGAATTCGATTTACTGAAATATTTTATGTTGAACGCAGGTAAAGTTTTACCGCGCGATAAAATTTTGACGGATGTATGGGGATATGATGCGGGCGAAACGCGGACGCTCGACAATCACGTCGCGCGTCTGCGCAAATTAGGCGTAAAGATAGAAACCGTCTTCGGAATAGGTTACAAATTATAGTTAACAGGCAATAACTGACTTATGAAAATTAAGGGAGTTTATTTATGAAATGGCGGATATGGCTTTTATCGCTGGGAATAACGCTGGTTTGCGTATTGATTTTTACTTTTGCGGCGACGCAGGTTTATTACCGTTCCTCGATTAACGACAGCAAAAATTATTTGAGGGTATATATGAACGGGTTTAGCGGAGAATATCCTTTAAACGCGGAAGGAGCGAAGGAGTTTTCCGAAAAACTTAACGGCGCTCGCGTCACGTTTATGGACGGACAGGGAAACGTGCTGGCCGACAGTCTTGCGGACGGAGGAATGGGAAATCATTCCGACAGGTCAGAGGTTATAGACGCAATACTTCACGGCGAAGGTTTTGCGGTGCGCGGGAGTTCGACCGTAGGGAAAAATATGGCGTATTACTGTAAGAGTTTCGACGGCGGATTTTTAGTGCGTATTGCATTATTTACCGATTCGGATTGGAAAATATTCGCGAATACGCTTCCTACGCTTTTGGAATTTTCAGCAATAATAATTGCTTTGTGTGCGATTATCGCGTTTATTTCGACATATTTTATTATTACTCCCGTGAAAAAACTTGCAGAGGACGCGGCGGCAAATTCGAAAGTTGTAAGTAAATATTCAGAGCTTAGACCCGTAGCCGAAATTCTCAACGAACGTAACCGCGACATAAAAAGACAGTTGGATGAAATAAACAAAGAAAAAGAACTTGCCGAAAAAGCACGCGCTTCGAAAGACGAATTTATATCCAACGTTACGCACGAAATGAATACTCCTCTCACCTCGATTCACGGATACGCCGAACTTCTGGACGCGGGAGGAATGTCTTCAGAACAGCAAAGGACTGCGTATAAAACTATACTCAATCAGAGCGAAAGACTGACTAATCTTATAGCCTGTATTATAAATTACAGCGAAATAGACAGCGACGGCTTGCAGTCTTACGAAGTGGATTTTTCGGCGCTCGCAAAGGAGATGCTGTGCGCGCTGAAACCAGAGGCGGACAAAAGAAATATTTCGATAGCGGAGAGAATAGACGAGGGGGTTATAATTATGAGCCGCCACGAGAGACTGAGCGAAATTTTCGGTAATCTCGTGCGCAACGCGATTAAATACAATAAACACGGCGGTTGCATTACGGTGACGCTTAACAGTCGCGAATTTACTGTGGAAGATACGGGGATAGGCATTGCGCCGGAAAATTTAGATAAAGTATTCTCAAGATTTTTTACGGTGGATAAATCTCATAACGGCAAAAACGGCGGATTCGGACTCGGCCTTGCCGTGGCAAAAAAAATATGCATTAAATCGGGCTGGGAAATAAGCGTTGAGAGCGTTCTCGGCAAAGGCAGTAAGTTCAAGGTGAAATTTTAGATATGGATGCAAAAACTATTGCGACTTCTATCCTGACATTAATAGCCGGCGTCGGCGTGTTCCTGATAGCCTGCACTATGATGAGTTCGAATTTAGAGTCGCTCGGCAGTAAAAAACTCAAGGCGTTGTTCGCTAAGACTTCCAAAAGCAAACTCGTGGGAGTTGGTGTAGGTACTGTAACGACGGCGGCTATACAGAGTTCGAGCGCTACAACGGTTATGGTTATAGGTTTTGTAAACGCGGGCGTTATGTCGCTTACACAGGCCGCGACGGTTATATTCGGCGCCAACATAGGCACCACTATAACGGGACAGATAGTAGCTCTCGGTATGTTCGGCGGAAATATGATATCGACTTCGGTAATATTCGCCGCTTTTGCGGGTTTCGGCGCGTTTATACTTGCATTTGCAAAAAGGGATAATCTCCGTAAGACTGGAGGGATTATGGCGGGCTTCGGAATGATTTTCGTAGGACTTTCGTTGATGAGCGGTTCTATGGAGACTTTCGCCAAATCCGCGGAGCTTAAAAATTTTCTCGCTGTAATTAACAATCCTTTTTTATTGGTTCTTTTAGGCGCGCTCCTGACCGCGGTTATACAGAGTTCGTCCGTGATGACTTCGATAGCCATTACTATGGTTGTATCGGGACTTATTAATTTGAATCAGGGCATTTATATTACTATGGGTTCGAACGTCGGAACGTGTATAACCGCGCTGATTGCAGGGCTCACGAGCAGTACTAACGCAAAACGAACGGCACTTATGCACGTTGTATTCAACGTGAGCGGCGTTATGGTTTTTATGATAGTCGGTCTGTTTTTACAAATAGGAGGAATTAATTTCGGATATTTGTTTGAAAAAATGATACCGTCTGCTCCTCAGACTCAGCTTGCTATGTTCCATACGGTTTTTAACGTCGTAACCGTTATAATAGTATTACCGCTTACAGGAGTGCTTGTTAAACTCGTTACAAAAATCATTCCCGACAAAAAGAAGCGCGTGGAGGGCAACGGACCGCATCTTTACTTTATAGACGACCATATGTTAACTACTCCGCCTATCGCCGTCCAGCAGATTAAGAACGAAATACTGAATATGGCGGAAATAGCTTTCGGAAATTTTAACGCGTCTTGTGAAATCATAAGCAAACTCGATTTCACTGAGGCGGAAAAATTCAGAGCTAACGAAAACGAATTGAATTTTCTCAATAAAGAACTCGGACGGTTTATAGTAAAATTGCTAAAAACAAAACTCGGCGAAAAGGACCGAATATATCTCGCCACTGCGATACGCTCGGTTTCGGATTTGGAAAGGATAGGAGATTATGCCGAAAATATAGTCGAATATGCGGAAAAATTAAAATCGTCGGAACAGAGTTTTTCTGAAAAAGCATTGGCTGAAATCGGGGAGTTGAAAGCCCTTATATCGAAACTTTACGGTTGCGTAATAAAAACTTACGGCGAACTCGATTTAAATGCTTTTAAAGAAGCGCTGACAATCGAAAACACAGTCGACAGGGTTACGCGAAAAATGACTGAAAACCATATAAGCAGGCTGTCTTACGGGGTTTGTACTATTGAGGCGAGCGCGCAGTTTCTGTCGTTTACATCGAATACCGAACGTATCGCGGACCACTTTATAAACGTTGCGAAGACGATAAAAGAATATGCGTAAAATTAATCAGCGGAGACGACGTATAGGTCGTCTCCGCTGATTTTACTGCCGTTTAATAATTATTGCGTTTAGCCTTTTTTGCTTTTAGTTTTGATTTTTGCAGGTTTTTGTTTGTAAAAGAAAGTATTTTTTCGGTAGAACCGAATGCGAGAATATGGTCGCCGTCTTCGAAAATATAAGAGGGCTTAGGGGACGGGACTATGTTTTTGCCTTTTTTTATTAAAAGTACGTTAAGTCCGTATTTGCCTCTGGGGTTTTCGTCTACGAGCGTTCTGCCGTGCCAGCTTTCGGGGACGGCTATTTCGAATATGGAATATTCGGAGTCTATTTCGATGTAGTCGTAGACGTTTTCGGAATTGAGTTTAACCGCGAGTTTTTCCGCTATATCGTGGTTGGGATAAACGACTTCGTCTGCGCCTACGCGGAATAAAAATTTACGCTGTATTTCGGTATCTGCGCGGGATACGACCCATTTCGCGCCTAAATCTTTGAGTATCGAAGTAATTTCGAGCGAGGACTGGAAATCGTCGCTTATTGCGACCACGCAGGCGTCGAAAGACGGAATGTCCATCGCTTTGAGATTGTCTTCGTTCATACAGTTAGCTATTAAAGCGTTGTTGTATTTAGGAGCGAGCGCGTTTATAAGGTCTTCGTCTTTATCGACTATCATTACGTCGTCGCCCATATTTATAAGCTTTTCTCCGAGCGTTTGTCCGAATTTGCCCATACCTATAAGTAAAATAGATTTCATTTAAGTTTCTCCTTTATGAAATATCAGCCGATTAACAGAGAATCTATCGGTCTGCGTATTTCCGCGGCGGTTTTCTTCTCGCCGAGCGCAAGCGCAAGCGTGAGTATTCCGACTCTGCCCGCGTACATCAAAAGTATTATGATTAAACTCGAAGCGGTATTAAGTTCTGGCGTAAGCCCCATACTCAGCCCCGCGTTGCTGAGCGCGGAAACTGTTTCGAAAAGTATGCGTTCGAACGCAATATCCGGCTGTATAGTGCCGATAGCGAGAGTGGACACTACTACGCACATCAGAAAAGCCGCAAATATGGCGAGTGCCTGTGAAAGCAGTGAATAATCGATGCGCCTTTTGCCTATATTTATATCTCTTCTGCCGCGGAAAACCGCGAACATACCCGTCATTATAACGGCGAAAGTTCCTACCCTGATACCGCCTGCGGTAGAGCCCGAGCCTCCGCCTATAAACATATATATTACCGTTAAAAGATAACCGCTGTCGGAAAGAGTTGAACAATCCGTGCTGGCGAAACCCGCCGTACGCGGGGTAACCGCGTCGAAAAACGAAGCTAACAATCTTTGTCCGAAATTCATACCGTTATAGGTATCGCGTTCGAAAAGCATAAACAGCGCGGTGCCGGAAACTATTAAAATTAAGTTTACGACAAGCACTACTTTGGTATTAAGCTGAAATTTTTTATAGTTGAATTTACAGTCTATAACGTCGCCCCATACGGCGAAACCCAAACCGCCGAGAATTATGAGTACGCAAAGAGTGAGGGATACGAGAGGGTCGGAAACGTAAGCCGTCATAGAAACGAATCCTCCGTTTTCGGCGGTGCCCATTAAATCGAAACCTGCGTTGCAGAACGCCGAAACGGAATGCCAGATTGAAAAATAAATTCCGTTCGCCGCGCCGAACTGAGGTATAAACCTTATCATTAAAAGAAGCGCGCCTACCGTTTCGCAGAGTGCGGTGCCGATTACAATGCGTTTTAACAGTGTGCCTATCCCGTTGTAATTTCCTCTTGAATCGAGTATAAATGCGTTTCGGCTGCTCGAACCCATTCCGTGTTTGAAAATAAGGAAAGCCGCGGATACAAGCGTCATAAATCCGAGACCGCTGAACTGAATTAGCAGAAGTATGACGAGCTGTCCGAACAGCGACCAGTGCAAAGCAACGTCATAAGGGGACAAGCCTGTTATGCAAACTGCCGAAGCCGCGGTAAACAGCGCGTTTATATAAGTTGTAGTCTGTCCGCTCCGGGTGGCGAAAGGAAGTATTAAAAGTACGCTTCCGAGTATGGTTCCCGCAAGATATAAAAGCGCGAGAAGTTGCCATACGGACAATCTGATTTGTTTTTTGCGTTTCATTTGGTTTTAAACACACGTGTGCGCAGACTCTTTTGCGTTTGTATTCACTTGAACCGAAATAAATTTGTGCGTAGCTTCACTTGAACGGAAATTCACGTATATGATGATTTTTCGGTTTGCGCAGACGTAAATAACAGCCTAATTATAAGTATTTGCAATTAAGTTGTCAAGTTTTCGCGGGGTCCGCTTTCATCTTTCACCTTTTTTGCATATGGACGCATATTCTTTAACTACGGGGTAAACTCCGTATTCCAAGGAGGTGCGTTTACGGGAAAGTATTTCGGGACCGACGGTTTCCGCGGCGAAGCAGGCGTTACTATTACTGCGGAACACGCTTATAAAGTCGGAGTTATATTAGGTTATTTATACGGCAGAGAAAAAGGTAAATGCAGAGCGGTTATAGGCAAAGACACGCGTCTTTCCTCATATATGCTCGAAGACGCGCTTTGCGCGGGGCTTACGGCTTCGGGAGCCGACGCGTATATACTTCACGTCACCACCACTCCTTCGGTATCTTACATAACGCGGTGCGACGGGTTCGATTGCGGGATAATGATTTCTGCGAGCCATAATCCTTATTGCGATAACGGAATTAAAATTATGAATAGTCAGGGCGAAAAGCTCGAAGACAGCGTTATCGACGTAATCGAAGAATATCTCGACGGAAAATTAAAGGATATTCCTCTTGCGAGCGGAGTCAATATCGGAAGGACGGTCGATTATATTTCGGGACGGAACAGATATATCGGTCATCTTATAGCACTTTCCACTTGTTCTTATAAGGGGCTTCGCGTGGGATTAGATGCGGCTAACGGCAGTGCGTTTATGATTGCAAAGAGCGTTTTCGACGCGCTCGGCGCTAAGACGTTTGTAATTGGCGACAGTCCTAACGGAGTAAACGTAAACGACGGAGTCGGCTCGACGCATATCGAGAAACTTTCGGAGCTTGTGAAAAGCGATTCGCTCGACATAGGGTTTGCTTTCGACGGCGACGCGGACAGATGTATATGCGTCGACGAGCGCGGCGAAATAATTACCGGCGACGAGGAGCTTTTTATACTTGCAGACTATCTGAAATCCCGCGGAGAACTTGCGGGAAGTAAAATCGTCTGTACGGTAATGAGCAACGGCGGACTTATAGAAAGCCTCAGCGCAAAAGGAATAAGCTGTTCGGTTTGCGAAGTCGGAGATAAAAACGTCTGCGACGAAATGTCTAAGTCGGGTTGCGTACTCGGAGGCGAGCGGAGCGGTCACGTTGTTTTTTCCAAATACGAAACCACGGGCGACGGGCTTGTAACCGCAATTATGATAATGGAAGCTTTGGTTGAAAAAAAATGCCGTGCGTCCGAACTTATAAAAGGTTACAAAAGTTATCCGCAGGTTTTGGTAAACGTACCAGTCGGAAACAAACGAGAAATTTTGTCCGCGATAGAAGACGAAATAAATACGGTAAGAAACAGCTTAGGCGTAAGACTGTTGGTCCGCCCTTCGGGAACGGAAGAGGTTATCCGTATTTTGGCCGAAAGCGAAAGTTACGAAAATTGCGTGTGCGCGTGCGGACGGATACGCGAGGTTATAGACGGGGCAAGGGGGCGGATATGTGCGGAATAGTCGGTTACTGCGGTAAGAGGAACGCGTCGGAGATAATTTATAAAGGACTGAAACAGCTCGAATACCGAGGTTACGATTCCGCAGGCATCGCAGTCGTTTCGGACGGAACGGTTTCGGCGGTAAAAAAACAGGGCAGAGTCGCCAACATCGAAGCCGAAGCAAAAGCTTTACGCGGAAACGTCGGAATCGGACATACGCGCTGGGCGACGCACGGTAAACCTTCGGACGAAAACGCCCACCCCCATTCGAGCGGCAAATTCACTCTCGTGCATAACGGAATTATCGAAAATTACGACGAACTCAAAGCGCGGTATTTATGCGGGGAAAAATTTTCGTCCGATACGGACAGCGAAGTTATCGTTAAACTTTTGGATAAATTTTACAACGGCGATATTCTGGCGACGGTTAAAAAAGTTACCGATATGCTTAAAGGCTCCTATGCGCTTGTGATTATATGCGCAGATTTCGATTGGCTTGTCGTTACTAAAAGGGCTAACCCCGCTATCATAGGCTACGGCGAGGACGGTAACTTTGCGGCAAGCGACGCGCCCGCGCTCGCAGGATACTGCAAAGAAATAACAGTCTTGCAGGACGGAGACTTCGCTTTGCTGACTGCGGACGGAGTAAGTATTTTCGATTGCAATCTGCAAGGCGTTATTCGTGAAAGGCTTATAAATCTTGCCGAACCTGCAAGTCTGGAACTCGGCGACTGCCCGTATTATATGTTAAAGGAAATACGCGAAGTCCCTGCTTCGGTGGAAAGAACGTATTTGGCTTACGTATCCGTTGAAAGCAGAATAAAGCGGATTTTAAAAGACGTCAAACGGGTTATCGTAACGGGATGCGGTACTGCTTACAACAGCGGACTTATCGCCAAGCGATATATAGAGTGTTTCGCCTCTATACCTGCGGAAGCCGAAATAGCGGGCGAGTTCAGATATAAAAATCCGATAATTACGGGCGATACAATCGTAATAGCCGTAAGCCAAAGCGGGGAAACAGCGGATACCGTTGAAGCGGCTAAACTCGCTCGTTCGATGGGCGGAAAAGTTATCGCAGTCACCAACGCGCCGTATTCCGAACTGACGAGGCAAGCGGATGCGGTCGTTCCCGTTGAAGCGGGTTCCGAAATATGCGTCGCGGCGACAAAGAGTTATACAGGACAGATAACCGCTCTGTATCTGTTAGCCAACACTATCGCCGGCATAAATTCGACGGAAGCGGTCCGCCGTCTTTCGGTTATGCCTGAACTTTGCAATAAAATGCTTGAATGCAAGGGCATAGACGCAATTGCGGATATGTGCGCCCGTTCAAGCGGGGTGTATTTTTTAGGCAGAGATATAGATTATGCGGTTGCGCTGGAAGGCAGTCTGAAACTGAAAGAAGTTTCCTACGTGCCGAGCGAAGGCTATCCTGCGGGGGAATTGAAACACGGTACGCTCGCGCTTATGGATATAAAAGCCGTAGCGGTTGTGATTATAACGAACGAACAGCTTGCGGGCAAAAGCGAAAACGCAGTGGAACAGGTACTCTCCCGCCGCGGAAAAGTAGCCGTTATAAGCAACGTCGACGGAATAGAAAAACGGTTGCAAGGCAGAGCGGAGGTTATAAAAATTCCCGAATGCGATAAATATCTTTCACCGCTTCTGACGGCTGTTGCGGTTCAATTGCTGGCTTATAAAACGGCGCTTCTCCTCGAACGCGACCCGGATAAACCGCGCAATCTCGCAAAAAGCGTTACCGTAGAATAAAATTTAATACTTGACACATCCCCTTGGATTTAATATAATGCAATTGCTAATAATCAAAGGGGATTTATTAATGAAAAATATTCTTGTAACGGGCGGAGCCGGATATATAGGCTCGCATACCTGCGTTGAACTTTTACAGAAAGGATACGGCGTGATAGTCGTCGATAATTTCGACAATTCTTCGCCCGAAAGTTTAAAAAGGATCGAAGAGATAACGGGCAAAAAAGTAACTGTTTACGAGGGCGACGTCAGAGACGGCAATCTTTTGGATAAGATTTTTTCCGAGCGGAAAATCGATTGGGTAATTCATTTCGCAGGGCTTAAAGCCGTGGGCGAAAGCTGTGTTAAACCTATCGAGTATTACAACAACAATCTTTACGGAACTCTGGTATTGACGGATACGATGAGGAAACACGGTTGTAAAAAAATAGTTTTTTCTTCGTCGGCTACCGTTTACGGAGACCCTGAAATTTTGCCTTTGACAGAAGAATGTAAGACGGGCGGAACGACGAATCCTTACGGTACGAGCAAATATTTTCAGGAAATAATGCTAGAAGATATTTATAAATCTGACAAAGAGTGGACTGTAGTTTTGCTGAGATATTTCAACCCCGTCGGCGCGCACGAAAGCGGGATGATAGGCGAGGACCCGAAAGGAATACCCAATAATCTGACTCCGTATATTTCAAAGGTCGCCATAGGCGAATTAAAGGAAATAGGAATTTTCGGAAACGATTATCCCACTCACGACGGCACCGGAGTGCGCGATTATATTCACGTTACGGACCTTGCAAAAGGCCACGTTTCAGCCATAGAAAAAATAAACGGCAACGGTGTATATACCTATAACCTCGGTACGGGCAAGGGATACAGTGTTTTAGACGTTATCCGCGCTTTCGAAAAAGCCTGCGGGAAAAAGCTTCCCTATGCGATAAAGCCGAGAAGGGCGGGAGACATCGCCGCTTGTTATGCCGACGCTTCGAAAGCAAAAAAAGAACTCGGCTGGACTGCCGAGCTCGGTATAGACGAGATGTGTTCTTCGTCGTGGAATTGGCAGAAAAAGAACCCCGAAGGGTATAGGAGATAAAAATATGTTAGGAAATTTTACTTACTGCAATCCCACGAAACTGTATTTTGGAAAAGATGCTTTGGACGGATTGAACGAAGAACTGCCCAAATACGGTAAAAACGTATTGCTTGTTTACGGCGGCGGCTCTATTAAGAAAAACGGAATCTACGACAAAGTTGTTGCTATTCTTAAAGCCAACGGCAAGGAAATTTTCGAGGACGCGGGCGTTATGCCTAACCCCACCGTCGATAAACTCAACGAGGGTATAGAGCGCGCAAGAGCGGCGAAAGCCGATTTGATACTCGCCGTCGGCGGCGGTTCCGTTTGCGATTATGCGAAGGCGGTTTCGGTTTCTGTAAACTGCAACGACGACCCTTGGGATAAATACTTTATCCGTTTCGAAGAACCGACCTGCTATATTATTCCCGTAGGCTGTGTACTTACTATGGTCGGCACGGGCAGCGAAATGAACGGAGGTTCGGTCATTACCAACCACGGACAGAAGCTCAAAATCGGACACGTTTTCGGAGAAGAAGTATTTCCGAAATTTTCCGTACTCAATCCCGAATTTACGTTTACGCTTCCGAAGTATCAAATGGTATCGGGTATCTACGACATTATGTCGCATATTTTAGAGCAATACTTTTCGGGAACGGACGACAGTACGAGCGATTATATTTCCGAAGGACTTTTGCGCTCGCTTATTCACAGCGCAAATATTGCAGTGGAGAACCCGCGTGATTACGAAGCCCGCAGTAACATTATGTGGACTGCCACTTGGGCGCTGAACACGCTTGTTGCAAAGGGCAAAACGACGGATTGGATGGTACATATGCTCGGACAGAGCGTTGGCGCGCATACGGACGCAACGCACGGTATGACGCTTGCCGCCGTGTCTATGCCGTACTATCGTTATATTTTGCCTTACGGCACAGCGAAGTTTGCACGTTTTGCCGTAAACGTTTGGGGCGTAAATCCCGAAGGAAAAACGCAATCCCAAATCGCCTATGAAGGCTTGGAAGTTATGGAAGCGTGGATGAAGAAAATCGGACTTGTAATGAACATTACCGAACTCGGCGCTACCGAAGATATGCTTGACGGAATGGTGAAAAGTACTCGTATTATGGACGGCGGATATAAGATTCTATCGGAAGCCGACGTAAGGGACATTTTGAAAGCAAGTTATTGATTTAAAAAGAAGAAGTCCCGCGGACGCTCTCGTCCGCGGGACTTAATTATTCGAGTTCGTAATATTTTGCAAGACCGCCCGAGGAGGTTTCTTTGTAACTGTTGAGAAGGTCTTTGCCTGTATTGTACATAGTTTTGACAACGATATCGAAACTTATTTTACGCGTATCGGCGAGGAAATTAGCAAGAGAAAGCGCGTTAATCGCCCGCATAGCGGCGACCGCGTTTCTTTCTATGCAGGGTATCTGTACGAGACCGGCAATTGGGTCGCAGGTAAGTCCGAGATGATGTTCCATAGCGACTTCGGCGGCGTATTCTATCTGGCCCAAACCCATATCGAAAAGTTCGGCAAGAGCGGCAGCCGCCATCGAGCAGGCCGATCCGATTTCTGCCTGACAACCGCATTCCGCACCGCTTATGGATGCATTTTTCTTAATAAGGTTGCCTATAATTCCGCCTGCCGCAAGCGCGCGGACTATCTGTTCGTCTGTGAAACCGCGAGTATCCTGCATATATTTTAAAACGGAAGGGACTACCCCGCAGGCTCCGCAAGTGGGAGCGGTTACTATAATTCCGCCCGATGCATTCTGTTCGCCGGTGGCGAAAGCGTAGGAACATACGAGTCTGTTTTCTTTGGTTTGCGCCGATTCGTCGATGTGTTTCTGACTGTACAGTTTTTGCGCTCGGCGCTGTGTGCCGAGACAGCCGGGAAGAGTTCCCGAAGTGGTAAGTCCTTCGTGTATGGTCTGTTTCATTCTTTCCCATACTTCTGATAAATACCCGAAAAGCTCTTTGCCTTCATATTGTTCGGCGTACTGCCAGAGTCTTAAATTGTTGGCTTTGCAGTATTCGGATATTTCTTTGAAACTGTTATGGGGATAAATGCTGTCGTCTGCGTATTTTTCGTATAGTTCAGGCGGTTCGCCGTCGAAAACGATAGTTCCTCCCCCGACGCTGTAAATGCGTTTTTCCGCTATAACGGCGCCCTTTTTTAAGGCGGTTACGTCCATTGTGTTGGGGTGGACGGGACAGGCGGATTTTTCGTCCCACTCGACAGAGCATTTTAAAGGGGAGGCGGTGTGGGTTATGACCGTATCAGTACCGTGGCCTTTACCTGTGTTGGAGAGGGAACCGTAAAGTGTTACTTTGAATTCGTCTGCTTCGGGGAAACGCTCCCGCATAATGTTTATTGCGCGTTCGGGACCCATAGTATGGGAACTCGACGGACCTCTGCCGATTTTGTATATTTCACGTAAAGACTGCATAATTGTGACCTGTAAAGCTTTTTATAAATGATATAATATTTGTATGGAAATGTCAATGTTCCCGATAAAAAAGATTAAAGTTTTAAGCAGGCCAAAGTAGGAGAGCGGTTTAATTTTTTTTAAATTAAGCGGAAACACACGTAAAAATGCTTGCAAAAATTATTTTATTTGCTATAATTATATAGTCGTAAGATAAATACGCTTTTACGCAAGTCGGTCCATTAGCTCAGTTGGCAGAGCACGTGACTTTTAATCACGGTGTCCCGGGTTCGAGTCTCGGATGGATCACCAAGCCGCGCAAACAGATGTTTGCGCGGCAAACCTAAAAAAAACGGAAGTTTCCGTTTTAAATAAATGTTGCACCTTTAGCTCAGTTGGTAGAGCAACTGACTCTTAATCAGTGGGCCCAGGGTTCGAGTCCCTGAAGGTGCACCAATAGGTACACAGTCGAACTTATTTGTTAATTCAAGTGAGATTCGACTGTGTATTTATTTAAAAACTAAATATTGAAAAAGCGGTTGAACGTGGTTGTCGATATGGCTGAAACCGAATATATTTCAAATAAAGATTCGTGCCGTCTTATTTGGCAGAATCTGATTTCAAACGCAGTGAAATATACGCCCGAGGACGGTGAAATCCGTATAAAGTTTTATACGGACGACGTGAATTTGATTTTTGAAATTACCGACACGGGCGATTCTTTGCGCGGTAAAGAAAATTTGATTTTCCAATCTTTTTATACGAGCGATGAATCGGGTAAAGAAAAGGGTACGGGGCTCGGACTGCCGTTGGTAAAAAAAAGTACTCGGCAGATTAGGCGGAAGCATAGAAGCCGAATTCGATAAAGATACCGCGTTTACGGTCAGACTTCCGTTAAATAAAAGCTAATGTATTAATTATATTTAATTTAATTAAACAACCGCCGAAAGAGTAATACACTCTGTCGGCGGTTGCGGTTTATTTTGTTTTTTAAATACCCGTATTCAGATTCAAAGCTTTTTTCGGACAGAAGTTCGAACATTTACCGCAGGCGATGCACTTTTCATAGTCAATTTGGGGCGCATTGAAACCGTTTTGCGACAGTGCGCCGACAGGGCAAACGTTAATCGCGGGGCATCTGTGGTTTTGGGGACATTTTTCTTGAATTATTATGAGTTTTTTAGCCATTTTAGTTTTGTAACGTTTTTAAAAACGCTTCTCCTTTAAAATTTACGTTAATATTATATCATATATTTTAAGATATTCAAGTAATTTTTTTTGAAAGAACGGTTGCATAATATGTTTAAAATATGTTAAGTTATATATATGATAATATAAAGAGGGTATAAAATGAAATTCAAACAATTGCTTGCAGTTATACTGTGCATAATGATGTCGCTATGCGCTTTTGCGGGCGGATGCGGTCTTACGGACGGGTCCGGAAACAATCAGGAAGGTTCCGGAAATCCTCCGATAGTACAGCCCGAGCCCGAGCCCAAGCCCGAGCCCGAACCCGAACCCGAGCCCGAACCCGAACCCGAGCCCGAACCCGAGCCCGAACCCGATTACGGGAAATTCGACAAAAACGATTTTCTTAAAACGGACGGTAAGAACGTTAAATCTTTAAGCGGTGAAACCGTGTATCTGCGCGGAACCAATGCGGGAGGATTATTTGTCACAGAACACTGGATGACGGGTTTCCAGGAAGGGAAAACCGATTCCAACGATTATAAATCGCTTACGGAGACGTTTATAACAAGATTCGGAGAAAAGAAAACGCAGAGTCTTTGGGCGGAATACCGCGCGAACTGGTGGAGCG
>CAJUHC010000031.1 GCA_910586345.1 uncultured Christensenella sp.
GGCTTCTAATAGTGTTAATCAATAAATGGATTATTCCTCCGAACAGATAAGCAAATCCCGAAACAACCATTGCCCAGAAAGCGCAAATTTCAGTCCAAGTGTGCGTTGAATATCTTCTTGACATAATAATTCTCCTTTTCCATAATCTGTATTGACATTGTAGCATTTTAATATACTTTTTGCAAGCGGTTAAAAAGCGTTTTTCAAAGTTCCGTAAGCTTGTTTAATACATCGGTAAAATAAGCGGGCAAAGGCGCCTCGAAATTCATATCCCTGCCATACGACGGATGAATCAAAGAAAGCCGCCAAGCGTGAAGAAGCTGTCCGTCAAGCTTGAATTTTTGTTTCTTCAATCCGTAAACGGGGTCGCCTACCACCGGATGTCCGAGATATTTCGCGTGAACGCGAATCTGGTGCGTTCTGCCCGTCTTTAAATCGAACCTGCACAGAGTATAACCCGAATACCTTTTAATAACCGCGTAATCCGTAACCGCGATTTTTCCTTTATCGGGCGGAACTACCGCCATTTTGATTCTGTCCTGCGGATGTCTGCCTATATACGTTGTTACAGTGCCGCTGTCGGTCTTTAAATTACCTTCCAGCAATGCGAGATACGTTCTCTTGCAAGTCTTTTTAGAAATCTGTTCGGAAAGGCTTAAATGCGCCTTGTCGTTCTTTGCAACGACTAAGAGTCCGGACGTGTCCTTATCTATTCTATGAACTATCCCCGGCCGTATAACACCGTTTATTCCGCTCAATGATTCGAGCCTGTATAAAAGCGCGTTTACGAGTGTGCCGTCCGTATTGCCGTTTCCTAAGTGTACAGTCATACCCTGAGGTTTATTGATAACCGCAATGTCTTCATCCTCGTAAATTATATCGAGCGGAATATCTTCCGGTTTTGCGCAACACATAACCGCATCGGGTAAAATTATTTCGAAAGCGTCTCCCATAGCAATACTTTGCGACGCTTTCGCGAGTTTTCCGTTTACGGTTACGAAACCGCTATCAAACAGTTTTTTGACGGAAGAACGCGTACGGTCTTTGAAAATACCGCAAACGAATACGTCCGCCCTGTTGCAATCCGTTTCGGCAGTAAAAATTTTTTTATCCATTTTCGCCGTTTTTATGTTCGTCTTCATCATTCCGGGCGTCACAGTTTTCGACATTCTGCCCAGGCTCGGAAATAACCTGTTCGGTTGATTCCGCTGCGTTATCTTTATCCTTTTCTTTATCTTTCGCCTGAGCTTCCTTCGCTCTTTTCGTCAGCGGAATCAAAGCCCATTCGTTTAAAAACAACATATCGATAACAGCTATTACGGTGCCTATAACTATCCAAAAATCGGCAAAATTACAGGAAACCATTCTGCCAAACATACGTATCTCCACGAAATCGCGAACCTCGAAAAAGGATATTCTGTCTACAAGATTGCCTATCGCGCCCGCAGTAATCATAGATACGGCAATTTTTAAAATTATAAAACGCTCGGGCATAAATATAAAAAAGGCGACAAGCAAAATCAGAAGAATAAAAGTCACCGCAATTAAAAACGGCTGACCCCACGAGGCTTCGGCTAAAAAACTGAACGCGCAGCCGGGATTACGGCTTCCGCTCACAACTTCTATAAAATTCGGGATAACTGAGAAATTCCAACTATCCTTCTCTTCAAAGATTTTAGTAAGCAAATCAACTATTATAAGTATGACGCAAACGCCTATGAGAATAAGGCTTTTCCAGCCTATATTGAATTTTAATTTTTTAAATTTTTCGAGCATAGGAATATGATATATCAAAGCCGTAATTTTGTCAATTAAAATAGTAAGGCGCACGTTCCAAACGCGCGCCTTATTTTTATTTTTCAAAACCAAGACTTATCAGTATCGCTTTATCGACACGAGTCATAGTTATTTCGTTAAGCTCTCCTATCCTTTCTTTAAGCCTGCGCTTATCCAGCGTTCGTATTTGTTCGAGCAGTATGACCGAATCTTTTTGAAGTCCGTACGCGCTCGAAGGCAGTTCTATATGGGTAGGCAATTTCGCTTTATTTATTTTGCTGGTCACTGCCGCCGCTATAACGGTAGGTGAATATTTGTTTCCGACGTCGTTCTGTACGACGAGGACGGGACGAACGCCCCCTTGCTCACTTCCGACTACCGGCGATAAATCAGCATAATAAAGTTCTCCGCGCTTTATATTCATATCAACCTCTTTTTCGGCAGTGTATATATTTTATAATATGTACCACCGCACTAATATTGTTGACAGCAACCGCCCAGTTTATTCAGTTAATATAATTTAATTACGCCGTAAAGGTTAAGAAATACAAGACAATAATACACGGCAAGACAAACGAGCATAATTATACCCGCTATTCTGCCTATGCTTTTCGACTTGCCCCAGCAAGAAGCGAAAACCAATACCGCCGCAATCAGGGCGACTATTCCGCTCACAAGCCCTTCGGGCGAGAAATAAAGTCCCTCCGCACCCGAACATAAAACGCCCAACCCGCCTATCAGCAATATGTTAGCGATATTACTTCCGATAATATTTCCCGTTGCAATACCGACGTCGCCTTTTCTCGCCGCGGAAACAGACGTCACGAGCTCAGGCAAAGAAGTTCCGAACGCAACTACAGTCAGCGCCACTATTTCAGGCGGAATTCCTATAACTTCCTCCGCTATAAACTGAGCGGAACTTACGACAAGCTCGGCGCCGCCCACCACCATACCGAGTCCGACAACGGTTATTATTATGAGAAACCACACTTTCGACTGCAAATTCTCATAGCCTGCTTTTAGTTTCCGATACCAGCCTTTGACTTCTTCGGTTACGCTCTCTTCCGCCTGCATAACGGAAACGGCGGTAGCCTGTTCGAGACTCAATTTCGACTGTTTTGTCGCAAGAACAATATTATAAGCCGTAAAAGCGCAATAAAGCAGTATTAAAATCAGACCTTCCCACCAAACGAAAACATTTCCCGTCGCGCCGAAAAGAACGAAAAGTCCGCTTACCAATAAGAGAAACGGCAAATCTATGAAACGCGTACTTTTTTCAACGGGTAATTTACATATGATTGCGGAAATACCTAGTATTAAAAATATATTTATTATATTGCTTCCCGTTATATTTCCGACTATTATTCCGCTTTCGCCTTTGAGCGCGCTGATTACCGTCACCGCCATCTCAGGCGCGCTCGTACCCAGCGCAACCACGGTTACCCCGATAATGAAGGTGGAAACTTTAAGTTTTTTCGCAATACCGGACGCGCCGTCAACGAAAAAATCGGCGCCTTTGACAAGCAATACAAAACCTAAAAGAAGCAAAAATACATTTAAAACCGCTTTACCCGCCATAATTCACCTCACATATATATTAGACTTAATAAACAAAAAAAATAAGACTTTTAACTTAAATTTCTTTAAGTTAAAAGTCTTGTTCCTCAAAATAAGGTGCTGCGACACGATTTATACATCGGGGCTTGTTGCCGCAACAAAAAAACTACTCCCTTTCAACACGAAATATTTTAACACCGAAACATTATTTTGTCAACAGTTTAACCGCCTTATGAATATTTTTTAAAATATCTTTCGCAGTAACGCAGTAATCAGTCTTTTCTTTTGAAGAAATTTCAGCAGATACGCCGAGAGTGTAAGCGGAACACAGGGCGGATTCGAAAGGTTCGAGTCCGCGCGCGGAAGTACCGCAAATATAACCCGAAAGCATATCTCCGCTCCCGCCTTTCGCAAGCGCGGTCGAGCCTCGGGTATTGATTTTCGTTCTTTTACCGTCGGTAATTATGCTGTCCGCGCCTTTGAGCAAAAGAGTTATTCCGTAATCGTTTGCAAAATTGCGCGAATATTCAATCGGTCTTTTTAAAATTTCGTTTACTTCGATTCCAGCAAGTCTCGAAAACTCTTTAACGTGCGGAGTCAAAAGCACTCTGCATTTTCTTTCGGTTTCTAAAAGAGCTAAACCGTATTCGGCAATAGAGTTAAGTCCGTCCGCATCTATTATCAAAGTTCCCGTATATTCGGAAAGCAGACGTTCGGTTAAAATATAAAGCTCTTTATTTACTCCGCACCCCATTCCTATTGCTATCGCCTGCGAGTTTAAATCAGGTTCGTCAAGAAAAATTACCTGAGGATATTTTGCGGCGAGAGCAAGTTTCACATATTCGCTACAAGTAAGTTTTACGTATCCGCAACCGGACTTTAAAGCGGCTTCCGCCGAAAGCGCGGCTGCTCCGATATATCTGACGCTTCCCGCAACGATACAGGCGGAACCGTACGTTCCTTTATGAGTATTTCTCGCCCTTTCGGGATAAAAAGCTTTTACGTCGCTTTCATAAACATTATATTCTCCGTAAAAGTCCGCCTGTGAAAAATCTTTATTCATTTAAGCCTTAAAGAGACCTCCGCCGAGTTGATTTTTTTAACGCTACCAGCAATAACGCACAGAAGTCCGCCGTCGTAATCCACGTCGACGGCAAGAGCGGTCAATTCGCCGCGTTCGGTTTTGATTGTCACTTCTTCGCCGAACCAATCTATATAATTTTTATAATCTTCTATCGTATAATTTTTTTGCAGATTTTTTATAAGCTCGTTGCGCACGGCCTTAACTTCGACGGTCCTGTTAAGTTCCGAAGAAAGGCTCGTGGCTATATTTTTCAGCTCATTCGGCAATTTATTGTTTACGTTGATACCCATACCCACTATGGAACGGTTTACGTAACTGCCTGAAAACGTATTCTCGATAAGAGTTCCGCATATCTTTTTGCCGTTTACAAGAACGTCGTTCGCCCAGCGTATAACAGGTTTTAAACCGAATTTTTGAACCGTTCTGCACACGGCGACGCAAGCGTTTACCATAATTTTAAACGCGTCGCAGGAAAGAAAATTATCGTAATGCCGCATAACCGATACGTACAAACCGCCCTCGTCAGACACGAAACCTCTTCCTTTCGTCCCCTTTCCCGAAGTCTGACTGATTGCGGTAACAATTAAATTTTCTCCGCCGTGTCTTTTACAGTATTCGTTTGTAGAATCAATCTCCCTAAGTTCGATAATCTTCATCTGAAAACCTTTCGACAGCCGTTTTGGCGGTATCGTAACCGTAACCTTTCGACAGGAGATATTTATAACCTTTATAAATAGTATTTTTATCACGGTTTTTCCCGCGCAAATACTTTTCCAAAATAGATACTGCGGCGTCGCAGTCTTCTTCAGTTTCGTCCAAAGCGGTCTGCACTGCGTTTTTATCGGCTCCGCGTTTAAGCAAATCGGCTTCGAGCGCGCGCTTGCCTTTTCCTTTTACGCTCTGAACGTAAGCACGGCAATAAGCGTAATCGTCCACAAGTTTATGATATTCAAGCCGTTCGAGAACGTAATTTATCACGGCTTCCGTATAACCTTTTTTGGATAAAAAATCGCGCATTTGTTTCCGCGTTTTCATTGACGCGGAAAGATGAGTCATAGCCTTATCAATAGCCTGACTTTTTTCGGTTTCAAGCTGGATTTCGTCGAGACGTTCTTTTTCTACGTGCATACCGGCTTTCAGACGGTACTTTACCGCAACTTCGAGTTTTATTCCGCAATAAAATCTGCCGTCGACATACACGTTGCACCTTGTTTTATCTTTGATTTGAGGTTCTATCGAAGTTATTTCCGCCATAAGTTTATTTTATCATCAGAATGATTTTTTGTCAACTCACGCATTTGACAACAACATATTCCGGGATGTATAATTAATCGAGGTTTAAATTATGGATTGGGCGAATTTAGGTTTCGGTTATATCAAAACTCCTTACCGTTACGTATCCGAATACAAAAACGGAAAATGGGACGGCGGAATTCTTACCGGCGACGATAAAATCGTAATAAGCGAGTGCGCCGGAGTATTGCAGTACGCACAGACGGTTTTCGAAGGTCTAAAAGCTTATACGGCGAAGGACGGCAGAATCGTTACGTTCCGTCCCGATTTGAATGCGGAAAGAATGATTGAGTCCGCAAAAAGGCTTGAAATACCCGAATTTCCGAAAGAAAGATTTCTCGAAGCCGTCGATAAAGTCGTTGCGGCGAATAAAAGTTTCGTACCGCCTTACGGCAGCGGAGCGTCTTTATATTTAAGACCGTTTATTTTCGGCTCTTCCGCCGTCATAGGCGTAAAACCCGCAAAGGAATATCAATTCAGAATTTTCGCAACGCCGGTAGGTCCTTACTTCAAAAGCGGAATTAAGCCTATAACTCTTCGAGTAAGCGACTTTGACCGAGCGGCGCCGAGAGGCACCGGACACGTCAAAGCGGGACTCAACTACGCTATGAGCCTGCGCGCAATAGTCGACGCACACGAAAACGGCTTTGACGAGAATCTCTATCTTGACCCGACGACGAGAACTTTCGTAGAAGAAACGGGCGGGGCGAATTTTATTTTCGTTACGAAAGACGGTAAAATCGTCACGCCGAAATCAGACAGTATTCTACCCTCAATAACAAGACGCTCTCTGTGCTTCGCGGCTGAAAAATATTTGGGGCTTACGGTTGAACAAAGACCCGTAAAACTTTCCGAAATCGAAAACTTTGCGGAGTGCGGTCTTTGCGGAACAGCCGCGGTAATCTCTCCCGTCGGAAAAATCAACGACCACGGCAGAGAGATTTTATTCCCTTCGGGAATGAATGAAATGGGCGAAATCACGAAGAAACTTTACGAAACTTTAACCGCAATTCAGACGGGCGAAATACAAGCTCCCGAAGGCTGGATAAGAGAAATACGATAACCGAAAAATTAAGCGCACGGCGTTTGCCGTGCGCTTTTCTTATATTATTTACTTGTTTTTATGCTTTTATATCTGGCATAGTACTATATTTAAAGCTTGAAATAGCCGAATTACCCCTGTTTTGTTCATATTTTAAACGGATAATAATATTCTTTTAATTTTAACACTTCAACTTTACCGTTCAAACGATTCAATAATTCCGAATTGAAATCGTATTCATTTTCTTTTTTTACGGCGATAACGAAGTGAACTTCGTTAAGATATTCTACGGATTTAACCTCTGCTCCGAACTCGCTGAAAAATCTTGCCGCAGTTTCGGCGCCCGAATAACCTACGGTATATTTGCTTTCGGAGCACATCTGATACAGCACTTTTTGCGCCGTATCGAGGTTTTCAGAAACGCTTCCGGAGTAAGCGCGGACAAGCCCACCTGCTCCGAGTTTTATTCCTCCGAAATACCTTGTAACCACTGCCGCAATCTGAAAAAGTTTCTTAGTTTTTAGAACTTCGAGCATAGGCATACCCGCGGTTCCCTGCGGTTCTCCGTCGTCGGAAAAGCGCAGAAAGTTCCCCGTTTCGTCGCAGACGTAAGCGTAACAGTTATGAGTCGCGTCACGGTATTTCGCCGATATTTCCGAAATAAAATCTTTCGCCTCTTCTTCGCTCTCCACGTGTCTTGAAGTTGTAATAAAGCGCGATTTTTCAATCGTCTTTTGCGTGACGGTTTGTCCGCTTATCGAAAGATACATTATTTTAAATTAATTTTTACGTGAACTTTTTTGCCTTTATGAATCACGTCGCCGTCGCAAACAATCGTATTTATTTCAGTGATTTTATCTTCGTTTACGCAAACTCCGCCCTGCTGAATAAGTCTTCTTGCTTCGCCGTTCGAAGCGCATATACCCGCGCCGACAAGCACGTTTATAATCGTAGGATTTTCGATGCTTAAATCTTTTTCCGGAAGATTTCCTCCGCCTCCGAAAGCGGCTTTAGCCTGACTTTTCGCGATTTCAGCCTTTTCTTCGCCGTGAACGAGTTTCGTAAGTTCGAACGCTAAAATTTCTTTCTTTTCGTTTATGCGCGAAACGTCCCATTTTTCCATTTCTTCGATGGTCTGCATCGATATAAACGTGAGCATTTTAATACATTTCATAACGTCGGCGTCGTCTACGTTGCGCCAATACTGGTAAAAATCGTAAGGACTCGTTTTATTTTCGTCAAGCCAAACCGCGCCTTTTGCGGTTTTTCCCATCTTTTTGCCTTCGCTGTTCAAAAGCAAAGTTATCGTCATTGCGTAAGCGTCTTTACCCGATTTCTTACGGATAAGTTCCGTACCCGCAAGCATATTACTCCACTGGTCGTCGCCGCCGAACTGCATATTGCAGCCGTACTTTTCACTGAGATGCCAGAAATCGTAAGCCTGCATAATCATATAATTGAATTCAAGAAAGCTTAAACCTTTCTCCATTCGCTGTTTATAACATTCCGCGCGAAGCATATTGTTTACGGTAAAACAAGCTCCCACGTCGCGCAAAAGTTCTACGTATTTTAAATTCAAAAGCCAATCGGCGTTATTGACGATAATCGCCTTATCGTCTCCGAATTCTATAAAACGCTCCATTTGCTTTTTAAAGCAATCGCAATTCCGCCGAATATCTTCCGTCGTGAGCATAGAGCGCATATCCGTTCTGCCTGACGGGTCGCCGATATGCCCGGTTCCTCCGCCGAGCAAAACAACCGGTTTATTGCCGGCCATCTGTAACCTTTTCATAAGGCAAAGAGCCATAAAATGACCGACGTGAAGGCTGTCCGCCGTCGGGTCGAAACCTATATAAAATCTCGCTCCGCCGTTGTTTATCAGTTGTTTTATTTCTTCTTCGTCCGTAACCTGAGCTATCAGACCGCGACGTTTAAGTTCTTCGTAAATTTCCATACAAACTCCTTTTGTATGATTATACCAACAGAAGGAGAATTTTGCAATAAAAAAAGCTAATCAGTAAAAAAATCTTCCTTGTTCAGGTATTCGCGCGCTTTTTCTATCGCGCGTTTTTCTATGCGTGAGATATAAGAACGCGAAATGCCGAGTTTTTTAGCCACTTCTCTTTGAGGCATAGCGGTTCCGTCCTCCAACCCGTATCTTAACGAAAGTATTATATATTCCCGTTCGGACAGGAATTTTTTCAGATGCGCGACAAATTTTTCGCGCTGGATACTCTTTTCAACCTGAGCGAATACGCTGTCTTCTTTCTCCGCGAGAAGGTCGATAAGAGTGAGCTCGTTTCCGTCTTTGTCTACGCCGACGGGGTCGGATAAAGATACGTTGTTTTTATGCTTTTTACCCGCGCGCAACAGCATTAAAATTTCATTTTCTATACACCGCGCGGTATAAGTGGCAAGCTGGGTTCCTTTTCCGTCCTGATATGTATTTATCGCCTTTATAAGACCTATGGAACCGACGGAAATCAAATCGTCCGTTTCCGCCGAGCTCGTGTATTTTTTTACTATGTGCGCGACGAGACGCATATTGTGTTTAATTAATATATTTTTCGCTTCAACGTCGCCCGCGCGCGCAAGAGCGAGATATTTACTCTCTTCTTCGGGCGGAAGAGGTTTCGGAAAAGTACCTCCGCCCTTGACCATACCCGTAAAAAAGAAAATTTTGCCGAACAGCAAACCTAAAAAATCAAAAAACATACGTTACCGCTACTCCTTTTTTAGTAATGTATGTTTTTGACAGTTTGTACTATTCGACAATTTTTGCCTTATTTTTTATTAAAGTTTCAATTTATTACGACTGAATAATATTTTATTATTCAAGTTCGAACGCGCCCGTATAGAGCTGATAATACTTTCCTTTCTGTTCGATAAGCTGTTCGTGGTCGCCGCGTTCTATTATTTCGCCGTGTTCGAGAACCATAATAGCTTTACTGTTTTTTACGGTGGAAAGTCTGTGCGCTATAACGAATACCGTTCTGCCTTCCATTAACTTATCCATACCCTGCTCGATTAGCTTTTCCGTTCTGGTATCTATCGACGAAGTAGCTTCGTCCAAAATGAGAACGGGGCACTCAGAAACCATTGCGCGGGAAATCGCAAGCAACTGTCTTTGACCCTGTGAAAGATTAGCCCCGTCGCCCGTGATAACGGTATTATAACCTTCAGGAAGATGCTTTATAAACGAATGTGCATTGGCGAGTTTTGCGGCTTTTACGCACTCTTCGTCAGTCGCGCCAAGTCTGCCGTAACGGATATTATCCATAACCGTACCGGTAAACAGGTGCGTATCCTGTAAAACCACGCCCAAACTTCTGCGTAAATCGTCTTTCTTTATACTCTTTATATCGAGTCCGTCATATGTAATTTCGCCCGACTGCATATCGTAAAAACGATTTATAAGGTTGGTTATAGTTGTCTTTCCCGCGCCTGTCGAGCCTACAAACGCAATCTTCTGACCGGGCTTAGCGTAAAGGCTGACGTTCTTTAAAATAACCTTTTCGTCTGTATAACCGAAAACGACGTCGTTAAACCTTATATCTCCTTTTAAAGGCACGTATCCGAAAGTTCCGTCAGGATTCGGCTTTTTCCAAGCCCACTCGCCCTTTTCATATTCGCCGTAAGTAAGCGTCGTATCGCCGCCCTTATCCTCGGGCAGAGTGTCGACCATATCGAAAATACGTTCCGCTCCCGCAAGCGCCATAACAATAGCGTTGAATTGCTGTGACACCTGCTGTACAGGCATATTGAATTGGCGTGAATAAGAAAGAAACGATACGAGCATACCGGCACAACAAGCTATTCCTCCGCCGTTTAAAGCCGTATATCCCGATAACAAACCTATTTCCGCTCCGCTTACCATCAGAATAAACCCGACTACCGCAACGAGAACGTACTGCAAATAACCGAGATTATTGTTTACGGGACCCAACAAAAACGCATTGCAGTTCGCAATATATCCCGTTTTGAATAATTCGTCGTTATAGGTCTTAAACCCTTCTATCGCTTCGTCTTCGTGACAGAATACTTTAATAACTTTCTGCCCTTCGGTCATTTCCTCCACATAACCGTTTAACGCTCCCATTGCGCGCTGCTGTTTCAAGAAGTTTTTCGCCGACTTAACTCCGACTTTTTTTATAACGAAAATCATAACCGCAAGCACTGCCAATATAAAAAGCGTCAAAGTAAAGCTGTAAAACACCATAAACGCAAAAACGAAAATCAAAGTTAAAATCGATGAAATTATCTGCGGAATCGTCTGTGACAAAAGCTGACGCATAGTATCCACGTCGTTGGTGTACATACTCATCAAATCGCCGTGTGTGTGCGTATCGAAAAATTTCAATGGAAGATACTGCATTTTCGCAAACATCTCGTCCCTGAGTTTTTTAAGCGTTCCCTGCGCAATGTACATCATTATCCTGTTATAAGCAAACGACGAAAGTACGCCCGCAATATAGATACAGCCCATTAAGAGTATATTCGTCCATACTACCGACATATTTATCGAAGGGTGTTCGGGACTGACAATCAGTTCCTGTATTATAACCGCAAGTCTCGAAGACGCAACAACGTTTGCCGCAGAAGCCGTCATAACGAAAATAACCACGAATACGGCGGCAATTTTATAACGGGAAAAAGTATAAGCAAGCAATCTTTTTAAAGTTTTTACGGGAGTTTTCGCCGCTTTGCCTTTGGTATTCTCCGACGCCATTACTCTTCACCTCCCTTCAATTGCGATTCGTAAACTTCTCTGTAAATATCGTTTGTTTTCATTAACTCTTCGTGCGTACCGATTCCGCAAATTTTACCGTCGTCAAGCACTACTATTCTGTCTGCGTCCTGTACCGACGCTACTCTCTGAGCGATAATTATTTTTGTGGTATCGGGCGCATACTTCTTTAAAGCTTCTCTTATGGAAGCGTCTGTTTTCGTATCTACCGCGGAAGTCGAATCGTCGAAAATTATAATCTTAGGTTTTTTAAGCATCGCGCGTGCTATACAAAGCCGTTGTTTCTGTCCGCCTGAAACGTTAACGCCGCCCTGTCCCAAATCGTAACCGTATCCGTTAGGAAGCGCGTCTATAAACTCCTCCGCACAAGCCTGACGCGCTGCGAAACGCAATTCTTCGTCCGTCGCGTCCTTGTCGCCCCAGCGGAGATTTTCCGCTACCGTACCCGAAAACAAAACGTTTTTTTGCAGAACCATAGCGACCTTATTCCTAAGCGAGTCCATATCGTAATCTTTTACGTTAACGCCTCCGACCTTTACCGAGCCTTCGGTAGTATCGTACAGTCGAGGAATCAAAGATACAAGCGAAGTTTTTCCCGAGCCCGTCGCGCCGATAATTCCGAGCGTTTCTCCCGAAGAAATTTTAAGATTTATATTTTGCAATACGCTTTCGTCGGCTTTGCTCGAATAAGCAAAATCAACGTTTTCGAATTCAATCGAACCGTCTTTAACTTCAAATACGGGCGACGCGGGTTCGGACAAAGTTGTTTTTTCACTCAATACTTCGCCTATTCTGTCCATACTGCCTTTGGAAAGCGAGATAAAGTTAAGACACATCGCCACCATAATTACGCCGTTCAAGATTTGCATTGCATAAAATATAAGCGCTTGAAGGTCTTCGGGCTGGACTGCGCCGAAAATATTTCCGACAACCATATTCGAACCTACGGTAAGAATAACTATTATGGTTGCAAACATAATGAAGTTTACGCAGGGCATCAAAAACGTGAGAATTTTTTCGGCTTTTACCGAGTATATGTAAACGTCTTGCGTAGCGTTCTGCATTTTGTCAATTTCTTTATCTTCGCGGACGTATGATTTTACTACGCGTACCGCCGTTAAATTCTCCTGCACTACGGAATTGAGCTTATCGTATTTCTTGAACATTGTTCTGAAATGCGGAGTAACTTTAAACATACATATAAAAACTACTAAGCCTAAAACAACCGACGCGCCGATAAATATTCCCGCAAGCACAGGTTCTATTACGCAAGTCATTATTACCGCGGCAATAAACATTACCGGAGCGCGGACAAGCATCCTGATACACATCTGGTATGCGTTTTGAACGTTGGTAACGTCGGTCGTAATGCGCGTAATAATACTCGCCGTGGAATATTTGTCTATGTTTGCAAACGAAAACGATTGAAGATTGTTATACATATCTTCTCTCAGATTTTTAGCAAAACCGCAACTTGCTTTCGCGGCGTATCTGGCACCCATAATTCCGCAAAGCAAAGCAAACAATGCGCATACTACCATAGAAACCGAACAAACGATAATAATACTGGTATTAACCTGATATGTACCGTCTTCCGCAAGAAATTTAAGCTCTTTTATAATAAAAGTCGTAAGCCACGGAATTAAAATTTCCATCGCGGCTTCGCCAATCATAAATAAAGGACAAAGTATAGAAGATTTTTTATATTCTCTTACGCTTTTTAACAATGTCTTAACCATCTGTTTTTACCTCCTTTTCCGGTTTCTCGATTTCAGCTATGATTTTATTGAGAAGGTTTTTAAAATTTTCCTGTTCTTCTTCCGTCAAAGCAGACTGAATAACAGCGTCGCATTTATCCATAAGCAGTTTATTTTTAATACAGATATATTCTCCCCGCTCGGTAACTTTAACAAACTTCGTACGCGCGTCGCCGACAGATTGCGTACGTGAAATAAGTCCGTTCTTTTCAAGCCCGCTTAAAAGCGTTGAAACCGACGAGGCACGTAAATTTATATGTTTTTCAATATCTTTCTGACAAACGTTTTTACCCTCTTTCGTTTTTATATGCACAAAAGTCAGTGCGTACATCTGTACGGGGTTTATTCCGTATTCGGCAAAAAGACAATTGTTTTCACGATGCATCTGCCTTTGCAAATAGCAAATCATACCGTATAACCGCTTATTTTCCAAAAAATATTCTCCTTTATATAATTCGAAGTCGAATAGTTTGAAGTCTAATTAATTATATTAGCGAAAAATATTAATGTCAACGAAACGGAAAAAAGACTTTTGCAAAAATTTTAATTGATAAATGATAACAATATATGACACGTTCGCTAAAATTTTTATTTGAGTATAATTTTTGCTTGCAAACAAATCAAGTATGTGTTATAATCACAAAGCAGTTTAAAAAGGCCTTGTGGTCAAGCGGTTAAGACGGAGCCCTCTCAAGGCTCAATCCCGGGTTCGATTCCCGGCAGGGTCACCAAAACGAAGTATCTCGAACCGAGTGCGAAGTTCATCGCATTCGGCTCGGGACTTTTCTTTTTGCTC
>CAJUHC010000032.1 GCA_910586345.1 uncultured Christensenella sp.
ATCCAACACCGCTACGCTTTTTTTGCGCATATTCAACCGTCATCCTGTTTGAAAATGTGTTTTCTTAATTATATAATAGTATTAAAAATAAGTCAACTAAATCAAACGAAAAAGCGGTTCTTACGAACCGCTTTTTTTGTAGTCTGATTTAACGTCGCCTATTACGTTTTCATATCCTCTCAACGTGCCTCCGAGCTTTTCTCTGTCTGTAAGTTTGCAAAATTGCGTATAGACGGCCGCGAGCTTTTCTTCCGTTCGTTCCGTATAATTATCGAGCTGAATTCTCAGTCCGCATCTTAAATTAAAACTAAGTTTATCCGTATAGTCTTCTATATCCGCCCTTTCGTCAAGGCTTACGCTCGCCACGAGCGAACGGAACGCTTTAAACTTATCTTTGAATTTAAAAGCTATTTCGGATATTTTAGCGATATTTTCAACGATAACGCCCGTAAGTTCCACGTTCGGAGAACCATCGTTGATATTGACGTTTTCAACACTGCTTCTCAAAAGTTTTCCGTCGCTGTCGTACATAGAATAAATTCCGCCGACTAAAACGGCGAAGGTTTCAAGCCGTTCTTTTATCGTGACGTTAACCGTACAGGGAAATTTTTTCTCGCAGGAAACCACCGTATAATTACTGTCGGAAACCGCTTCTTTTATACTGCTTTCGTTTAAAAACACTATACTGTCGCCCTTGAAAACGTCGAGCGATTTTTTTACGTTTTTATAACTTTCAGTACAGTCGTCCGCGTAAGTTACCATAGTAACGTTTATGTTCCTGACGGCAAAAATCATACCGAGACTTATTACAACCGCGGCAAAAAAAATTATTCCTATCAGTAAAGCGGATATTTTTCTTACGTACTTCATAAATTTCAGACGGTTACTCTTACAATATCTGCCCCGAGATTTCTGAGTTTATATTCAAAAGAACCGTATCCCCTGTCTATATGTGAAATATCAACTATTTCGCTTCTGCCTTCGGCGGCAAGCCCGGCAAGAACAAGCGCGGCACCGCCGCGCAGGTCGTGAGCAATAACCGTCGCGCCCTTATACCTTTCGACCCCGCGCACGAATGCGTTTCTGTCGATTACGGTAATATCCGCTCCCATTTTCCTTAGTTCAGGAACATATTTATACCGAGTTTCAAACAAATTTTCGGTTATTATAGAATGTCCTTCGCACACGCCGCAAAGCGCGGTATACTGCGCCTGTAAATCGGTAGGAAAACCTGGATACGGCTGGGTCTCGATTGATTTTACAGAAACGAGCCTTCCGTGATTTTCTATAATTATTTTATCATTATTCAAACCTATTTTGCAACCGTTTTCCGCAAGTTTATGTATAAGCGAACTGATATTTTCCGGATGAACGCCTTCCGCAACCATTTCGCCTCCGCACATTGCCGCAGCAATCAGAAATGTTCCCGCCTCTATCCTGTCCGGTATCGGCAAATATTCGCACCCGCCGAGACTTTTTACTCCCTCTATCGTCACAGTCCCGCTTCCCGCGCCCGAAACCTTAGCGCCTATACGGTTCAGGAAATTCTGCAAATCTTCTATTTCGGGTTCCCTCGCCGCGTTTTTAATCACGGTAGTACCTTCCGCTTTTACTGCCGCAAGCATAATATTTTCGGTCGCGCCTACGCTCGGGCAGTCAAGCATTATTTCGTTACCGTAAAGCTTATCGCATTTGCATAAAATATATCCGTTTCTTTCGGTAATTTTAACTCCGAGTCTTTTAAGTCCCGTCAAATGCAGGTCTACGGGCCGCAATCCGATATCGCACCCGCCCGGATACGCTATTTTAGCCGAATGAAAACGCGAAATCACAGAACCGAGCAAAAAGACCGAAGAACGCAGTTCGTGCGCCAGCGCGCTCGGGATTTCGAAGCAGTCCGCATAAGAACTGTCGATAATTATATCGTTACCGTTATAAACCGCTCTACATCCGAGACACGTAAGAATTTTTACCATATTTTTTACGTCGGATATTTGCGGAACGTTTAAAATTTTAATTTTTCCGTCGGTCAAGACCGCCGCGGCAAGTATAGGAAGCACAGAATTCTTAGCACTCTGAATTTTCACGCTTCCGTACAGCTTGTTTCCTCCGTTTATTATGTATTTTTCCATATTAACTCCGAACAGGGCAACCGTAAAGTTACCCTATGTAAATATACTTCATTATATGGAATTCAAAGCTTTTAATGTTAATCCGCCTGACGCGACACGTTATACAGTACTCCCATCGACGCCATAGTTATTATAAGCGAAGTGTTCCCGCTACTTATCAAAGGCAACGGAAGCCCCGTCGGCGGTATCGCACCGCTTACAACGAGAGCGTTTATCGCAACCTGTATACCGTAAACGAGAGTAAAACCTGAAGCAAGCAAAAAACCGAAACGGTCCTTACAGTTTTTCGCTATCATAAAACCTCTGAAAATTATAAATCCGCAACAAAGAAAAAATATTAAAAGTCCGATAAATCCGAGTTCTTCACCCATAATCGACAAAATAAAATCGCTTTCCGCAAAGGGCAGAAATCTGTATTTCTGAGTCGAATTAAACAAACCAGTACCAAACAAACCTCCGTTGCCGAGAGCGTAAAGAGATTGTATCAACTGGTACCCTTCGTCTTTCGGAGAAGCCCACGGGTCGATAAACGCGCTGAGCCGCTGTAATCTGTACGGTTCAAGTATAATCAAAAGCGGAACCGCCACCGCAAACGGTATTAAAACTACCGCAAACGTTTTCAGATTCGTACCGCTTAAAAATACCAGCGCAAGCATTAACAGTCCGACACACATCGTAATTGACATATTAGGTTCTATTATTATTAAAACACAGAACCCGATGCCGACGGCAAGCACAGGTAAAACCCCTTTCACCGTTTTAACTTTTTCGTGATTTTTGGCAAAATAAGCCGCGGCAAAAAGCGCGTAAGCATACTTAGCAATTTCCGAAGGCTGAATCGTAAACCCGCCGAAGCCAATCCATCTCGTCGCTCCGTAATTAGTAATGCCTACCCCCGGAACAAAAACAAGCGCAAGCAGAACTGCGGCGATTATTATAGCGGGATACTTGCATTTCAAGAGTTTTTTATACGGAAGAAAGCACAATCCTACCATGGCCGCAGCGCCTAAAACAACGCCTATAATTTGTTTTTTAACAAAATAAAGACTGTCTCCGAACTGAACCTCGGCAATATACGAACTTGCGGAATATATCATTATACATCCGAAGCAAGCCATTAAAAAAACACATATTAAAAGCGGGACGTCTCCCGCTTTTTTGTTAATCTTCAAACGCTTCATTTATTCCTTCCACAAGTTTCTTGAACGCGTCACCGCGCTCCTCATAATTGGAAAAGCTGTCGAAGCTCGAACTTGCGGGACTTAACAATACGTTTTGTCCTGATTTCGCAATAAACCGCGCAAGGCGGAAAGCCGTTTCGAACTCGGCGCAAAGAGCGAAACAGGTAAATCCCGATTTTATCGCAGCGTTAAGAAGCTTGAATCTGTTTTCCCCGTAAAGCACGGCGTGAATTACCTTGCTGTTTTTAAGCGACTGAAATAAAGGAACGTAATCGTATCCCTTATCTTTACCGCCCAACAGAATTATCGTAGGTTCCGTCATTGTCTGAACCGCTTTCACCGTCGCATCTACGTTAGTGCCTTTACTGTCGTCGTAATAAGTTACGCCGTTTACGGTTCTTACGGCTTCGATACGGTGCCTTATCCCCTTAAACGAACAAATCGCCTCCGCAACTTTATTTTTGCCGATTCCGAGTATGCGCGCGGCGGCAACGCAAGCAAGCGCGTTGTAAATATTATGTACCCCGCCGAGCGTCATTTCGTCGGCGTCGAAATATTTTTCGCCGTTGAAATAAACCTCTCCGTTCTCGAAATACGCACCCTCTTTATTTCCCTGCATAGAAAAATAAACGACTTTTGCTTTCGTAAGTTTGGCAAATCCGCGCACTACTTCGTCGTCATAATTTAAAACTGCGTATTCGCTTTCGCGAAGATTGCGAAGCAATTTGCTTTTAAGATAAACGTAATTTTCCATATTGTAGTGACGGTTCAGATGGTCTTCCGTCACATTCGTAACAATCGCTATATGCGGACGCAGGCTGGAAAGCGTTTCGAGCTGAAAAGACGAAACCTCTATTACCGCATAATCGTTAAACCCGAGATTTTCCGTCTCGCCGACCAAAGGATTGCCGATATTCCCGCAGGCGACGCTTTTCAGTCCTGCGTTTTCGAGTACGGAATTCAGCATAGAGACGGTAGTCGTCTTGCCGTTCGTACCCGTCACGGCGATTGCCGTCGCCCTTAAAAACAGCGCGCCGAGTTCTTCTTCGCCTATTATCGCTTTGCCCTGTTTTCTGAACGCGACAGGCAACGGGTTATCGATAGGTATTCCTGGACTTAACACAAGCACGTCGCAAGCGAGCGTTGCGTCTATGTAACTTTCGGCGTTTACTATACGTGCGCCGAGAGATTCAAACTCGTTCATAACCGAAGCGACTTTATCGCTTGCAAAGTCGTCGTAAACATAAACGTCCGCGCCACGTTCAAGAAGGAACCGCGCCGCGCATTCGCCCGACTTCGACATTCCCGCCACCATAAATTTCTGATTCTTAAAATACATCTTTCCTCACACAAACAACAAACAGATTATTCCGACAAGCGCGGTAATTAAAACGTAAGCGTAAACTATTTTACATTCCGTATGCCCCTTCATCTGAAAATGATGATGAATCGGAGCCATTAAAAATACTCTGCGCCTTGTCCGTTTATAATATATTACCTGAACTATGACGGATATTCCCGAAATCACGAACATTATTCCGATTATCGGAATATATAGGGAATTACCCGAAAATACCGAAATGCAGGAAATAAAACCGCCGAGCGCAAGCGAACCGGTGTCGCCCATAAACACCGAAGCTTTGTTCACGTTCAGCAACAGAAAAGCCGCCAGAGCGCCTACCGCGATAAAACAAAGCATTGCCGAACCGTTACCTTGCATATACAAAATAATTCCGAAAATCAGCAAATAAGCGGAGCTTGTCCCTCCGGCAAGACCGTCGAGTCCGTCCGTCAGATTAACGCAATTCACCGTCGCAATGAAAATCAAAATTACAAGCGGAATAATTCCCCAGTCTATATCGAATCCCGATTTGCCCGCAAAAGGTATATAAAGACGCGTTATTCCGTTTAAATAACAGTATACCGCCGCGACGGTTGCAATAGCGAACTGAAAAATTATTTTCTGATACGGTTTGAGTCCGCCGTTGTCCTTACGGTAAACTTTCAGAAAATCGTCTAAAAAACCGACGATTGTAAAACCTCCCGTTATTGCAAGCGTCATATTTATTTTACCGTCGCGAACCCCGAACGCACACAATCCGACGGCGATTATCGCCGCGATGAAAGCAAGTCCGCCCATCGTCGGAGTACCGCCCTTGTCTTTATGTTCCTTGACGTAACCCAAAATATATTGTCCCGCCTTTAATCTCTTTAAAAGCGGCAGCGTAATCAAAAGCAAAAACAGCGAAGCGCCGAAAGCGGCAAGCATACCCGCAAGAAAATTTTTCATTAATTAATTCAACCGATGATTTTTTTTATTACCGTATTGTCGTTATAGCTATGTTTTATTCCCATTATTTCCTGGTAATATTCGCCGCCTTTTCCCGCAACAAGAAGAATATCGTCTTTTTCAAGGAGATTAATAGCGTATTCCGTTGCGGTTTCCCGCTCGGTAACGGTTACGTACTTTTTGCCCGACGGTTTAAATCCGGCTTCTATTTCCGAAATAATATCATAAGGGTCCTCATACCTCGGATTATCCGACGTTATTATGCAAAAATCAGCGTATTTCGACGCTATCGCACCCATAACCGGTCTTTTTGTTTTATCCCTGTTGCCCCCGCAGCCGAAAAGGCAGTAAAGTTTGCCCCGGCATAATTTTTTCAAGGCTTGCAAAGATTTTTCGAGTCCGTCGGGAGTATGAGCAAAATCAACGAAAATATCCGCACCGTTAAACCTTGCGACCCTTTCAAGCCTGCCCGAAACATTTTTGAGATTGCTTAACCCTTTGGCTATATGTTCCGTCTTTACGCCGAGAATTTTCGCACAGGCCGCCGCTCCCATAGCATTATAAACGTTATGCAACGCAGGCAGATTTAATTTCATATCGTACAGTTCGTCCAAAAGATTTATCACGAACGAAGTACCGTCTATACGCTCCGATACGTTTACGGCAAAAACGTCGGCAGGATTTTTAAGTCCGTAACTTATAACGTTATTGACTTCCCCGAGCATACGGCGACCGAGATTATCGTCTGAATTGATAACGGAATACGCACATCTGCCGTCGCTGAAAAGCATTTTTTTACACTCCGAATACTCGTTCATATTTTTAAAAAAGTCGAGATGGTCCTGAGTGCAGTTCGTAAATATTCCGACTTCAAATTTCAGTCCGTGTATTTTATCGTAATAAAGCGCGTGAGCCGATACTTCCATAAATACGTATTCGACGCCGCAGTTTAACATATCGAAAAAAATAGAATGAAGAAATATCGGGTCGGGCGTAGTGAGTTCGGGAGAAACGAATTTATCCGCATAGCTTATTCCAAGCGTACCGATTACGCCCGTATTTTTACCAGCCGACTTAAATATGCTTTCAAGCATGTACGTTGTAGTGGTTTTACCGTTGGTTCCCGTTATTCCTACGAGCTTCAATTTCCTGTCGGCAAAACCGTAAAAAGCTCGCGCTGCGGGCGCGACGGTTTTTCTTCCATTTCCGACTATTATCTGAGGAAGCCCGCAAGGAAGTTTTTTCTCGCAAACAACGGCAACCGCACCGGCTTTCTCCGCGTCGGATATAAATTCGTGCGAATCGTGATTTTCTCCTGCGTAGCAAAAAAACAAATCGCCACGTTTAACTTTCTGACTGTCTGCGCTCAGTCCCTTAAACTCCGTTTCCCTATCGCCGAAAAATTCTTTATAGTCTATGTACTTTAAAAGTTCGCCGATTTTCATATTTCCTCCTATACGTAAGGTTTAATGTTTTTTATTTTTATAATATCTTCGAAAATTTCTTTTGCCACAGGAGCCGCGACTGCGCTTCCGTAATAAGTTCCCTGCGGTTCGTCAACGATTATAAGAGCAAGATACTGCGGTTTATCCGAAGGAAAAAATCCCACAAACGAAGATATATACTTACCCGAAGCGATATGTCCGTCCTCGTATTTCTGAGCCGTTCCCGTCTTTCCGCCTACCTTGTACCCTTCTATATAAGCTTTTTTACCGCTACCTTCTTTAACTACGCCTTCGAGCATCGAAGCAAGCATAGAAGAAGCTTTTTCGCTGACGGGTTTATATTTCAAAACGGGCTTGAAGTTTTCAACGTTTCCGTTTGAAAGCACGACGGATTTTAAAAGATGAGGCATATAGTAATTACCTCCGTTCACTGCTGCCGCGGCGGCGCAGGCAAGCTGAATTCCCGTTACAGCGACAGTCTGTCCGAAACCTATTCTCGCAAGGTCGCAGTCACGCACAAGCGACTGCGGAACCAACATTCCCAACGCTTCGCCGTTAAAGTCAAGACCCGTCACGTTTCCGAAACCGAACCCGTTCAGATAATTATAAAAAGTATCCGTACCGAGCGAAAGAGCTATGTCGGTAAAACACGGGTTACAGCTGTTATTAAGCGCGTCGGCAAGAGTCTGGTTCGAGTGTTTGCCGTTCGAATGGTCCGACCAGCATTTTATCTTGGTACCGTCAACCGTTCTCGTTCTGCTTCCGTTAAACACGTAGGACGAGGAAAAAGCTTTATTATTTCCGCGGAGATATTCTTCTATATTTGCCGCCGCCGTAACGACTTTGAAAGTCGAACCCGGTTCGTAAATGTCGCAGACGATACTGTTTCTCGAAAGCGAGTTCAACGTTTCTTTATCGTCTCTCGGAACATCGTTAAGGTCGTAAGAAGGATAATTAACCATTGCGAGAATATCGAAATTCTGAGGATTAAGCACGATGCAAGACACCGACTTCGCCCCGCTTGAAACATAAACGCTTCGCATAGCGTCCTCGGCGGCAAGCTGTATATCAATATCGACTGTAAGTCTGACCTCCGCTCCCGCCTTAGCTTCGCTGTAAACGACCACCGAGTTTTCCGTTTCTACGCCGACTATATCCGTAGTATAACTTATTTCGCCGTTTGTACCGCTTAATATTTTATCGTAATATTTTTCTATTCCCGAAAGCCCCGAACCGTCGTTTGAAGTAAAACCGAGAACCTGACAAAGAACGTCGTTATAAGCGTATTGACGGGTATTGTCGCGCGAATAATATACACCCGATAAATTATATGAAACGAGCTTTTCGACGCTTTCTTTAGAAACCTGCCTTGCAACCGTTATTTCGGAAACTTTACCGCCTTTGATTTTTTCGATTACCGAATTCGGTTCCAACGAAAACAAACCGCTCAGAACAGTTGCGGTGTACTCGGCGTTTTCCACTGCGTTAGGGCGCAGAAACACACTATATGTAGTCTTATTACCGACAAGAATTTCGCCGTTCGCGTCCGTTATTAAACCCCTGCTCGCTATGACGGGTATCTCTCTGTTCCATTGGTCAGTAGCTCTGTATTTAAGCTCCGAACCCCATACAAGCTGAACGTATAACAAACGCGCGAAAATTATGCAAAAAATAAAGGCTATTGCCAAACCCATTGACAATAACCTCTTTTGTAATACTGTAATCGAAAAACCCGATTTATTGATTTTATTAAATTTTTTGATTTTCATTTTTCCTTATCCGAGAATCATTCCGTTTTTGTTTGCAAAATCCTCGACTTCCTGATACCAATTCGACTTAAAATCTTCCGTTTCGGCAAGAGCTTCGTTATATTCGGTTTCTGCCCGCGTCAAATTACTTTGAAGCGCGCCAACCTCTCTGTTTAAGTTAGAAATAACAGCCGAGTTAACGATTATGAGTATAAATAACGCAACTATAACCGACAGCGCAACAGCTATTATTATTCTGTCCTTCTTAGTCAAAGCAGAACGCTTTGTTTGCGAAGGTCTTGTTTCTATTTTACCTTCTTCGACCGTTCTTACTACTCCGGCAGTCTTATACTGTATTGTTGTCTGCGTAGGACGAAGGTCCTCGTTTTCTTCCTCGTCAGACAGTGATTCGGAAACTTCCGTTTCGGCAGAAAACAACTTACGGTTAACCGAACTGTCGGCGCGGAAAATTTCCGCGTCGGCGCGCGCGTTCTCAACAAGGTAAGGTCTTTGGAACAAAATTTCACGCGCAGAGGAATTAGATTGAACCTGCTCTGCCGCGGCTTCTTTCTCCTCACTTCTTGCAGGCAATATATCTTTCGTTCTGCTCTCGGGATTGATTAATCTCGCATAATTCTCGCTTATGCGCGAATTATGCCTTTCTTCCTCGCTCAAATACGAATCACGATATTCTCTCGTATATTCTTTTTCTTCGGTATCGGCGTTCCTTTCCAATACGGGCGATGCAACTGCCATAATTTTTCTCCTTACCGTAATCAAATAATTTTCTCGGCGACACGAAGTTTGGCACACTTCGAGCGCGAATTCACCGCCGTCTCTTTTACGCTTGCGGTTATTGGTTTTTTAGTTATAATCTCTATCTCTTTGGTCTTTCCGCAAACGCAGACGGGAAGAATTTTATCGCAGACGCAATCGCATTCAAGCATTCTGAACGCCTGTTTTACTATTCTGTCTTCAAGCGAATGAAAAGTCAGAATCGCTATTCTTCCGCCCTTTTTAAGTTTGCGCGTCAAACCTAAAACGCATTCATAAAGTCCTTCGAGTTCTCCGTTAACCGCTATTCTTACCGCTTGAAAACTTTTTCTCGCGCACGGTCCGTTATGACGGAATTTAGCAGGTATGCTGTTTTCTATAATTTCCGCAAACTCTCCGCAAGTCGTCAAACGCTTTACGCTCCGCGCCTTAACCACGTTAGCGGCAATTTGACCGGCGAATTTTTCTTCGCCGTAATCCTTTAAAATATTTGCAATCTGTTTTTGAGAATATTCGTTTAAGATAATTTCGGCCGTTAAATCCGCATTTTTATCCATTCTCATATCGAGCGGGGAAGACGGTTTCATATATGAGAAACCTCTCTCTTCACAGTCGAGCTGAAAACTTGAAACACCGAAATCGAGTAACGCGCCGTCAAGCTCTCTTATTCCCGCAAGTTCTAAAACTTCTTGGAAATTTTTATAATCCGATTTATAAATTTGAAATCTGCCGTTAAACTCCGAAAGTCTTTCGCTCGCCGCCGAAATAGCGTCTTCGTCCAAATCGGTTGCGATTAACTTCCCCGACGGAGCTGAACGTCTAAGTATTTCGAACGAATGACCTCCGCCGCCCACCGTTCCGTCAAAGTATACGCCGCCGTTTTTAATTTCAAGCGCGTCTATACATTCGTCAAGCATTACGGGTATATGCGCAAAGTCTCTCATACTTAAATATCCAGATAACCGAAATTTTCGTCGAAGTTTTCGTCGTCGTCCGCAAAGTACTCGTCGTAAACTTCTTTAGCCCAAATTTCGATTCTCGAACCGGCACCGCAGATTTTTATGTCCTTGGTAATCTTGGAATAGCTTTTTAATTCGGGAGGAATAACGAGCCTTCCCTGCGTATCTATCTCAACAAGTTTAAGAGATTTCGTGAACGCCCTCATTCCTTTTTGCTTTTCCGTGTCGGAAATTTTTATCTCTTCGAGTTTTTCAAGTTTTTCTTTTATCGCAGCTTCATAAAACACGAAAATACATCCGTTCGTGCCCTTAGAGAAGTAAAGTTTTTCTTCCTTCCCTTTGAGCTTTGAAGGTATTCTTATTCTGTTTTTAGCATCAATCTGATGCTCGTATTCGCCTGTAAGAAAAAACATTGAAACTACCCTGAGTAAACTATGTATCTATAATAACATCTAAAATGACCACTGTCAACCACTAAAGCATAAAAAGTTTAAATTTTTTTTATTTTTTTAGTAAATTTATTTTATTTTTGGGAATTAACTCCACTTTGCATTAGAAGCTTATTAAATATCAGTCGATTTTTAACCGTATCTCCGCCTGAAAAGGAGATTTTTTGTATCCTTTCGCATCGGTGGTCAAAAATCCCTATTTTTTCGCACAAATGCGCCGCAGTTCCTTCAATACCGTCGAAAACAGGGCAATTATAAAAATCTTTTATTATCTCTTCGGCAAATACGTAATGAGTACACCCCAATACTACGCTGTCGGCTTTTAAATCGGGTAAAAGACGTTTTACGCCGTCGGAATTGAGTTCGTTAATATTATTTTCAATATAATACGCCAAATCTGGACAAGCTATCACTTCGGTATTTTCAGAACCGTATTTTTCGACCAGCGATTTTAGAGATTCGCTTCCGGCAGTAGACGGAGTTGCAAGTACGACGCATTTTCCTCCGAGAGCCGCGGCGGGTTTAATTGCCGGCTGTATGCCGATAATTTCAAAAGAGTATTTTAGCCTTAAATAATCTATACATTGCGCCGTCAGAGTATTGCAGGCCAATACCGCCGCAACGGGTTCGAGCTTGCTTATCTCGGAAAATTTTTCATCGGCGATATTTATCAATTCAGCTTTAGTCAAAGCGCCGTAAGGAACGCGGTAGTTATCGGCAAAATACGTAAAATCAACGCACGGCAATCTGCGCACACATTCATATAACAAACTAAGTCCGCCTATACCGCTGTCAAAAAAGCAAACAGACCGATTAATATTTTTATCCATACAGTATTATTAATATTATCCAAGGTAAAAATATATTAAAATTTTCTGAAAAGCCGTTAAAAAACAGTTTACAACTATACTTTTTTATGATAAAATCACATAAGAATTCAAGTAAAAGCATTTCCAAAGGAGATAATAATGCCTAACATAAAGTCAGCAAAAAAACGTGTTCTTGTTACCGATAAAAAAACGGAAAGAAATAAGGCTGTAAAATCCGAATTAAAAACCGAAGTCAAGAAATTCCTTTCTTTGGTTGAATCGGGAGATAAAGCGGCCGCAACCGCAAAATTCCCTTATACCTGTTCCGTTATTGACGGCGCCGTTTCCAAGGGCGTTCTTAAAAAGAATACTGCCGCTAACAAAAAATCGGGGCTTGCCAAAAAGCTTAACGCTATGGCGTAAACTTCTATCGCGAATTATTAAAAGCGAGCGTATACCGCTCGCTTTTGAAATAATATGTGCTTCCGTAGTTAAATGGATATAACAGCCCCCTCCTAAGGGGCCGTTGTGGGTTCGATTCCCGCCGGGAGTACCACAGAGACACACGTGGCGGAGTTTTATGAGTTCTTTTTGCGTGTATCTTTTTGTATAATAAAAAAAGCGGACATTCGACCGCTTTTTTTATTATCTGTTGTCGATTTTTTCGGGATACATATCGTGATGCGAAAGTCTGTCCCAGGCAACCTGTTCCCACCTGGTCCCCTTTTTGCCGTAGTTGCAATAGGGGTCTATGGAAATTCCTCCACGGGGCAAAAACTTGCCCCATACCTCAATGTATGCAGGGTCCATCAAATCAATAAGGTCGTTCATAATTATGTTAATGCAGTCCTCGTGAAAATCACCACGGTTTCTGAACCCGAAAAGATACAACTTTAAAGACTTGCTTTCAACCATCTTTTCGCGCGGTATGTACGAAATGTAGACAGTGGCAAAATCGGGCTGACCGGTAATTGGACAAAGGCTTGTGAATTCGGGACAGTTGAACTTTACAAAATAGTCCCTTCCGGGGTGTTTGTTTACAAACGTTTCCAAAACGGACGGGTCGTAAGTCTGCGGATATTTAGTGTTGTTGTTACCGAGCAGGGTAATACCTTCGTTCTGTTTTTCTCTTGGCATATTATTCTCCT
>CAJUHC010000033.1 GCA_910586345.1 uncultured Christensenella sp.
GATTAACACTATTAGAAGCCTGAACGGTACGCATACGGCAGCTATACTCAATCAGATATATAACGTCGCTACTTTCTTGGGTAATATCGCGTTAATCGTCGCTATCGCAATTCCTGCGTGGCAGTTCGTGAAATACAAGGGCACCGGCTGGAAAGTGGTTTTTTGGATTGCTCTTATAGGCTTTGCTCTCGGTGCCGTTCTCGGTTTGGTTGGCGCTTTTATTTGGTAAATTACGGTTGAATTAAAATCCCCGATTTCTTCGGGGACTTTTTTTCTTTACAAATCCGATGAGATATTTTATAATAGAGTTATGCTTGAAATAATTTCCGCTCGCGGCGGGCTTGCTAAAAAATATAAACTGAAAAAAGGCGTTAAAATTCTCAGCTTTGACAACGAAGAAGCAGAGGACGCTCTCGATTATATTTTTTACGACGGCAAATCCGAGTTTTCTATGCGTGTGCAGGATAAGGACGGAAGCGAACGCGAGTTTAATATAAGTAAAAACGAGTGCGAAAGCTTAAATCTCACGTTTAATGACAGCGGAAAAATCCGTACTTGCCATAATAATTGCATATTTTGTTTTGTGGACCAGATGGGCAAGGGTATGCGCGAAAGTCTTTATGTGAAAGACGACGATTATACTATGAGTTTTATATGCGGAAATTTCGTTACTTTGACTAATGTGAGCGATAAGGAGATAGACAGGATAATCAGGCTCCATCTGTCGCCGCTTTACGTATCCGTTCATACAATGGACGAAAAACTCAGGTGCGAGCTGATGGGCAACCGCTTTGCGGGGAAAATTGCTTCCCAGTTGAAAAGGCTTGCCGAGGCGAAAATTACGGTGCATTGTCAGGCGGTAATAGTTCCCGGAAAAAACGACGGAAAAAATCTCGAATATACAGCGAGAAAACTTTTCGAAATGTACCCATACGCCGCCGACCTTGCAATCGTGCCCACGGGGCTTACTAAGTTCAGGGACGGGTTGCCTTACATATCCGATATAACCGCCGAGAGCGCGAAAGAAATTCTCGATATCTGCGACAGGCTGAACGCCGAATTCGGAGTAAATTTTTTACTGCCCGCAGACGAATATTTTATAAGAAGCGGAAGAGATTTTAAACCCGTTGAATTTTACGGCGATTTTTCGCAGATAGAAAACGGAATAGGTATGACGAGCAAATTTATTTCCGAAGCGAGCGAAAGCATCTATAAAACAGTTCTGAAAAAGAGAAAAAGAGTGGCGGTAATTACGGGAGTCAGCGCATTTGCGGCTATTGAAAAACTTTGTAAAATTGCAAACTCGTCCGCAGAAAATCTCGAATCTTTCGCGTTGCCTGTTGAAAACGAGTTTTTCGGCAGAACGGTCACCTGTACGGGACTGCTTACTGGCGGGGATATTGCTTCCGCGCTTGAAAAAATTTACGGTAAATTCGACTGCGCCGTTATTCCTTCCAATACTCTGAGGGAATTCGAGGACGTGTTTTTGGACGATATGACCGTTAAACAGCTTAAACGCAGGTTAAAAGGCAAAAAAATAATAATAAACAGAAGTTCGGAGAGCTTTTTCACAAGCTTAATTAAGGGTTAAATTATGGCAAATCCGTTAATTGCAATAGTCGGCAGACCTAACGTGGGCAAAAGCACGTTTTTCAATAAGGTCGCGGGCAGAAAAATTTCTATAACCGAGGACCGCCCCGGAGTGACGCGCGACAGACTTTACGCCGATTCCGAGTGGAGAGGCAAAGCCTTTTCAATGGTCGATACGGGCGGGATAGAGCTCCGCTCGGAAGATACGATGTGGAAAGAAATAAAGAAACAGGCTGAAGTCGCAATCGATACGGCGCAGGTGATACTGTTTTTCGTTGACGGGAGAGAGGGGCTTACAACATCCGATTACGATGTTTCCGATATGCTCCGTCGTTCGAAAAAGCCTGTTATTCTCGTCGTAAATAAAATTGACGAATATGCTGAGGAAAAGGTTTTCGAGTTTTATTCTTTGGGGCTCGGCGAGCCTTATCCTGTTTCTGCGGAACACGGCACGGGAATAGGCGACGTTCTCGACGAGGCTGTAAGCTGGTTCGAAAAGGTGGAAGCCGAGGACGACGACAGTATTAAAATCGCCGTCGTGGGCAAGCCTAACGCGGGAAAGAGCAGCCTTGTGAATAAACTCCTCGGTTTCGAGAGGTCTATAGTTACGAATATAGCCGGAACAACGCGCGACGCAATAGATACTAAATTTTCTTACGAAGGCAAAGATTATACGATAATAGATACGGCAGGCATAAGAAAAAAGAGTAAAGTCGAAGACGACGTGGAGTATTATTCGGTTATGCGCGCGTTCGACGCGGTGCGCCGAGCGGACGTATGTCTTTTGGTCGTCGACAGTGCGGACGGCTTGACGGAACAGGATACTAAAATCATAGGTTACGTTCACGAACAGGGAAAACCTTCCGTAATCGTAATGAATAAGTGGGACCTCATTGAAAAGGATACCAATACGATAAATAAGTTTGAAAATAAACTCAAAGAAGATTTGAAGTTTATGGACTACTTCAAATCGATTTATATTTCCGCTAAGACGGGTCAGCGTACCGAAAAGATTCTTTCGCTCGTAAATTCTGTTTACGAACATTCGCGTTTCAGGGTCGCGACGGGTATACTTAACGATATAATTTCCGATGCGGTTCGCGCAAACGAACCTCCGTCGTATAACGGAAGACGGCTTAAAGTATACTATTCGTCGCAAGTCGCCGTAGCTCCGCCGACTTTCGTTCTGTTTGTAAACAGTACGGATTTACTGCATTTTTCGTACGAAAGATTTCTCGAAAATACTTTAAGGAAATCTTTTGATTTTTCAGGTACGCCGATTAAAATTTTAACGAGGGAAAAGAAGAACGACTGATATGAAAGAGTTTTATATTTCCGACGGCTGGTATTGGTTTTTGATTGCGGCTATCGTCTGTTATTTTATAGGCTGTTTCAATTTCGCCGTACTTATTTCGCATTTCAAGAAAAAAGATATAAGGGAAATAGGCAGCGGTAATCCCGGTACTATGAATATGACGCGTACTTTCGGAATGAAAATAGGCGTATTGAATTTCTTTTGCGACGTTATAAAGGGCGGAGTTCCTGCGCTTGCGGGGTATTTTATATTTAAAGATTATGTCTTTGCCGGCACGGAGGTGCTTGTTTCTGATTTTGCGCGTTACTTTTTCGGCGTATTCGTTATAATAGGCCATATTTTTCCCGTTACGCTCAAATTTAAGGGCGGCAAGGGCATAGCCTCGACTCTCGGTATGTTTGTGTTCGCGCTTTCCTGCGAAAAATGGTGGTATTTCCCCGTACTTGTTGTTTTCCATTTCGCAATTTTATTTTATATCGCAGTTACCGAATGGGGTTCTATGGGCTCGTTGCTCGGCGTTTCTTTGCTTACAATCTGGCAGACTGCGTTGATTATATCAAGATATTCGTCAAATCTTTTAAACGGTTGGATAATTTCGATATTCTGTATTCTCGCGTTCGTCAACGTTCTTACCTGGACTGCTCACCGTAAAAACATATTCAGACTTCTTGCGGGCGAGGAGCATCACACTTCGGTTATAAAACGTAAAAAAATCAGATAAACTGTTGACAAATTAAAAATTAAGTATTAAAATGAAATCGTTCGAATAAAAGACAAGTACCGCCGAGAGGCTTTCAGAGAGCGCGGAGTAGCTGTGAACCGCGTAGCAGGCAGGAGAACGGGAAACCACTTTGTAAATTTCGGACTTTTAAAAGAGGTCTTTAAATTTAAAGACAATTAAGGTGGAACCGCGCATATAAAAATTTGCGTCCTTAAACGAATTGCGTTTAAGGACTTTTTTTGTTTGTGCGGTAAGGAGAAATTATTATGAATATTTTACTTAAAAACGGTTCAATTCAGCTTGACGAGGGAGCGAGCTGTGCCGACGCGGCTTTGAAAATAAGCGAAAGTTTATCTCGTTCCGCGGTTGCGGCGAAGATAAACGGCAAACTTTGCGATTTGTCTTGCGGACTTTCGGACGGGGACAATCTCGAAATCGTCACTTTAAAAGATAAAGAAGGGCTTGATGTGTACCGTCATACTTGCGCGCACGTGCTTGCTCAGGCGGTAAAGAATATTTATCCTACCTGCAATCTTGCGATAGGACCTGTAATCGATAACGGTTTTTATTACGATATTGATTTCAAGACCCCTATTACGCAGGAAGATTTTGTGAAAATCGAAAGCGAAATGCTTAAAATCATTAAGACGAATACTCCCATAGAAAGGTTCGAACTTCCGCGCGCGGAAGCTTTGAAGCTTATGAAGAAGTATAAGGAAAAATATAAGATAGAGCTTATTAACGACTTGCCGGCGGATTCGGTGATTTCTTTCTATAAACAGGGTACGTTTACAGACTTGTGCCGCGGTCCTCATTTGCCCTCTACGGGGAAAATCAAAGCCTTTAAGCTCACTTCGCTTACAGGCGCTTATTGGCGCGGAAACGAGAAAAACAAAATGCTAACGAGAATTTACGGTACTGCGTTTGAAAAGAAAAGTCAGCTCGAAGAGTATCTTGCCGCGGCCGAAGAAGCTAAAAAGCGCGACCACAATAAACTCGGACGCGACCTCGGCATATTTATGACCTCCGACGTCGTCGGGCAGGGCTTGCCTATTTTAATGCCGAAAGGAGCTAAAATTTTACAGATTTTAACGCGTTTCGTAGAAGACGAAGAAGCTAAGCGCGGGTTTATGATAACTAAAACCCCAAATATGGCAAAATCCGATTTATACAAAATCTCGGGGCATTGGGTGCATTACCGCGACAAAATGTTCATTTTGGGTGAAATAGACGGGCAAGGAGAATCTTTAAAAGGCGAGGAGATTATGGCTCTGCGCCCGATGACCTGTCCGTTCCAGTATCAGATTTTCAAGAACGGTCTGAAATCGTACAGGGATTTACCTTGCAGGTATTCGGAAACCGCGACGGAATTCAGAAAGGAAGCGTCCGGCGAAATGCACGGGCTTATAAGAGTCAGGCAATTTACTCTTTCCGACGGTCATATAATTTGTACGAAAGAACAGATTGAAGACGAATTCAAACGCTGTCTCGATTTATCCTATTATATTCTCGATGCGCTCGGAATGAGGGACGACGTTACTTTCCGTTTCTCGAAAAGAGGTAAATCGAAATCGGATAAGTATATCGACAACGACGAAGCCTGGAATAATATCGAGGCGATGATGAAATTTATTCTCGACGATATAGGAATTAACTATGTCGAAGCAGACGACGAGGCGGCTTTCTACGGGCCTAAACTCGATATTCAGATTAAAAACGTTCACGGAAAGGAAGATACGTTAATTACTATTCAGATTGATTTCGCCGCCGGCGAGAGTTTTGAAATGCAGTATATCGACGTGGACGGCACGAAACAGTTCCCTTACGTTATCCACAGAAGTTCGATAGGCTGTTACGAGAGAACTCTTGCGTTTCTGATAGAAAAATATGCCGGCGCTTTCCCTCTTTGGATGTGTCCCGTGCAGGTTAAAATTCTACCTATTACCGATAGAACGCTCGGCTACGCCAAGCAGGTTGCTGAAAAACTTACGCTCGAAGGTATCAGGTGCGAGGTCGACACGCGCAATGAAAAGATAGGCTATAAAATACGAGAAGCAAAACTCGAAAAAACGCCGTATGTTTTGGTTGTGGGCGATAAGGAAGCCGAAGACGGTTCGGTAAACGTAAATAAACGCGGCGTTGAAGAAAAGTATACGGTTTCGGCGGACGAATTTATCGCAAAAGTAGTTGAAGAAAATTCAAAGAAGATAATTTTTTAATTAAACGGCGAAAAACGTTTGACAAATAATCTATACCGATGTAATATATTATCGTTAAGCAAAGGCAACCCCTTTCGCCTTACGGAAATTTCGTACGGCAGATAATGATTTTACGGACATTTATGTTCTTGAATTGTTTCGGGTTGCTTTACGCAACCCGATTTTTTTCGGGAAAATTATTGAGAGGTATATGATTATAAAGGACTTATATTCCGTCAACGAATCTATCCGCGATAGAGAAGTCAGAGTTATCGGCAGCGAAGGCGAAATGTTAGGCGTAATGTCGAGCCGCGATGCTCAGCACCTTGCCGACGACGCAGGTTTGGATTTGGTTAAAATTTCCCCGAATGCAAATCCGCCCGTGTGTAAAATTATGGATTATTCCAAATTCAAATACGAGCAGGCTAAAAGGGACAAGGAAAACCGCAAGAACCAGACTGTAATCGAAGTAAAAGAAATAAGACTTTCGATGACTATCGACGTGGGTGATATCGCCGTCAAAACCAAACAGTGCCTTAAATTTTTGGAAGCAGGAAACAAGGTTAAAGTTTCCATAAGAATGAAAGGACGTGAAAACGCGCGTTCTTATCAGGGCGTAAAGGTTATGCAGGACTTTTTCGAAGGGTTGGAAGGTAAAGCGGTACAGGATAAAAAACCCGCGACCGAGGGCAGACATATCACGATGATGCTTTCGCCCGTAAAAGCTTAACACTAAATTCAAGAAAATTTTCATTTGGAGGATAAAAATATGCCTAAGCAGAAGTCGCACAGCGGCACTAAAAAGCGTTTCTGGCTCACTTCGACCGGTAAGGTTAAAAGACCTCACGGAGGAAAGAACCATAAAGCTGAAACCAAAACCAGAAAGAGAAAGAGAAATTTGCGTCAGAACACGCTTGTTTCGTCTACACAGGAATCAAACGTAAAAGCTATGATTCCTTATAAAGGTTAAGAGGAGGACATAGAATAATGCGTATTAAGAGAAGTGTTAACGCTTTAAAGAAGCGTAGAAAGATATTCCGCCTTTCAAAAGGCTATTTCGGCAATAAATCAAAATCTTACAGAATCGCCCGTCAGGCGGTTATGAAGTCTTTGAATTACGCTTATATCGGCAGAAGACTCAGAAAGCGCGATATGCGCAGTCTTTGGATAGCCCGTATAAATGCGGCGGCAAGACTTAACGGACTTTCGTATTCCAAGTTTATGCACGGACTTAAAACGGCGGGTATCAACCTCAACAGAAAGGTTCTTGCCGAACTTGCAGTAAACGATTCTAAGGCGTTTGCCGAACTTGCGGCAAAGGCTAAACAAGCTTTATAAATCAAATTTTAAGCCTTTGAACAAGGCTTAATTTTTTATATGGTAATAACTTCAAAATCAAACCCTATAATAAAAACCGCGGCTTCGCTTTCGGATAAAAAGTTCAGAAAACAACTGAATTTATATCTTGTCGAAGGAATTAAACCCGTAAAAGAGTGTTTGAAAGCAGGCTGTGAAATAGAGAGAATTATTTGCACCGTAGAGAACGAAACTTTGTTTCCGAACTGTACGGTAGTCAGCGACGGCGTATTTAAAAGCATTTCGAGCGAAAAAACTCCGCAAGGCGTTTCAGCCGTCGTTAAAATTCCGAAAATTCCTATGGCTTCTCCTAAGGGCCGCTGTCTTTTGCTCGATTGTTTGCAAGACCCGGGCAATCTCGGTACGGTTATAAGAACGGCAAATGCGGCAGGGTACGGGGAAATCTATCTTATAAACTGTACGGACCCGTATTCCCCGAAATCCGTGCGCGCAAGTATGAGCGGTATTTTTTTCGTCAATCTTTATTCCGGTTCGCGGGAAGAAATATTGAGTCTTCTCGACGGGGTTCCGATTGTCTGCGCCGATATGGACGGGGAAGACGTTTTCGGTTTTAATCCGCCTGAAAAGTTTTGTCTTTGCATCGGCAACGAGGGCGGAGGAATAAGCTCGGAAGTATTCGAAAAGGCGCAATATACGGTTAAAATTCCGATGCGGGAAACGTGCGAAAGTCTCAATGCGGCAGTTTCGGCGGGAATTGCAATGTATGCGCTTAAAAACAATATAAAATGAGAGGTGTGAAATGTCAGGACATTCAAAATGGCACAATATAGCCGCAAAAAAAGGTAAAACAGACGCGGCGCGCGGTGCGATATTTACAAAGATAGGAAGAGAACTCGCCGTTGCGGCAAAGGGTAACCCTAACCCCGACACGAACTCGAAACTTGCCGACGTCATTGCAAAGGCTAAGGCGGCGAATATGCCTAACGAGAATATTAAACGTTCGATAGCCAAAGCCGCGGGAGAACTCGGCGACAAAGATTATAAAGAACTCACTTACGAGGGATACGGTGTAGCGGGTTCTGCCGTCATTATCAAAACTCTTACCGATAACGTCAACAGAACGGCAGGCGATATACGCTCCACTATGTCTAAATGCGGCGGTCAAATGGGCAATAACGGTTGCGTATCTTATATGTTCGATAATAAAGGAATTATCGTTATAGAGCGTACCGTCGCGCTTGACGAGGACACGATGATGGAATACTGTCTCGAAGCCGAGGCGGAAGATTTTACCGCTTTGGACGACGTGTATGAAATATACTCAACTCCTGAAAATTTTTCTTCCGTCCGTAGATATTTCGAAGAAAAAGGTTTGTCTTTCCTCGAAGCCGCAATAAAAATGGTTCCGCAAAATTTTATTACTCTCGACGGCGATAAACTTGCGTCTTTTAAAAAGATGCTCGATAAACTCGATGAGCTTGACGACGTTCAGGACGTATATCACAACGTCGAACTTCCCGACGAGGACGAATAATAAACATAATTATAAGGACGGTTAAAAATCCGTCCTTTATTTTTGCATAAAAATTAAATTCGGACACAAGATATTTTTACAAGCGTAAACGCTTTAATATATAGCTTATCCGTTAAAATATTGTTATTTTCATTGTTTTGACTGATAAGCGTGGGGAGCAACCGTACGATTACGGCTGCTCCCCTATGAATTTTCAAGGAAATACCGCAATAAAATATTATATGAGAAAAATTTTACCTTACATTAAAATTTCAATATGTTTTGTTCTGTGCGCGGCGGTATGTATTGCTTTTCCCTGTATGGCTTTTATAAAACACGATAAGGTCAAAGCGGAAGAAGAAGCAATGCTCAGCGTTTGGCAGATAGATAATTTTGAAGGCGGAAAAGGTTCGCGCGCGGATTTCCTTCAAAAAGCAGGCGGAGAGTTTTCCGAAAATAATCGATGCTTTGTTACGGTGTTGTCTTTGTCGGCAGAATCGGCAAGGCTGAGTTTGTCAGAAGGAAATGTTCCCGATCTTATCTCTTACGGCGCAGGCATTTACGGTATCGAAAATTTTATAAGCGGTTATAAAACTTGGTGCCAAGGCGGATATTGTTTGCTTTCAACGGATACAAACACGGATTTTTCCGACGTAAATTCTCAAAATACCGTTGTGAACGAAGGAAAGGATAATCTTTCGTCCGCCGCGGCTTTGACGTGCGGTCTTCAAACTGCCGTAAGAGAAAAATCTACGGGAGCATACGTAAAATTAATAAACGGCGATTATAAATATCTTTTAGGTACTCAGCGCGATATTTACAGGCTTAAAACGCGCGGGGTTGCGTTTACGGTCAAACCGATAACGCAGTTTAACGATTTATATCAGAATATTTCCGTAACTACGGAGTCGAAACACGTTAAAGCGGCAAAAGCGTATATTGAGTATTTAATGTCGGTTACCGACAGCGTAAACAAGCTCGGGCTTATAGCGGAAGGCGCGGTATACGACGACGAAATGAAAATTATGCAAAATCTCAGCTACGATTGTAAACTTGTCGCGCCTGTAAGTTTGGAAACCAGAAAACAGATTGAAAGCATAATTTCCGACGGAGATATAAATATGCTGAAAAATCTGCTTAAATAATTGAAAAAAACAAAAAAAAATGTTATGATATAGGCGGTGACAATTTGAATTTCGACGATGCGTCAAAGTTTTTAGAATGTATTCCGAAAGAAGTTAATTTCAGTTTCGCTGAGAATACGACATACGGTTCCGGCGGAACGGCTGAAATCGCATATTTTCCGAAATATATAAGACAGGTTGCGGTTGTTTATAATTATCTCGTTCGCGAAAAAATAAATTTCGTGATACTCGGCAACGGTTCAAATATACTTGCTTCGGATAAAAATTACGACGGCGCGGTTATAAGCACGAAGCGTTTTGGCGGAGTGTTTCGTCTCGGAACGAATAGAATATTCTGCCGTTCTGGAACAAAAGTTTCCGCATTGCTGAAATACTGCGCGGAAAGAGGACTGAGCGGACTCGAATATCTTGCGGGTATTCCCGCTTCCGTCGGCGGACTTGTCTATATGAACGGCGGAGCAGGCGGAAAAGTCATCGCGCAAGACGTTGTAAACGTAAAACTGTTTGACGGAAAAATTCGTGATTTTTCAAATAATTCCTGTCAATTTGGTCATAAATATAGTATTATGCGTGACATAAACGGCGTTATTTTGGGTACGACTCTTCAAGTAGAGCCCGAAAAACGCGAAAAGGTCAGAGAAAATATCGCTGAGTTTTTGGAAAAGAGAAGCCTACAGCCCAAAGGCAAAAGCTGCGGCTGCGTATTCAAAAACGCGGGCGCGCTCGGCGCGGGAAAAATTATAGACGAAGCAGGGCTGAAAGGTTTGTCCGTCGGAAACGCGAAAGTCAGTTCGGAACACGCGAATTTTATCATAAATCACGGCGAGAATTCAGCCGACGTTTATGCTCTTGTCAAAGAGGTTAAACGCAGGGTTTTCGAGAGAACGGGTATTGTTCTGGAAGAAGAGGTCGTTTACATAGGAGATTTTTAAATGTTACTTACAGCCGATTATCATACGCATACGCCCTATTCGCACGGAAAAAATACGATTCTCGAAAACGCGGCGGTAGCAAAAGCGAAAGGACTTAAAGAAATCGCTATAACCGACCACGGTTTCAACCATTTGCTGTTCGGGCTTAAACGCAAAAATATTTCCGCTGTCCGTTCTGAAATCAACGAAGCGGAAAAGCTCACTGGCGTCAGAGTGCTTCTCGGAATGGAGAGCAATCTGATTTCCGTCGACGGCGATGCGGATATGAGAAAGAGCGATTTGAAAAATTTCGATATATTTCTTTGCGGTATACACGAAGTTGTAAGATATAAAAGTTTTTCCGATATGTATAAAATTTTCATCAAAAATTACGCCGCTTATAAATTCGGAAAAAAACCGTCGGACAAGGTAATAGAAAATACCACGAAAGCTTATATAAACACAATAAAGAATAATCCCGTGGATATTCTTACGCATATCAATTATAAATGTTATTGCAATATTAAAGAAGTTGCTAAATGCTGTGCCGATTACGGAACTTATATAGAAATCAACACTAAAAAAAGGCATGTTTCGGCGGAAGAGCTCAATATTATGGCTGAAACGGGCGTAAGGTTCGTAATCGATTCCGACGCGCATTCCGCCGACCGCGTAGGTGATACGAAGATAGCGGAGGAGATTTTGTCTCAAGCGGAAGTTCCTCTCGACAGGATAGACAACGTCGACGGCAGACTTCCGAAATTCAGATTTGCCGAGTACAAGATAAAGAATTTATAATATGCTTAATTTTACCGAAGAAATTAAAAACGAAATAACTTCCGCTCCTTTGGAGGGCAGGTGCTGTAAGCTTGCCCTCATTTCTGCGTTTATCCGTACGAGCGGGAGCGTTATTTCTAAAAACGGAGAATACGGTTTCGAGGTCGTGACGGAAAACGAAAGTACCGCGGAATTTATTTCGGATATACTCGAAAGCACGTTTAATCTGCACCTTATCGTTACGGGCGCAAAATTCGACGTGATGAGCGGCAGGGATAAACTTACGTTCGAGTGTCTGGGTAAAAACGCATTAAAACTTTTGATGGAAGCCGGTATTCTCGTTGAAAGCGCCGACGGAGTAATGTTAAATCTCGGCATCGAAGAAAGCGTTACGGAAAAAGATTGCTGTAAAACAGCTTATCTGAAAGGCGCGTTTCTCGGCGGCGGCAGTTGTACTCTGCCCGAGGAAGGAACTTACAGCCGAACGGGTTATCACTTTGAAATAGTTTTTTACAATAAACTTACAGCAAGCGATTTTTGCGCTTTGTTGTGCGATTTCGAAATTCTTGCAAAGTTGGTCGCAAGGAAGGAATCCGCGGTGGTCTACGTTAAGAGTAAAGAGGTTATTTCGGACGTTTTAAACGTTTTATCCGCGTATTCCTGTTTGGATAAATTAAACAGGCTGGTAGAACTAAAAGATAAGACGAACAATGCGAACAGGGTAAATAATTGCTCGGTCTCAAATATTGACAAGACCGTGACGGCATCCGTCAATCAGGTTCGGGCAATTGAAATAATATCGGGCACCATAGGACTACAAAGCCTCGATAAAATGCTTTTCGACGTCGCCGAAGCACGTCTTGCCGATAAAAACGCTTCGATGCAGGAGCTTTCGGACAGGCTGAATATATCCAAAAGCTGCATAAATCACAGAATGAGAAAAATTCTCGAACTTGCTAAATCGCTTGGGAGAGACTGAGGGACATATGACCGATTTCATACATCTTCATTTGCACACCGAATATTCGCTCCTGGACGGAGCGTGCAAAATAGACAGTTTGATTGAACACTGTAAACGCAATTCGATAGATACCGTATGTATTACCGACCACGGAAATATGTACGGCACTTTACAGC
>CAJUHC010000034.1 GCA_910586345.1 uncultured Christensenella sp.
GGACAAACTACAGCGTTATCGTCAATTTCTTTCCCGCAATTGTTACAAAACATTTTTCATATACTCCTTATTTTTTAATATAAGTATATTACCATTATTCTGGGAAAATAAGTAATTTTGCCAGAATAATGGGAAAATTATATATATATGGAGAACTTCGGCGAAAAACTGCGTTATCTAAGACAGGAAAGGAATTTAGGTCAGATTCAGCTTGCCAAAGAGCTGGACGTCGGCAAATCCACAATCAGCTCGTGGGAATTAGGAGTATGCGAACCGACGTTATCCAAACTCGTAGCCATCGCGCGGTATTTCGACGTTTCAATCGATTATCTCGCGGGACTTGAAAATTAACGGCAAACGCCGCAGCGGATTTACGCTGCGGCGTTTATAACGAAATGAGATTAATCTGTAAGCCGAGTTCTGTCGTGTACGGTCATTTATCTAAACTTACGGTCGCCCGTAAGTTTCAGCGATATTAACGGATAAAGACGGACGGGCAGTCCCGACGTTCAGGTCAGTCTTTATCCCAATCTTGCATCGGGTGGGGTTTAATTGGCTCCCCGCGTTACCGAGGGGACGGTGAGCTCTTACCTCGCCATTCCAACCTTACAGCTTGCGCTGCGGTATATTTCTGTTCACTTTCCTTGAAGTCGCCTTCTCCTGCCGTTAACAGGCACCCTTGCCCTGCGATGCTCGGACTTTCCTCACGCCGCTTATGCGGCCCGCGACCGTAAAATTAACTCAAATCTTAGTCATTTTAACACAAAATTTAATTTTACGAAACTATTTTAGCCGTGTAAGTTGATTTTTGCATAAAATTATTTTAGAATAAAACCGTTATTTAATTTATTTGGAGACTACATAAATGAAAAAAACAAAGATTATCTGTACAATCGGTCCCGCAAGCGATAACGAAGATATTTTGGCAAAACTCGTCGACGCGGGAATGAACGTCGCCAGGCTCAATTTTTCACACGGTACGCACGAAGAACACGCAGAAAAAATCGGGAGAATAAAACGGGTCAGAGAACGTAAAAACGCGCCTATTGCAATTATGCTCGATACCAAAGGTCCCGAATTCAGAATAAAGACTTTCAAAGGCGGTAAAATCACTTTGAAAGAAGGCGATACTTTCACGTTTACCACCGAAAACATAGTCGGCGATAAAACGAAAGTCGGCGTTTCGTTCGAAGGTATGTGCGACCAGATGTTTAAAGGAGATAAAATTCTTTTAAACAACGGACTTATGATTTTCGAAGTAATTAAAGTCGAAAAACCCGAAGTCGTATGCAAAACAATTGTCGGAGGAGTACTTTCCGACAGAAAAAGTATGTTTTTCCCCGACAAGCAGTTCGATATACCCTACCTCTCCGAACAGGATAAAGCCGATTTGAAACTCGGCGTCGAACAGGGAGTCGATTTCGTAGCTTGCTCTTTCGTATCCAGAGCGCAGGATATAATCGAAGTAAGAAACTGGCTCAGAGAATGCGGGGCAAACGACGGAGATATCGACCTCATCGCAAAAATCGAGAGCCGCGCGGGAGTAAATAATCTCGACGCTATTTTAGAAGTATGCGACGGAATAATGGTTGCGCGAGGCGACCTCGGTGTCGAAGTTCCGTTCGAAGAGTTGCCGAGCATACAGAAAACTATAATTAAAGCCTGCCGTGTGCGCGGAAAACGCAGTATTACGGCGACCGAAATGCTCGAATCTATGATAAAACAGCCCCGTCCGACCCGTGCGGAAATTTCAGACGTCGCAAACGCAGTTTACGACGGTTCGTCCGCAATTATGCTTTCCGGCGAAACCGCCGCGGGCGCCTATCCAGTCGAGGCGGTCAAAGCTATGGCTAAAATAGCCGAACAAGCGGAAGAAAACACGAATTATATAGCTCACATCGACGAAAACGATTATCACATAAACAATCTCTCGGAAGCGCTCTCCCATTCCGCCTGTACGTTGGCGCACGACATAGGCGCAAAAGTAATCGTCGTCTGCACGAGAACGGGCGGAACGGCAAAGACGATTTCGCGTTTCCGGCCGTTTATCGACGTTATAGGTATGACCACGGACGCGAAAGCATACAGAAAACTTTCGTTAAGCTGGGGAGTTATTCCTATGATGAGCGAAGAATTTTATTCGGTCGACGTACTCTTCCATTATGCGAAACGCGCCGCTATCGATTCGGGACTCGTAAAAAAAGGAGATACGATAGTCCTTACGGGCGGAACTCCGAACGGCAAGAGCGGAAACAGCAATCTTATAAACGTTGAAACCGTATAATATAAAAAACAGCGCAAGTTTAAACGAACTTGCGCTGTTTTTATATTATTTGATTGATTTCTTCCGTTTATTTATGCAAACGCATAAAAAGAAGCCGGCGCTTAAAATTAAGCGCCGGCTTCAAAGAGAGAATATGAAAAAAAGTTTTAAAGTGTATTCCTGTTTAATTACAGGTTCATTATAATCAAAGTTTGTGTAAATAATATGATAATCTAATGATTTTTGAACTTTTCGAATATTTTTTCCGCAATCCTTAAACCGTCTGCGGCAGAGCTCGTTATACCGCCCGAATACCCGCTCCCCTCGCCGCAAGGATAAAAACCTTTAAGCGAAACGCTTTCGCCGCTCTCTCCGCGGATAATTTTAACAGGCGAAGAAAACCGCGTTTCAACGCCCGTTAAAACAGCGTCTGGACAGGCGAAACCTTTAAGTCTTACGTTCATATCGGGTATAGCTTTTTTTAAAGCCTGCACCGCAATTGCGGGAAGTATTTCGTTAAGAGGCGCGAACGCGGTTCCCGCGGAATAAGTCGGCATTACGCTTCCGAAACCGGAAGATACCCTGTCCTTAATAAAATCTTTGTAAAGCTGTATCGGCGCGGAATAATTTCTTCCGCCCGCTTCATAGGCGCGCCGTTCTATTTCGCGCTGAAATCTCATTCCCGCAAACAAGTCGTCCGCGCCGAAATCTTCACGCTTCATCTGAACCATTAGCGCGGAATTGGAATTTATTCCGTTCCTCGCAAATAAACTCATTCCGTTAGTGACGACTCCTCCTTCCTCGCTTGCGGAAGGTATTACCACTCCGCCGGGACACATACAGAAAGTAAATACGCGTCTTTCGTGAGCGCGGGAAACAAGTTTATAGTCCGCAGTCGGAAGATTTATATAACTTTTGCCGTATTGCGCGAAATTTATATCTTCGGCGAGATGTTCTATTCTCACTCCTAAGGCGAATTCCTTCGCCTCCATTTCTATGCCCCGACCGTAAAGCATTGAAAAAGTATCTCTCGCGGAGTGCCCGAGCGCGGCAACCGCATATTTTATGCAAAGCTCTTCGCTTTGTTTCGTAACAGTATTCTCGACGATGACGGAATTTAAGACTCCGTCCTTTTGCGTAAAATCGGCGAAACGTGTATTAAACATATATTTTCCGCCGTTCGCTTCTATAAACAAACGAATCTTTTTCAACACTCCGAATAAAATATCGCTTCCGATATGCGGTTTGTTCAGATACAGAATTTCCTCCGGCGCGCCGAACTTATGAAAAAGTTTTAAAACTTCATAATTATATCCGCTGTGCGTCTGTGTATTTAATTTACCGTCTGAAAACGTTCCCGCGCCCCCTTCTCCGAACTGCACGTTTGAATTTAAGTTCAAAGAACGCGTTTCGAAAAATCTTTCGTTGGTAATTTTCCTGTCTTCGACACACTCTCCGCGCTCGATTATAATCGGTCTGATACCGTGTTCGATAAGTCGAAGCGAACAAAAAAGACCTGCGGGACCCGAACCGATTACGGCGACCGCGGGAGCATTTTTAAGTTTTTTCGACGGCTGTTCGGTTTCAACGCACTCGTCGGAAAAAGCAACCGAGTAAATCCAGACGATATTTCCTTTATCGCGCGCGTCGAGCGACTTTTTGAGTATTTTAAAAAACTTCGGCTCCCGACCGAGTTTTTTACTGGCAATTTGAATAAGTTTACCCTCGTTTTCGCCGATTTTTAATTTAATATTGTCAATTCTGTCTGTCATAGTACTTTATATTCTCTTTAAAATAGCGTCGGCAACCGCAATTCCGCTTGTAAAAGCCCATTGCAGATTATAACCTCCGCAATCACCGTCCACGTCGAGTATTTCTCCCGCAAAGAAAAGATTACGCGCAAACTTGCTTTCAAGCTCTTCCGTAACATCCCTCATATCTATTCCTCCGCGCGTAACCTGCGCATAATCGAAACCGAGCGTTCCGAAAACGGGCAAAGTAAAATTTTTGAGAGTTTTAACAATTTCTCTTACGGAATTACCGCCTGCCCTTTTGATTACCGCCCTTCCTATTTGATTATGCAAGCTTCCCGACAGAAGCTCTGACGTTTCCCAGCCCGCATTTTTTTTGGCCGTAATACAGTTCTCTATTTCACTTTCCGTGAAGTCAGGTAAAAATTCGATAGACAGTATTGCATCAGGCTTGTCCGTGACGTAAGAAGAAAGAGAAAAAACGGCATTGCCCGAAACGCCGTAATCGGTGAATATTACGTCTCCGCGAACCTTATTCAAAAGTTTGCCGTCCGAATACGCCGAAACAACGCAGTCGGCTCGTATTCCTTTCAAAGTTTTTATGTAATCCGTCTGTGTTTTGAGCTGAACCAACGACGGATAAAGCGGAGTCAGCTCGTGACCGAATTCTTGCGCAAGAGAATAAGACGAACCGTCCGTTTTGAATTGTTTCTGCGCTTTTCCACCCGTACAGAGAACCGCGAATTTTGCAATCTCAATCTGATTACCGCCGTCCGAAACCGCAAAAACGTTATCACTCTTATACAGCCGAGTTACTTTACGGTTCTGAATACAGGCGGTCATTCCGTTCAGACGAATACGTTTGATAAGGTTGTCTGCGAGTGCGGACGCTTGCCGTCCCGAAGGATAAATCCTGCCTTTTTCGTCAGCCTCAAACAGACAGTCGAAAAGCTTGGTTCCGGCATAGGGGTCTGAGCAGGCTATTTTTTCAACGAGCGGAATATTTCCTCCGTGAAAGTGTCCGCAAGACATATCGAGGTTGGAAATATTGCCCTGACCATTACCAGTTGCGGAAAGTTTTTTGCCGAACCTGTCGCCCGCGTCGATAAGCCCTAACCTCAAATTTTTACCGCTTTTCAAAAGGCGGACGGCACAGGCAAGACCCGAAGCTCCTCCGCCTATTATTAAAACATCGTAATTCATAAGTATATTTTATATTAAACGCAAACAAGTGTCAACGTTTAAGTTCACACAAAATTTCTTTGAGTTTTTCAAGATGCAATTTCTCGTCTTCGAGAATATAAGTAATTATCTTTTTTATCTGCTCGTTCTTCAATCTGCATAGCATTTTCTGATACAATGAAATCGCGCGTTTTTCACCGAGTATATCGTCTTCAATCATATTGACGAGATTACGGGAATAAGTGACGTATTTTGCGGAATAGAAATTATAAGCCGTCGGAGGATTCTGACAGTATACGGGCTGAGCTCCGAGCGCTATAATCATTTTCCCGAGTATTTCCAAATGCAGCATTTCAGCAATTGCAATGCTTTCGAGAGTGCTCGCATACTCCTTGTATCCTTGTTTGTCAAAATTAAAGAAATGGTAAAAATACTGCAATATCGCATTAAGTTCACCCGTAGACGAAGCGTATGCGGGCGAAATGACTGCCAGACTGTATGCATCGCGGCACAGTCCTTCTGTAGTGGGAAATTCTGAGTGCAAAGTCAAAGGTTTAGGCATACTGCCATTGTATGAAAGTTCTGCCGAATAGGTGAAAATCGGCTTATTATATCACGCATAGTACTCAATTTACATTAAAAAACGGCTATTATAGCCGTTTTTTAGTTAATTTAATACCTGTTTTAAGAATTGACCCGTATAGCTTTCTTTACATTCCGCTACGTCTTCGGGTGTACCGGAAGTTAAAATCGTTCCTCCCTTATCGCCCCCCTCTGGACCCAAATCTATTATCCAGTCGGAAGTTTTTATAACGTCGAGATTGTGTTCGATAACAAGAACTGTATTGCCTCCGCTTCTGAGTCTCGATAAAATTTTTATAAGTTTGTCAACGTCGTAACTGTGCAGACCCGTAGTCGGTTCGTCGAGAATATAGAAGGTCTTGCCCGTACCGCGCTTAGAAAGTTCGGCGGCGAGTTTTACGCGCTGGGCTTCGCCGCCCGAAAGCGTGGTAGCGCTCTGACCGAGTTTGATATAACCGAGACCGACGTCGCAAAGAGTGGACATTTTATTGTAGATACCCGTTACGGGTTTAAAGAATTCAGCCGCCTCTTCCACCGTCATTTCCAAGACGTCCGATATATTTTTGCCTTTATATTTGACGTCGAGAGTTTCGCGGTTGTAACGCTTACCGCCGCAGACTTCGCAGGGCACGTAAATGTCAGGCAGGAAGTGCATTGCAATCTGGATAATACCGTCGCCCTGACAGTGCTCGCATCTGCCGCCTGCAACATTGAACGAAAATCTGCCGCTCTTATAACCTTTTTCTTTCGCGTCGGGAGTTGCGGCGAACAAATCGCGTATCACCGTAAACACTCCCGTATAAGTCGCGGGATTGCTTCTGGGCGTTCTGCCTATCGGCTGTTGGTCTATCGCGATAACTTTGTCAAAGTATTCGACACCCTCGAATACTTCCGCTTTGCCGAGCTGTCTGCGCGCGCCGTTCAGACTGTTCGCGAGATAAGGATAAACTATCTCGTTGACAAAACTTGATTTTCCGCTTCCCGAAACTCCCGTTACAGCGGTAATCAGCCCGACGGGTATTTCAGCCGTTATATTTTTGAGATTGTTTTGTTTACAGCCTTTAACCTTTAAAAATCTACCGTCCGGCGATACCCGTTTTTCAGGAACCTCTATCTTACGTCTGCCCGCAAGAAAATCGCCCGTAATAGAACGCGGTTCGTTCATAATATCCTGCAAAGAACCGCAGGCGACCACTTCTCCGCCGTGAACCCCCGCTTTGGGGCCTATATCGACTATATAATCCGCAGCGCGCATCGTGTCCTCGTCGTGCTCGACGACTATCAGCGTATTGCCTATATCTCTCAAACCCAAAAGAGAATTCAAAAGTTTCTGATTGTCGCGCTGATGAAGACCGATACTCGGCTCGTCGAGTATATACAGCACTCCCGAAAGCGCGCTGCCAATCTGGGTAGCAAGACGTATTCGCTGACTTTCGCCGCCGGAAAGGGTTGCCGCACTGCGTGAAAGAGTGAGATAGCCGAGTCCGACGTTTTTTAAAAAACTCAGACGGCTTTTTATTTCTTTTACTATTCCGTCGGCAATCAAACGTTCGGTCTTTCCGAAAAAGCCGAATTCGGTAAACTTGCATAAATCGTCAACGGACATTCCGCAGGCTTCCATTATATTTTTACCGTCAACGGTGACCGCAAGCGCTTCTTTTTTCAGTCTTCTGCCTTTACAGACGGGGCAGTCCGTAGTTCGCATATAGCGCTCTATATCCCATTTTACGCCGTCGGACGAAGTCTGGTTGTATCTGCGCTGCAAGTTAGTTACGAAACCCTCCCAAGCGGTTTTATAACTGCCCGTAAAACGGTACGCATTGTATTCGAGGTCTATTTTCTCGCCGCCATTGCCGTACATAAGAATATCGTAAATTTTCCCGGGCAATTCTTTGACGGGAACGTCGAGCGAGAACCCGTAAACCTTGGACAGCGCATTGAGATACATCTGCGTCATAGACGAAGAATCGAGATTCCACCCGCTTATTTTTATTGCTCCGTCGCGGAGAGATTTTTCTTTATCGGGACAAATAAGGTCGGGGTCGACTATCTGTTTGAAGCCGAGCCCCGAACACTCGGGACAAGCGCCCCACGGCGTATTGAACGAAAAAATACGTGGTTCTATTTCTTCTATCGAAATTCCGCAGTCGGGGCAGGCGTAGTTCGAAGAATACAGCTCCTCTTTGCCGTCGCAATCTATAACGACGAGCCCGTCCGCGAGTTTCAGCGCGCCTTCGAGACTGTCCGTAAGACGCCTCAATACGCCGTCCTTAATAACGAGCCTGTCGATTATTACGGAAATACTGTGACGGATATTCTTTTCAAGACGAATTTCTTCCTGTAAATCGTAAATTAAACCGTCTATCTTGACTCTCGCGTAACCGCTTTTTTTATAATTGGCGAGTTCTTTCGCGAATTCGCCTTTCTTGCCCCTGAAAACGGGAGCTTCAACCATTATCTTACTGCCTTCGGGCATTAACATAACCCTGTCGGCTATTTCGTCGACGGACTGACGACGGATTTCCCTGCCGCATTCGGGACAGTGCGGAATTCCCACGCGCGCGTAAAGCAGACGGAAATAGTCGTAAATCTCCGTTACAGTGCCCACAGTCGAGCGGGGATTGTGCGAAGTCGTTTTCTGGTCTATGGAAATCGCGGGAGAAAGTCCGTCTATAAGTTCGACGTCGGGCTTATCCATCTGACCCAAAAACTGACGCGCATACGACGAAAGACTCTCTATATAGCGTCTTTGACCCTCGGCAAACACGGTATCGAACGCAAGCGTTGATTTTCCGCTCCCCGAAAGCCCCGTAAATACGGTCAAAGTATTACGGGGAATACGGACGTCTATATTCTTTAAATTATTTTCTTTTGCGCCTTTGATATATATTTCTTCTTTCATTGCTTTTTACTTTTCAATAATTTTTTCTTCAACTGCGAAATCGTATCGCGTATTTCTATTGCCCGTTCGAAATCAAGCTGGGCGGACGCGACTTTCATAAGAGCTTTCAATTTCTCTATTTCGTTAGGAATATCTTTCAGCTTTATATCGTCCGTACCCGATTTTTTGCCCGTTATGCCTATTGTGTTCTTTATTTCTTTTACGATAGTTTTAGGCACGATACCGTGTTTTTCGTTGTATTCGGATTGAATTTTACGGCGACGTTCGGTTTCGTCGATTGCGCGTTTCATACTGCCCGTTACGGTATCGGCGTACATAATTACTCTGCCCTCGGCGTTTCGCGCCGCTCTGCCTATCGTCTGAACAAGCGAAGTTTCGCTCCTTAAAAAACCTTCTTTATCCGCGTCGAGTATGGCTACGAGCTTGACTTCGGGAAGGTCGAGCCCCTCCCTAAGAAGATTTATGCCGCACAGAACGTCGAATTCTCCGCTTCTGAGCCCGTTGATTATGTCTATGCGTTCAAGCGCGTCTATATCGCTGTGCATATAACGGACCTTATGTCCGTGTTCTTTAAGATAGTCGGTAAGGCTTTCAGCCATACGTTTAGTCAACGTCGTAACGAGAATTCTGCCTCGCTCGGAAACGACTTCGTTTATCTCGCCGAGCAAATCGTCAATCTGCCCTTTCGTCGGGCGGATAGTCACTATCGGGTCCAAAAGTCCCGTAGGACGTATAAGCTGTTCGACGACGTTTCCCGCCTGTTCCATTTCATAAGGCGCAGGAGTTGCAGATACGCATATAAGCTGAGGCACTCTCTCGTCGAATTCTTCGAAAGTCAAAGGTCTGTTGTCGTAAGCCGACTTCAACCGGAAGCCGTATCCGACGAGGTTGTCCTTTCTCGACCTGTCGCCGTGATACATAGCGCGTATCTGAGGAATAGTTATATGACTTTCGTCGATAAACACGAGAAACCTGCCAGACGGAAAATAATCTAAAAGCGTAAACGAAGGTTCACCTGCGCTCCTTCCGTCGAAGTAACGGCTGTAATTTTCAACTCCCGAACAGTAACCGATTTCTTTCATCATTTCGAGGTCGTAAGTAGTACGCTGTTCGAGGCGCTGGGCTTCGAGCAGTTTTCCGCTGTCCTGAAAAGCTTTCACCTCGTCGCGCATATCCCTTTCGATAAGCGAAAGCGCGCTTTGCATCTTGTCCGAACCTACCGCATACTGGCTTGCAGGAAAAATAAGCACGTGTTTGAGTTCCGAAATTATGTTGCCCGTCAGCGCGTCCTCTTCGCAGATTCTGTCTATTTCGTCGCCGAAAAACTCGACGCGCACCGCCACTTCCGAATTGCTTGCCGGAAAGATTTCAACGGTATCGCCGCGAACGCGGAACGAAGAACGTTTAAAGTCTACGTCGCGCCTTGCATACTGGATTTCGACGAGCTTTCTCAAAAGCTCGTCGCGCTCCAACTGCATACCGGGTCGAAGCGAGACGGAAAGGCGAAAATACTCTTCTGGAGCGCCTAAACCGTAAATACAGCTAACCGAGGCGACGACAATCACGTCCTCGCGTTCGCCGAGCGAACTCGTAGCCGAGTTGCGCAATTTATCGATTTCATCGTTTAAACTCATATCTTTTTCGATATAAGTATCCGTCGACGGAATATAGCTTTCGGGCTGATAATAGTCGTAATACGAAACGAAATATTCGACGCGGTTATTCGGAAAAAATTCTTTGAACTCGTTGCAAAGCTGGGCGGCAAGCGTTTTGTTGTGCGCAATAACAAGCGTCGGTCTGTTTACTTCCTTTATAACGTTAGCCATAGTAAACGTCTTTCCGCTTCCCGTAACTCCCACGAGAACCTGCGTTCTAACGCCGTCGAGCACCCCTTCGACAAGACCGCTGATTGCCTGCGGCTGATCGCCGGTTGGATTAAATTTTGAGTGCAGCTCGAATTTCATCTTAAAAATTATAACCTATTCAGTAATTTTTTACAACCGTAAAAGAACCTTACATAATATAAACGTTTGTTTTATTATATTCTTGCGCCGATAAATTGTCAAACAAAATAAGCGGCGGACAATCAAAAAAATGCCCGCCGCTTAAATTTTATTCAATATTTTACTCACGCACCCAAGTAGACGTATTATAAGTTTTTAATAAATACGTAGCATTTTGCGACGGATTGGAAACATTGATATACGTAATATTTCCCCACATATCTGTTCCGGGTAATCTCCAACCAGACGTATTTTCAAATTTTACCGATGTCAGATTATCGTTATCCGTAAATGCGCTCTCTCCGATATAATTTACCGACGCAGGAATCGTAATACTTCTGATTCCGCTAGCTTTAAACGCCTGTCTATCGATATATTCCAAACCCGAGCCAAGCGTTACGCTGCTTAAATAGATACACGCCCAAAAGGCAGCATCGCCTATTTTCGTAACCGTATCGGGAATACGTATGCTTCTGAGAACGGTACTTGCGCCAAAAGCTCCGTTCGCTATTGACGTAACGCTACCGTCGGAAGGTATATTGCTATATCCGCAACCCACCAGCAATTCCTTCGTTTCTGTTACGATTATACAGTTACCCGAACTGTGATATACGCTATTTCCCGCCGCTACCTTCAACGACTCCAAGCTGCGACAGTGAAACGCATACCAACCTATTTCTTTAACTCCGCTGCCGACGGTAACATATTCCAGCGTACTGCCCTCAAACACGCTGCTTCCGATACTTATAACGCTATCCGGAATAGTAACGCTTGTTATAGAGCTTCTGCTATACGCACTGCCGTTTATAAACCTCGTTGCGGAATTTATTTTGCATAAGGTATGATTTTTATCTATCTGACTTATAAGAACAAGATAAGGATTCCCTGAATTTCCGAGATACTTTGCGTTACCCGTTTCAGTATACTTTAAGTTGGAACAACCGGAAAAAACCGAGCTTCCGAAATTCATCAGGCTATCGGGCAGTGACACGTCTACAAGATCGCCGCACAGGCTGAATGCTGAATTGCCCAAAGTTTCTACCCCTTCCGGAATGACAAGACTTTTTATATTCAAACAATAATAAAATGCATAATCACTTATTTCCGTAACGTCCGACGGAATAATCAAATCGGTTAAAAGCTCTCCGTTAAGATATAAATTCTTGGCGACGGTCAAAGGATTATGCGTTCTCTATTGCGGTCGTGTGGTTCTTTACTTTCATCTCGTTTCTCCCTTA
>CAJUHC010000035.1 GCA_910586345.1 uncultured Christensenella sp.
CAGAAACTTCATCGATATGCCCTTTGACGGTATTTTACCCCCGCCTTCGCATCAATGGAGATTGACTAGAATACTGCACCACTATATCAATCGAAAAGAGTGTATCACAATATTATATTAAAGTCAATAGAAATTTAACACATAAAATTATAAGGAGAGGCTCGCCTCTCCTTATATTAATACATTAAATGCAGTTCAATGCGTCCTTTGACGTACGTAATAAGCAAACTTTTTAAGAAAATCGGTATCGCCATCTATACCTTCCAAAATTTTAATACAGTTTGCGCAAATAAAATCGGAAGTTACTTTGCTTCCGTCGAGCCCGTACAAACGTACGCTCGTATATTTGCCTTCTTCACTGTCTTTACCCAAGCTTTTACCGACGTTTTCAAAGCTGCCTTCCACGTCGAGAATATCGTCCGTATACTGAAACAGAAAACCGAGTTCTTTACCCAAAAATTTAAGCTCCGAAAAATACCTGCCCCCGCAGAGTATACTCGGCACGGCTAACGCCGCCATAATCAATTTAGAAGTTTTGTTTTCATAAATAAAACCGAGAGTATCCAAATCCACGGTCTCGTCGTTTTCGTGAAGCAAATCGGCAGACTGTCCCGAAATCATACCGTTTATTCCCGCACAATCACAAATATATTTCGCCGCCGAAATATAATTATCGCCTTTAAAGCATTCGCCGAGTAGAATCGAATAAGCTGTATTTAGAAGTCCGTCGCCCGCAAGAATAGCGTTGCCTATTCCGAAAACTTTATGATTAGATGGCTTTCCGCGACGATAGTCGTCGTTATCCATTTCGGGCAGGTCGTCGTGAATGAGCGAATATGTGTGGATAAGTTCCAAAGCCAATGCGAAATTCAAAAGTTTACCGCTTTCTATGCCGAGCAAATCGCCGACAGCAAGCATAAGAACCGGACGGACGCGCTTTCCGCCTAATTGAAGACTGTATTTCAAGCTGTCGGAAAGTATCTGAGGTTTACAATCGAGATTAGAACAGAACTCGTTCAAAACTTTTTCAAAAGCTTGCCGATATTCTGTAAATTGTTTATCGAAGTCTATCAATTCGCGCTCCTTGACGCAGAAATATACGTGTTATACATCAACATTGTTATAGTCATAGGTCCTACTCCTCCCGGAACAGGCGAAATATACGAACACTTTTCTTTGACGTTTTCAAAATCAACGTCTCCGCAAAGCCTGCCGTTTTCGTCTTTATTCATACCGACGTCGATAACGACGGCACCTTCTTTCACCATATCCGCGGTAATGAATTTCGCTTTGCCGACAGCGGCGACTATTACGTCGGCGTTAAGACAATGTTCTTTAAGATTTACGGTCCGGCTGTGACAAACCGTAACGGTAGAATTTGCATTCAATAAAAGCATCGCCATAGGTTTGCCGACTATATTGGACCTGCCGACTACAACCGAGTTTTTACCGTTTAAATTTATTTGTTCGTATTCAAGCATTTTCATTACTCCGTTAGGAGTACAGGCAACAAGGCTTTTTCCGTTAAGACACAGATTGCCTATATTATTCGCCGAAAACCCGTCCACGTCTTTGCTTTCGGGAATAAGTTTTAACGCTTCCTCTGAATTAATATGTTCGGGTAACGGCAACTGCACAAGAATTCCGTGCAAGTTTTCGTCCAGCGCGAGTTCCGAAATTAAAGCGTTTAACTCATTTTGCGAAGTTTCCTTCGGCATATAATACGCGAAAGACTTTATTCCCACTTCTTCGCAAGCTTTTATTTTATTACGCACGTAAATCTGCGAAGCCTGATTATCTCCTACGAGAACCACCGCAAGACCTATATCTCTGCCGGTATTTTTCTTGAAATCTGAAACGTCCGACTTGATTTTCAAGCGCAGTTCCGCGGCTATTTTTTTGCCGTCGATAATCTTATACATTTTTACGTTCCCTTATAATTTCCGAAAGAATACCGCTGACGAAAGACGCGCTCTTCTCCGAAGAATATTTCGAAGCGATGTTTGCTGCCTCGTTTACCGAAACGGCTTTTGGAATATCGTCTAAGTACATTATTTCCGCCAACGCAATCATAAGTACGCTCCTGTCTGCGGGAAAAAGACGGGACTCGGGAAAAAGTTTCGAACGCTCGTCGATAATACGCACAAGCTCGTCGCCGTGTACGGTTATTATACTAAGTGCAGACGCGCAATACTTTACGTCGTCTTCCGTAAGTTTTTCAGACTTGTAAAGCGCGCGAATAAAACTTTCGTCCGCGCTTTTTGTGAACTGTGTTGCAAATACTATTTTAAAAAGTGTTTCTCTTGCCGACGTTCTCATATAACTCCGTTAAATACAAATATTCCCTTAAAAAATTTAAGGGAATAAACGTAATATTTACAATGCCGAATTTTCGGGGAAATTTACGTCCTGAATGTGAACGTCAACCTTCGCAACCTTATATTTCGTCATCGACTCGACGTTGTGTTTTATAGATTGCTGAATTTTAAAAGCGAGCGACGGAACGTTGAAGTTACTGTCCACCTTTACGCTTATATCAGCGATAATTCCTTGTTTTTCAAAATTGAGCTTTACGCCCTTGTTCTTTGTATTGAGAAGAGAAACCCCGTCGACTTCGTTTATCGCCAACGCAACGATACCGCTGACTATACCCGAATTATAAGTTACTTTTCCCTTTTGCGTAGAAGTAGGGTCGTGTCTGATATGTGCCATATTTTTCTCCTTATCGTTAGTATAACACAGTTTTTTTTATTTTGCAACTACAATCTTAAATTTGTGAGTAAACAGGCATAATAATTATATTCAAAGGATTGATGCCTGCTTCTTCTTTAAGACAGTTATATACAGAAAGCGCGGTGGTCATATCCAATTCGCTGGAATTGATAAATACGTTAACGTTTTCCGAATCGATACCGATAGAAACAACGGCGTCCGAAAAGCCTTTCGATTTAATCATTGTTTCGAGAACAAGTTCTTTTTCCATAATTTCAACTATTTTCATTTTAAGATTTACTGCGTCGGTATATTTTTCGCTGCCTTCCTCATAGAGCGCGATAACGCTGTCTATCTGAACGAGTTCTTCGCTTCTCGTCGTGGTTCTTTCGGAACGGTAATTAGTGAAATAATTGGAAGTTGTTATGGCGGAATCGCCCTTGGCTGCCCTGTTCTTTGCAAGTACCACGTTAAGCACCGCGGTAACGGCAAGTAAAAGTACGAGTGATGACATTACGATGATTTTTTTTGTTTTTGACATAAATTTCTCCTTATACAGTCATTGAATAGATTGCGATAATTTTTTTGTCTATATTCAGCGCCGTCGAGACGGCGTTTAAAATACTGCTCCTCGTCATAATATTGTCCGCGCCCTCGCAGACGATTACTACTCCGAGTATTTTTCCTTCGTTTTCCGTAATCATTACGTCGGTATTTCCTACTCCTTCGATATTTGATAGAATTCCGCAGAGTTTGATTTCAGAAGCGCTCTTAGCGGTATTCCCGACAGACGTCGAAGTTGATTTTTTTCCTTTGTCGATAAAATATACGGCGCCGATAAGTATAGCGAGCAATAAGACCACTATGATGATTTTTTTATGTTCTTTCACGTAATCAATAACTTTTCGCATATACTGTTATATTTATATAATTTAACTTTTCCAAATATTCGTAAATATCGTTTATTATTTTTTCGTCCTGCGAATTTGTTTCCACCGTCACGCTTTCGGCTTTAAAATTGCCGTTATCGTGTACTATTTCGACAACACAGTCGCACTCTTCGGAAAATTCCTTTAACAGCAGTTTTTCAAGCTGTTCGCTCTGATTGTCGGAATACACCTTGCAAATATAAACGTAATCGTAAAGAGGTTCATCTACCGAAGCGGAACTGATTTTGAAAATACCGGTAATAGGCTGTATAAGAACGAGAATGCAAGCCATACGCATAACGAAAACTATGCTTTTGTTTAATTTGCCTTCGGGAATTACGAGCGAAATTATAACAGATAAAAATATAACTCCCGCGGCCGTCAATAAATATGTTTTCATATAAAACTGTTAGCAGAATTTATTATAAGCATTATTACGAGCGCGTACATAAACGCAACCGTCAAAAGTCCGGCGATAAAATATTCTATATCTTTGGAAAGGTCTGAAAGAAGCGAAAACAGCTTATTCTCACCTATCGGCTGAACGACAGCTCCTACGAATTTCAAAATAAGCGAAAAAGCCGAAAGAAGTATTATCGGACCTATCAGTTCGAATAAAAGCATAATCAGTCCGCATATTCCGACCGAACTTTTTATAAGCAGTCCCGCGGAAGTAAGCATATCGAATCCGCTTGACAGAAAATTCCCCACTATAGGCACGGAATTGCTCACTACGTATTTAGTAGCTTTGAATATGATTCCGTCAAACAGCGACGAAGCCGAACTCTGAGCCGTTATAAAGATGCTGAATACCGTAACAGTTATACCTATCACCCATTTCATTATACTTTTAACGAGCGCAGTTACGCCCGTAAAAGACATTTGCGAATTGAGCTTGGACATAAAGTTAAGTATGATAACAGCTATCGTAGCAGGAAATATGAACGCACTTACTATTTCAACGGCTCCGCCGGAAAGAAATATTGCTGACGGCTGATAAATCGCGGCGGAACTCGTTCCGCCCGTAAGCACCGTCAGCGTGGCGAGAATCGGCGTGATTATTTCTATCTGTTTTTTAACGCTGTTTATACAGGTGACGCAATTCGATATTATGCCGGCGAGCATCGAACCGATAATAAGTATTATCAACGAATAACAGGCGAGATGTACGATTTTGGAGGTTGACTTACTTAGAACGTTGCCTTCAGCCGCGCTCACGACAGCCGAAAGCAAAGCCACGGCCGTTATCTCGGCAAACGCAGGTATCAAAGATATAACGTTTTTGAAAATTATCGAAAATAATTCGCTTAAATAACCGCCGTAATCGGTTCCGAGATTGCCCTGGATAAGATATTCTACAATTTCTTTAGCGGTATCGCCGAACTTAAAAAGATAGCTGTCTGCGTTTTCTTCGAGATATTTTTCAAGCTCCGTTAAGTCAAGGTCTTTTAAAAGTTCGGAAATATTTTCATTGAGTTCCTCTCTGCCGTCCTCCTCCGCATACGCCGCGATACCGCCGGCTGTAAATGCGGCAATAAGCGCGGCTGCAAGAACGATAAACAAAATTAATCTTTTTTTCATACCAGATTTATCATTGAAACTATAATTTTGTACGTGCCGCTGAGTATAGGGACGGATACGACGAAAATAACTATCTTACCGCACAGTATAAGTTTGTCCGCGACGCTTTCGAATCCCAAATCCTTTACGGAACTTGCAGTAAGTTCTATAAGAAAACCTATTCCTATTATCTTAAAAATTACTCTGATAATTTCGTTGTCTATTCCAACATTTTGTGTAAACGATTTAATAAATTCTATACTTTCGGTCAGATAATCGAAAGCATAGAGAAACATAATTATTCCTCCTGCGGTAATGCACAGCGGAACAAGTTCGGATTTGTGATTTTTTAAGATAAACGCACTGACGCCGGTAATAACGGCAATACAGCAAAGTCGCAGAACTAACATCAGAAAAGGTCGAACAACTGCCTTATTTGAGAAAATAAATCCGCAATCATCGATATTACCACAGTTAAAACTATAATAAGTCCGACTAAGCTGACAAGCGTAGCTATATCGTCTCTGTCGGATTTTTTCAGTACCTGACATATAATCGTAACTATAATGCCGACGACGGCAATTTTAAATATTATGCTAATGTCCATTTACGCCAGCAGAACAGCTATCAATACGCCGATTAAAAAGAAAATTTTCACGTAAAGCGAATTGTATTTCTTATAATCGGTAAAGCTCTCTTCCTTATATTTTTTTAATAAAGTTTTTCTCTCGGATAAATAGTCGACTTGCGACAGAGCGTCGGTTTTACCTAAATTATCCGTATAATCTTTTAAAAATTCAGCGTCGTTTCCGGAAAGCGGACTTTCGCCTTTCAATATATCAGGCACAAATTTAAACGGCGCCGCAATTTTTTCGATAGAAGCTCTCGAAAATTTCAGCGTCAGAATAAGCTGTTCGTTAAATTCATAGAGTTCGGCGAAAACCTGCATTCGCTTCTTTTTATTCGCTGAAAGATAAGTCCCTATAAACGTCGTCAGCGCGACTACCGCAATAAGTATTAAAATTTTTATCATAAATCAATGGTTCGATTGCTATTCCGACAAGCTCAGCATAATATTCGAAAGGCATTTTTTTTAAAATGTTCTTATCGCAGATATGCGAAGATGCTATTACGCAAATACCGCAATTAATACAGTATTCCGCCGCCTGAATATCCTCTTCTCCGTAAAGTTCGTCGGTAATTATCAATTGCGGTTTCATAGCCCGTATAGCGTTTGAAATCGAATTTTTTTTGTTATGACAGCGGATTACGTCGACTCTGTCGCCTAAATCGAAACCGTTCCCTTCACCGTCCGTCGCCGATATTTCGTTTCTTTCGTCGAAAACCAAAATATTGCATTTTTTTGAACGACTTAAATTTATAGCCAAATCCCTAAGCATAGTGGTTTTTCCTAAACCGGGTTTTGAATATATTAAAGTACTATGCAAACCGTTTGAAAACAAATTTTCAACAAGAAAATTTGAACAACCGGTTACATTGTGAGGTACTCGTATGTTCACCGACGTAAGATTTCTTATCGTTTGAACTTGTCCGTTTTGGGTAACGTATTCTCCCGCTATACCAATTCTCACGCCGTGTTCCACGGTTATAAAACCATTTTTCATTTGTTCGACATAATTATAAATGCACCCACCGGTCGCGCTATGTATTATCGGCTCTATATCGCCGGCGGTAATTAAACCGCGTTCACTGTCGGCAATTCCCGATGAATTTATATATTTATATTCGCCTTTATACTCGATAATTACAGGCTGTCCGCGCCTTATCCTTATTTCCGAAATAAAGTTATAATTCAGATTGTCTAACGCGTCTTTGACGGATTTCGGAAGAAAGGACAAACTCATATTTCTAATTTATTTTCATAAACTTTCATTTATGCAGTAATTTTTTAATTTATTTTTTATGTTTTGTGGTATAATGTTTCGGTACATTCTTTTTATAAACTAGGAAAATTTATATACGATGTTTAAAGATAAAGCTTTAATAGAAAATAATTTGATTCCGTTCGGTTTTAAGTTGCAAAACGATTATTACATATATGAAATAGATATTTGCGATTCTCAATTTAGGATGATTGTCGAAATTAATAAAAATTCCGATATCAGAACCGAAATAATCGATAAATTTACAAACGAACCGTATATACTTCATTTAATTGAATCCTCTAGCGGAACTTTTGTCGGAAAAGTAAAAAACGAATACGAAAAAGTTTTGAATGAAATCGAAAAACACTGTTATAAAAGCAATATTTACAAAGGCAGTCAGACAGCCGAGATTATCCGATATATATCGGATAAATATAAAGACGAACTTGAATTTTTATGGAAAAAATTTTCTTCAAATGCAATCTGGCGAAGAAAGGATAATAAAAAATGGTACGGGGTATTACTCATTCTGTCAAAACGAAAATTAGGCTTGGATAGCGACGAAGTAATCGAGATAATCGATTTAAGGGCCGAACCTCAAACAATCGAAAATATTACAGATAACAAAAAATACTTTAAAGGTTATCATATGAACAAAAAACATTGGCTTACCATTCCTCTCGACGGCTCAGTTTCTATTGAGGAAATTATCAAGTTCGTAGACGCAAGCTATATTCTTGCTAAAAAATCTTGATATAAATAATTACAAAAAAATTTATTTCGTACCTGATTTTGACTTGACAAGCTTAATAAAATAATATAAAATTACTATGCTTTTGATTAGCGCACTCATGGCGGAATTGGCAGACGCGCAAGACTAAGGATCTTGTGGGTAACTCCATGCAGGTTCAACTCCTGTTGAGTGCACCAAAAAGAACGGGTAGAAAACCGTTCTTTTTTTGTGTAAACAAAAAACCGACTGCGGATTCTGCTCCGCAGTCGGTTTAAATATTTTAAAAGTTTATTTATGTGAAAGCCATTTACAGTCGGTAAGCTCCATATCTGTAAATATAGCTTCGAACGACGATTGTTCCGGCGAACAGGCATATATTCCGAATCGAATTTCTTTGTCCCCTTCCCATATATGACAAATCCGCATTTGCTTAAATTCAAATCCGTCATAGGAACATTCGATGCAATAATCCGATTCTCTTCTGCTTAAACGATACCACATCGTTTTAACTTTTGCATTTATATCAGTAGTAGCCCAATCGGAATAGCCGCGGTTCGTTACCACGCTTCCAAGCCTCTGAATATTTTCGTTTTCATATTCTACGGATGCTTTTAACCAATTTTCGCTGTTTAGATACATAACAATACCGCATTGGTCAAAACGTTTTTTACTGTCGAACCGAGTTTTTACGGTAAAAGAAAAATATTTGTCCTTTGAAGAAATTTGCAATACCGGTGCGTTATCGTTTCTGAAACCGTAATATGTTCTTTGCCATAAATCCGTATTCGGCTCCGTCAATATCTTTATTGCATCTTTTGTTATTTCAAACTTTTGCGGAGGACGTATCCATTTGAAATCATCTATATTTATCATATTAAAGATTACCCTTTGATTTATAAATGCATTAATTTAATTAAGCAATTAATTTATTTATACGATTTTTCAATTCGCCTTAACAATTTTATCGATTATTTCAATCGTCATACGTTTTAAATTTGTCAAATCCAAGTCATTATGTATGACATAGTACTTTTCAAACTCTAAATTATCGTAATCACATTGGTTGTTTATGCGCTTTTGAGCATCAAATTCTGATATATCGTCTCTTTTCGTTATAGAAGCAACCCGCAATTCTTTATCCCGCAAAATAACGATTATTTTATCGAATAGCGCTTCGAATTCGCCTTCGAAAAGAAGCGGAATCTCACAAAAATATACTCCGTTGCCCGACATTTGTTTTAAAGCTTCTTTCATAATTTCCGGATGGGTAATTTCATTTAGTCTTGCAAGCTTGTCTTTATCCGAAAACACTATTTCAGAAAGTTTTTTTCTCGACAGAGTTCCGTCGCCGTTTAATATATGTCCGAATTCGGATACGAGACTATTCAGAAACGACTTATCGCGTAAAAGACGATTATAAATCTCATCGCAGGAAATAACAGAATATCCTTGCTCTTTTATTATATCGCAAACCGTCGTTTTACCGCTCCCTATTCCGCCCGTCACAGCGATTTTAATATTATTTTGCGTCATACCAATTTTTTCCCGAATGAACGTCTACAGTCAAAGGCACTTTCAGTTGTACAGCGTTTTCCATTTCGTATTTGAGTATTTCGGCAGCCTTTTCCGCTTCATTTTCAGGAGCGTCGATTACCAATTCGTCGTGAACCTGCAAAATCAGTTTAGCTTTTAATCCTGCTTTCTTTAAAGCCTTATATACGTTAATCATAGCTATTTTGATTATGTCTGCGCTCGAACCCTGCAAAGGCATATTCATAGCGGCGCGTTCTCCGAACTGTCTTAAATTAAAGTTGGAAGAATTTATTTCCGGTATTACCCTCTTTCTGCCCGTAAGCGTGGACACGTAACCTTTTTTTCTTGCGAACTCCACGTTTTCGTTCATATAATTTTTAACCGCGCTGTATGTTTTAAAATACTTTTCTATATATTCTTTCGCGGTTGCAAGCGGAATACCGAGATTCTTAGAAAGCCCGAAATCGCTTATTCCGTATATTATACCGAAATTTACAGCTTTTGCTTCCCTGCGCATTTTTTGCGTTACTTCTTCTATGGGAACGCCGAAAACCTGCGACGCGGTTATCGAATGAATATCCTCTCCGTCACGGTATGCAGCTATCAATTCTTTGCAATCCGAAAAATGCGCAAGCAGTCTTAATTCTATCTGAGAATAGTCCGCATCAATTAAAACGTTACCCTCACGCGGGACAAAAATTTTTCTCAGCTCCCTGCCCTCGTCTTCACGGATAGGTATGTTCTGTAAATTAGGATTAACGCTCGAAAGTCTGCCCGTTGTCGTTATCGTCTGATTATAAGTCGTATGAATAACAGAATCTTTACCTATAAGAGGTCTGAATCCTTCTATATAAGTTGAATATAGTTTCTGATATAATCTGAATTTCAATATATCGTTTATGACGGGATAATCGTCTTTGATTTTTTCAAGCACGTCCGCAGCCGTTGAAAATTTGCCCGTTTTTTTCTTCTTGACTGCCGTAATACCGAGTTTATTATATAAGACGTCTCCGAGCTGTGACGGAGAATTAAGATTGAATTTACAACCGCACTTATCGAAGACCTTGTTTTTATAATCTTCCATTTGCGCTTCAAAACGTTTTGCCAGCTCGTCGAGCATATTTATACTGACCGTTATTCCCGACTCCTCCATATCGTATAAAATTGTCAGAAGCGGTTTTTCTATATCCTCATAAAGACCAAGCATATTTTCTGTTTCGAGCATTGCGTAATATCTCTCGAACAACTTACATACAGCGTAAGCGGAATATTCGTAATCGTATAAATAATATTCGCAAAGCTCTTTCAAATCAAGACCCGACGTGTAAAAATCACAAAGATACTTAGCCAAGGACACATCGTCAAACGAGCATTTAAACTCGATAACCGACTTATTTAGCGTGTGCATTACCGTTTTATAATTGAAAGTAATTACCCTGTTATTCCCGTTCGAAAAAATCAACCGAAGTATTTTTATAAAATCTTCGCTTGTAATTCCGATATTGAGAAGGTCGCCCGCTACTTTAACGGATAATTCTTTTCCGCCCGCATAAATTTCCGCACCCGTATCCGACAAAACAAAACCGAACTCTTTTTCCGTTCCGATGAAAGAAACGGCTTCTTCATATGATTTACAGTTAACCTTTTCCGGATACACGATTTCAGAGTTCTCGGCACGGGCGTCTTCGGAAAAAATATCTAAGCTTAAAAAACTTCTGAATTCGAAGTCTGAAAAAATTTTTTTGACCTCTGCATTATATTTTTCGGGCGCAGAGCAATCTTCAAGTTTTATATTCAGTTCGCAATTTCTGTTTATGGAAGCAAGTTTATATGAAAGATAGGCAATTTCCTGATTATTGAAAATCTTTTCTCTTGTCGAACCTTTAAGATAACCTATATTTTCATATACCCCGTCAAGCGTCTCGTATTTTGAAAGCAAGTCCAATGCGGTTTTTTCGCCTATTCCGGGAACCCCGGGAATGTTGTCCGAACTGTCTCCCATTAAAGCTTTCAGGTCAACTACCTGCGACGGAGTATTTAAACCGGTTTCGGCTTTAAAGTTTTCTATATTGAGTTTAAGTAAATCAGAAACTC
>CAJUHC010000036.1 GCA_910586345.1 uncultured Christensenella sp.
AATTTGTTTGAGAGCTTTTAACTATACATTTTAATAACGATAAATTGAAATTTATCTTATTCTGATTTTTTTCGTTTTGTGAAAGGAAACTTATCGTAAAAGCATAGCAAATACAACGTTAAAAGCACGAACATAACAAATATTAAGCAGACACAAACTATTCCCCAAGCCAACTGTGTTTTTGCGTTTACATCTTTACCGTAACTTACTGCCCAACATACTCCTTTATTACCATATCTTACTTCGCCGATATAAATTTCGACTTTTTCACCTATGCGTTGCTTATCAAGTGCCGTTTGCTCGTAGTCATAGTAACTTCCACTTCCGCAAGCGCATTCAAATATTATTCCGTTTTCATCAACGTAACGGCATATCAAGTCGTAAGCTCCTCTCGATAATTGAAGTTTTTGAAGATAGACTATTTCCGCTTCCGCCGTAACGTCACCGTCTATTGCCTTTTGAGTTTTTAAGCAGTCTGAATAGCTTACAAACATAAGAGCTGCAATAAATATTAAAATTAAATTTACGATTGTAAACAATATGATACCCGTTATACTGAGCGGTGAAATTCTTTTGTTAGACTTATCTTTCATAACTTGCTCCGCTAAATTACTGTTTATAGTTGTTTCATTATATCACGAAAAATTAAAGAGCGCAACCGATTGAATTTTGCGGGATATATAAAACATATCTATATCTCACTAGGCTACGCGTAGCCTAATTCGTCCACGAAAAGAAGTACAGAAAAGGCACAGCTTAACGCTATGCCTAAATCTTTTTATTTGCGTTTTATTAAATTCACTATGGGTATTACCGTAAATATCCGCTCCTATTTTTATCTTACGAAGTTGGTTTTGACTTTCGGAATTAATAACGGTTTTTCAAGTTCCGTACCCTTTGCATTACGTAATAATTTCAAAAGCCAAGCCATATTGCTTCCCAAGGCGCGCATAATACAGACACCTTCTTCGTCTTTTAACACGTCTTCCGCGTTATTGCCGTGAACCATATTCCAATAATTCGACGGAACCTGTATCATATTATTTATACCTATGTATTTATTGAGAACATCGTAAGAAGCCGTTGTTCCCGCCCTACGCGCTGAAACTATGCTTGCAGCAGGCTTGAACTGCATATATTTTCCGAAAGCGCAGAACAGTCTGTCCATAGCGCAAACCGTCGCTCCGTTCGGCGAAGCATAATGCACGGGCGCGCCGAAAATATATCCGTCGGCAAATTTAATTTTTTCGCCGACTGCGTTTATTGCGTCATCGCCGAATACGCAACCGTCTGCGTTGTCTTTTTTACAGCCGCCGCAACCTATACAGCCGCGCACAGGTTCGTTCCCAAGCCATATAATCTCGCTGTCCTCGCCCTGCTTTTTAAGTTCCTCCGCTATTATACTCAAAGCCGTGTACGTACAGCCGTTTTTATGCGGGCTTCCGTTAATCATCAATACTTTCATTTTCAATCTCCGGTTATAAAAAAAGAAGGGTTAGAATTAATCCGACCCTTCCCCTTATCCTATTAAATTGCAGCTTTTCCGCCGCTTGAAATAGTCACTTTTAAGTTATTACAGAATAACATATAAAATTTAATTTGTCAACACTTGATATAAATATTTATGCAAAATGCACAAATATTTATTCCTTATACAAAAATCTGTGGCAGTTTTCGCATTCGGTGACTTCGCCGCCTGCTATTTTTTCCTTGCCGACAATCGAAAGTTCCATTCCGCACTTAGAACATCTGTCGTTTTTGACCGCGCAGATAATAGGGAATATTCTCTCGCTACGTTTCATTTCGTAACGCTTCATAACCTCGGCGTCTATGTCCTTCGCTAATTTTTTGAGTTCGGTTTTTACCGTCTCCATTTCATCGAGCTTGACTTTCTTGTATTCCGAGTACGCCGCGGAATATTCTGCGTACTGTTTCTGAACGGAAATGGTTTTCTTTTTTAAAGCTTTATACTCCTCGTCGGCTTCCTTTATGGTTTTGACAAGCGCGTTTATTTCCGATTTGATTGATTTAAGTCTTTCCGCAATCTGAGTCGCGTTCTTCTTATAAAACGAAATATCCGCCCCCTCTTCGACGAGCTCGTCGAGATTTTCAAAATCTTTCAGTGTTTCAGCTATTTCTTCGTATTTTTTAGTTAGCTTTTCAAGTATGGAATTAAGTTCCAAAGCCTTAGCGTCCATCGCGTCGAGTTTTTCGGGCGCTTTTGTCAAAAAGCTTTTCGCCTGTGAATAGTTTTTCCATTGTTCCGAATTCGCCGCTTCGCGCTCTATGTTCAAAAGCTTGGAATCCTCAGCCTGATACTTCAAAAGTTTTTCTACCTTAGCCATAAATTTACAACTCCTTTTACAGAAGACCGCCGTCCGTAAAGTAATCCGACGGAACAGATAAATCTTCCCTTATTTTTAAATATATTTTGTTAAAACCGTAACTCTCGGCGGAATAATGCGTCAAATGAATTACGTTCACTCCCTTTTCCGAAAGCGCGCAAATTTCGTGGTGTTTCATATCCGAAGAAACAAAAACGTCGGCGCCGTTTGAAACGGCGAACGAGATAGCCTTTTCATCGCAACCCGCTCCGCAGAACGAAGCGACTTTGTTTACTTCGCGTTCTTCCGAACCGTAACCGATAACCTTATCAGTCGAAAATTCTTTTTTTATATTTGTTATATAATCTTCGAATTTGACGCGGGAAATGCCGTATACTCTGCCGTAACCGCCGTTTTCGATTTCCGCGAGGATTTTCGCGTCTTTTCCGCCTAATCCGCGCATAAGGTGATAATCTATACCCTCGGGCGCGACGTCGAAATTAAGATGCATCGAAATTACGGAAACGCCGTATTTCACGCACTGCGCAACGGGTTCGCCGGAATTTATCCTCGAAATTCCGCCGTAAATCGCAGGATGATGCGTAACGATTAGATTATATCCGAGACGAACCGCCTCTCTTACCGCTTCCGAAGATAAATCGAGAGTGAACAGCGCGCCGTTCACCGTTTCGCTTGCGTTGATAATAATCCCGCTGTTATCGTACATACCGTACTTTTTACAGAATTCGTCCGAAAGAGCAACGGGCGCGATTTTTTCAAGCTTTTTTAAAAATTCAGTCAGTGTCACCGTCAAGCACTCCTTCCATAAAAGCCACGTCCGATAAAAGACGCGAACGGCTTTCGTCCGTCATTTCGCATTTTAAGTATTTTTTCTTTTTATCTATTTCAGCCGTCAAATAGTCGCGGAATACGGGATTTTTCAGACTGTCTTTCCCGTATTTTAACTGAGACTGAGAATATTCGCAACCAACTTGCGCGCGGTTGCCCGCTATTAAAAAATAATAGTTTTTGCCGTCCGTAAATATGTCGTCCGCAGTAATTTCACAGCCTTTCGACAACAGATACGCGCGAAGCGTTTCGGCGTTTTTCATAGGCTGGAACACGAAAGCATCGGGAATATAAGCGTTTTTTAAGATTTTGACAATCTCCTCTCCGCCTATACCCGCGATAAGAACTTCGTCCGTGCCCTCTATTTTTTCAAGTCCGTCGCAACAAACGTAACGGCATTTGCCTTTTTCTATGTAACCGGATAAAAGCTTTTGCGCTTTTAAAAGGCTTTTCGGGCTTATATCCGAAATTACCGCGTCCGAACAAAGATTGTTTTCCAGCATATACAGAGTGCAGTAACCGTGGTCGCAGGCGACGTCGGCAAAAGTTTTACAAGGTTTTAAAAAGGAACAAAGCGTTTCAATCCTGTCCATATTTCAACGGTTTCAAGTATCGAGGAAATCTTTAAGATGTTTGGAACGCGAAGGATGTCTTAACTTGCGGAGCGCTTTCGCTTCTATCTGACGTATACGTTCGCGCGTGACGTTGAATTCCCTGCCGACCTCTTCGAGAGTGCGGGGTCTGCCGTCGTCCACTCCGTAACGCAATCTAAGTACTTTTTCCTCGCGCGGTGTCAGCGTATTGAGAACAGATAACAGCGTCTCTTTTAGCATTGTAGTAGATACGCTGTCGGACGGCGTTACGGTAGATTCGTCCTCGATAAAATCGCCGAGGTGGCTGTCTTCTTCCTCGCCTATCGGAGTTTCGAGCGAAACGGGGTCCTGCGCGATTTTCTGTATTTCACGGACTCGTTCTTCGGTTATGTGCATTTCCTCCGCGATTTCCGCAGGAGTGGGTTCCCTGCCGAATTTCTGCAATAAAAGTCTCGATACGCGGGTGAGTTTGTTTATAGTTTCGACCATATGAACGGGAATACGTATAGTTCTCGCCTGGTCCGCGATAGCTCTCGTAATCGCCTGTCTTATCCACCACGTAGCGTAAGTCGAAAACTTAAAACCTTTCTGGTAATCGAATTTTTCAACGGCTTTCATAAGACCGAGATTGCCTTCCTGTATCAAATCGAGAAACAGCATTCCGCGTCCGACGTATCTTTTCGCGATAGATACGACGAGTCTCAGGTTCGCTTCCGAAAGTCTTTTCTTGGCTTCCTCGTCGCCGTCCTGCATTCTGCGCGCAAGTTCGATTTCCTCGTCGGGCGAAAGGAGAGGAACCCTTCCTATATCTTTAAGATACATTTTGACGGGGTCGTCAAGACCGATGTCGGAAAGAGCCTGTTCGTATAACTCCTTGTCGCGTTCCGCCTCGTCGATTATCTGTATACCCGCTTCCGCTATGGATTTGTAAACGTAATCCATCTGGTTCGGAGTCGTTTCGTATTTTTCCATTATATCGCAAAGCGCGTTAGTGGTTATACTTCCCTTAGCGCCGTAAGTATCGATAATCTGTTTTAAAATATCGTTAAGCTTTTGCTCGGATAAACTCATTATTATTCTCCGCTTTTTATTTTTTCCTTTTGTTTTAACAGTTTCTGTATTTCGGACGCTATCGAAAGCTTTTTCGAAATTTCGTTTTCTTTCTGCGCCCCTGCCTTCAATACGTCTATCTGCGAATTAATCCTGTTGATTTTAAGCTGTCTTACGCAATCGTTAAAATATTTTTCGTTAACTTCGCCCGCCAATTTATTGCCGTCGTTCAAATCGAAAATGAAATTTAGTTCTGCGTTTTCTTTGCCGTCTTCTTCAAAAAACTCAAACAGCTCCGCAGGCTGTATCCGTTCTTCCAAGAGATATTTCGATTTTATATAATTCGCTATTATTTCGTGAACTTCGTTACAGAACGGTATCTTCGTTGCGTCGCCTTCCGCATATTTAGCTCCGAATAAATAACACGCTATGACGAACCTCGAAGCTTTTTCTATTTTGGTGGAATCGTCCTTTCGTTTAACCTCGTCCTTTACGGTTTTAACCGTCTGTGGTTTTGAAGTCAATTCACGGCTCAAATATTCGTAAGTAATGCCTGTTGTATCTCTAAGCTGTTTTAAAAGAATGTCCTGTTCCGCCGCGCTTTCGACCGTGCGGACGATATTGAGAGCTTCGGTTGCGTATTTGCGCTTATCCTCCGTTTTCGTTAAATCGAAACCCCTGCCGAGTACGTTTAACTTATAATCTATGAGAGGCATAGCCGAACCGAGACATTTTTTATACCCTTCCTCTCCGCGCTGTTTTATAACGTCGTCCGGGTCTAATCCGTCGGGAAGAGGAACTACTTTGACGTTCACTCCTTCGCCTTTCAGAATTTCAAGACCGCGCATATTCGCTTTCTGTCCCGCGCCGTCGCCGTCGTAGCTTATCAGAACTGTGTCCGCATATCTCTTTATAAGCCGTGCCTGTTCCTGAGTGAGCGAAGTACCCATACTCGCGACAACGTTTTTAAAACCCGCCTGATAGAGAGAAATGGTATCCATGTAACCCTCTACCATTATCACTTCCTTTATAGTTTGAGTCTTTCTCAGCTTTTTTAAAAGATTTATATTATAAAGAGTTTTGCTTTTATTAAATAAAATAGTTTCTTTGGTATTCTTGTATTTTGCAAAGTCCGTCTTTTTCAGTATTCTGCCGCCGAACGCAACCACTTCGTCCATTGCGTTTATGACGGGAAAGACGAGCCGTCCGCCTTGCGCGTCCGTAAGTCTGCCGTCCGCTTCGTTCACCGCTCCGCTGTCGATTATATCCTGTTTCGAGTAGCCTTTCGAAAGTAAAAATTTAGGCAGTTCGTGGAAATTCAAACTCGCTCCGAGTCCGAATGTTCTGACGATATTGGACGGTATTTTCCTTTTCAGAATATAATTTATATGCTCTTCGGCTTTGCCCGAATTGAGGTTGTCCAGATAAAAATGCGCGCAGTCGTTCATTATTTTTAAAAGCGTATCTCGCTTTCTCTTTAACTCAACCGTTTTTTGGTTATCGAACCCAGTCTGCGGCATTTGAAGCCCCGCGCGTTCGGAGAGCATTTTGACCGCGTCCATAAAATCGATATTTTCCATTTCACGGACGAACTTTATTACGTCGCCCGATTCGCCGCAGCCGAAACAGTGGTAGTACTGGTCCGCCTCGTTTATCGAAAAAGACGGAGTCTTTTCGTGATGAAACGGACAGCACGCCCAATAATTGCCGCCGCGTCTTTCCAACGAAACGTAACTTGCGATAACGTCGGTAATATTTAACTTTTCTTTAAGAGTTATCAAAAACTCCTGCAAAGCAGTAGCCATAAAAGTAATTTACGCCGTACGTTATTTTTCGTCGATAAACGTCCAGCCCTTAGGTACGAATAGATTATTGAACATATAAACCGCGTATCTGTCCGTCATTGACGAAAGATAATCGCAGACAACCTGCTCGCGCGAGTATTTTCCGAGCAGAGTTATATAAGTTTCGGGCAAGTCTTCGGGACGGGACATAAAATGAGAATACATTGCGGACAGCATTCTTTCCGCCTTTTCCTCCTCGCCTTTTGCCGAGCCCGAAAGATATACTTTTTCGAACATAAAAGCGCGGAGCTCTGCACTTGCCTTTTCGACCCGCGAGTCCATTTTCACGTCGTCCGTTCCTACGGAATTATTGTATATCGAGGTTATCGCGGTATTAATCCGCTCTTTAGAGCTTTCTCCGAGTATAGAAATTATATCTTTCGGCACGTCGCCGAGTTTAAGTATTCCGGCACGGATTGCGTCGTTCAAATCGTGGTTTATGTAAGCTATTCTGTCGGCGAGCGACACGCACTTGCCTTCCAAAGTCGCGGGATTTCCGCTCTTCTTATGGTTTAAAATTCCGTCGCGGACTTCGTAAGTCAAATTGAGTCCTGCGCCGTCTTTTTCGAGAACGTCAACGACCCTGAGCGACTGAACGTTATGTTCGAATCCGACGGGAGAAAGTTTATTCAGTATCCTCTCTCCGCTGTGTCCGAACGGCGTGTGTCCCAAATCGTGGCCGAGCGCGATAGCTTCCGCTAAATCCTCGTTCAATGAAAGCGCTCTGGCGATACTGCGCGAAATCTGCGCTACGTCCAACGTATGCGTAAGACGCGTTATGTAGTGGTCGCCTTCGGGCGAGAAAAAGACCTGCGTTTTATTTTTGAGACGTCTGAAAGCTTTACAGTATATAAGCCTGTCCCTATCGCGCTGATAATCCGTGCGCATAGCGCAAGGAGCTTCTTCGCGCAGACGTCCGCGGGTATATTTCGATTTCGACGCAAACGGCGAAAAATACTCTTGTTCCATTGCGTAGGTTTTTTCTTTTAAAGACTGCATCTTCTCCATTACGTCTATCTATTACGAAAAAAATTCCGTATTTCCTTTTTTTATACAAAATTTTTTTGAATATTAAATTATTCCTTTAAATTTACGGTTTCATAAGCGGTATCCGCAAGGAACAGAACCGACAACCTATTTAGCAAATCCGCCGCCGACGGAAAGTATTTCGCCCGTAACGTAATCCGCTTCCGCAAGATACAAACAAGCTTTTGCAACGTCCTCGGGATAACCTATTCTGCCGAGAGGAATGCTTTCTATAAGTTCGCGCGTCTCTTCTTCCGTCAGATGTGAATTCATCTGCGTGTCTATCACTCCCGGAGATACGCAGTTTACGCGTACCTTGGACGGCGCAAGTTCTTTTGCAAGCGCCTTAGTGAACGCTATTACCGCTCCCTTGGACGCAGAATACGCGGTCTCGCAGCTCGCGCCGACTTCGCCCCAGATAGAGGCGACGTTTATTATGCTTCCTCCGCCGTTGCCTATCATTCTGTCTGTCACAGCCTTAGAGCAATGAAACACTCCTTTAACATTCACGCCGAACAATTTGTCCCAATCGTATATCGAAGTGTCCTGAATAACGCGCACGAGCGATACGCCTGCATTGTTCACGAGCACATCGAGTTTTTCGTAAATTTCGAAAAATTCTTTAAACATCTGCTTCACCTGCGTTTCGTCCGAAACGTCGGCGCGGAGCAATACGGGACAGTATCCCTGCATATTAAATTCTTCCTGAGCCGACAGCGCGGTCTGCTCGTCGCTGTGGTAATTTAAAACCACTTCGTAACCCTGTTTGAGAAATTCAAAAGCTATCGCTTTTCCTATTCCCTTGGTTCCGCCCGTTATCAAAGCTGTTTTCATATAATCAGTTCCGTAATTTTATTTGCCGTTTCTTCGGGAGTCAATTCGTCGGTGTCGATAACGTAGTCAGCCGAATTCTCGTAAATTTGCGCACGTTCGGAATACAGTTTGATTATTCTGTCACGCACTCCGCCCTTCAAAAGCGGTCTTGCCGTATCGCCTTCCAAACGTTTTATAAGCGTATCGGTCCGCGCTCTTAAATAAAAAATTTTGCCGTTCGCTTTTAACAGTTCAACGTTTTCGGCTCGTAAAACACAGCCGCCGCCCGTCGCTATCACAACTCCCTCGAGCGCCGAAACTTCCTTTACCGCCCTGGTTTCCAAGTCCCTGAAATACCGTTCTCCGCTCCGCGCGAAAATTTCGGAAATTTTACCGTGCCTTTTTTCTATAAGACAGTCCGTGTCTACGACTGTTTTACCTGAACTCTTAAAAACCTGCGCGACGGTCGTCTTTCCGCACCCCGACATACCGGTAAGAACTATATTCATAATTTAAAACTCTCGCCCGCAAGAATATAACCGTTCTTTCCGAACCCGCATATCACTCCTTTGCAGACTTCGGAAATAACCGAGTTTTTTCTGAACTCCTCGCGAGCGTGAACGTTTGAAATATGCACTTCGACGACGGGTACTTCCACGGACGCGATAGCGTCGCGTATAGCGTAGCTGTAATGCGTAAACGCGCCTGCATTGAGAATAATCCCGTCGAACTTACCTCTTGCGTTCTGTATCGCCGTACATATTTCGCCCTCGATATTGCTCTGGTAAAATTCGCAGGTATCGCCTTTAAAATATTCTGATATTTCCGCGTTTATTTCTTCGAGCGTCTGCGTACCGTAAACGCCTTTTTCGCGTAAGCCCGTCATATTGAGATTAACCCCGTTAACGAATAAAAGTTTCATAAATTCTTCTCCGTATATTTTTCAAAAAGCTCCTTTGCCTGAGTTTCGTCCGGTTCCGTTCCGAAATAAATACATTCGGAATAATAAGCCTGATAAAACAGCATTGCAGAGCCGTTTATTATTTTTTTGCCCGAGTTTTCGGCAATTTCCAAAAATCTGCTCTTTTCGGGTACGTATATCAAATCGAGCGCCACAGAACACATTTTTAAAAGTTCCTCGTCCGCAGGCGAAATTCCCTCCGTTGCGTGCATTCCGATTCCCGTAGCGTTTACTATAAGATTATAAGGCTGAATTTTTATATTTTCAAGCGGAATTATACCCTCGAACTCGTCTGCAACGGCTAAGCAATTTTCGAACTTTTTATCGTAAACGCTGACTGTTGCGCCCGCGTCGGCAAGTTTTTTGGCAACGCTTCTGCCTGCGCCTCCCGCGCCGAATACGAGCGCCGTTTTGCCCCGCACTTCAACGCCGTCGGCTTTAAGCATAAGAGAAAAACCGAGTCCGTCGGTATTATAGCCCGTTTCGGTACGGGTATCGACGGTATTGACCGCCCCGAATACGAGCGCGTCGCCCGAAATCTTTCTAAGGTGCGGAATCACGGAAATTTTATAGGGTATAGTGACGTTAAAACCGTCGTACTCTTTCATTAAACCGTCGATTTCCGATTCGAATTTATTTTCGGGAACCGAAACGGATTTATAGTTTATTCGGTTGCCCATTTGCTTTGCAATGAAATCGTGAATTCGGGGACTGTCGGACTTCGAAACGTCTTTGCCGATTACGGCTAAATTCAATATTTTCATAACCCCGCCTTTATCGCGTCTCTGCATTCCGCGAGTAAGCTTATATAATCGTCGATTCCTATAACGAGTTCCCGACACTCACCCTCCGATTTCGGAACTATAAGAGAAATCTTTGCATCCGCCTCGTTCTTCTTATCGAACTTAGCGAAAAGCGCGGCTTTTTCTATATCGGCATAAGCAGGTATTTTCTTTATTACCTTCTTTATAAGAGAAAGAAGATTTTCAAAGTAGCGTCCGCCTCCCGACTTTAAAGCTTCGGCAATAAACATTTCGTAATATGCGCCTATAAGCACGAATTCGCCGTGCGATTTTCCGCCGTAATACAGTTCGAACGCGTGACCCGTCGTATGTCCGAGATTGAGAGTTTTTCTTATTCCGTTCAAATCGCGCTCGTCATTTAATACGACGTCGGCTTTACAGCGTATGCAGTCCGCAGTTATTTCCTCTAAAAATTCAAAATCATAGAGATTGTCCGAATTTTTCAGAAGTTTTTCATAGATATTTTTATCGAGCGCGCCGTATTTGATTATTTCGCCCAAGCCGCACTTTATTTCGCGCGACGGAAGCGTACTTAAAAACCTCGGGTCGACTATAACTTGTTCGGGCTGATAAAATGTACCCAAAAGATTTTTGACGTTATTGAAATCTACAGCCGTTTTGCCCCCGACCGAACTGTCCACCTGCGATAAAAGCGTCGTCGGTACCTGAACGAGTTTTACTCCGCGCATATAGAGCGACGCGGCAAGTCCTGCTATATCTCCGACGACTCCGCCACCGAACGCTATTAGTGTGCCGTTGCGTTTCATTCCCGCATCGGTCATAGCCTGCAATATTTCCGTCAAACGTCTTATATTCTTGTTTCTTTCGCCTGCGGGTATAACCTTAACAGGCGCTCCGCCTAACGTTTCCGACAAAAGGTCCGAA
>CAJUHC010000037.1 GCA_910586345.1 uncultured Christensenella sp.
ATACAGTATTCATAAGTATCGCCGTTTTCGGCCGTTACGACCGCTTCGAAACTTTCGTTGTCGGAAAGTTTAGTCATAATTGTTTTGTTTTCATTCCAGCAGTTAAAAGTACCGACGAGACTTACCGTTTCGGCTCTCGGCGCCCATACCCTGAAAACGTATTTGCCGTCGCGGATTTTATGGCAACCGAAAAACTTATGAGCAAAACAGTTCGTTCCGCTATGAAAGCTTTCAAGCATAAAATCTTCGTTCATAATCGTCACCTGTTGTACGATATTTATTTTATCATACAATTTTTTTATTTTCAATACCGAATTAAAAAAAACTGTAATTATTTAGTAAAAATTTCAATAAAAGGAAAAGCACGGAAATTTTCCGTGCTTAAAATTATTTTATATAATTTTCCAGAAGACTAAGGTTATCTTTTATAAAATTGTCCAATTCATCTGCTTCGAGTTTTTTAAATGACAATAATGCAAGCGAGTATACGTAATTTGCGACGAATTTCTGTTTATCTTTGTCAAGTTCTTTGATTTTTTCTATTAACGGACTTGCCGTATTGATAACCATTGTCTGCGCTAGGTCTCCGCCTGACATTCCGTATATCTGCCCCATTTCGGTATAGCGCCGCATATATTCGTCGGTAATAATCAAAGCGGGAACGTTGGTTTTAAGTTTTTCGAACTTAAAGGTAATTTTATCGTTTCCTATTGCGGTTTTGAAAATATCCGAAAGTACAGCATCCTCCGAACTTTCACCGTCTTTAAGCGCTCTATCGACGTCTGCGTCAATACGCATAAATTTAAGTTTATCGGGAGTTTTATACTCTATGAAACTTAAAAAATGAGGGTCGATAAACGTATCGCATAAAATCGCTTTTAAGCCTGCGTCTTTGAACATTTTTATATACTGCGCCTGTTGCAATTCATCGGAAACGTAATATACGGTTTTCGGTTCTTTGATTTCCTCTTCGCCTAAAAGCTCTTTAAAAGTTACGAATTGTCCGTCAAGATTTTTGTATATTATGTTATCTTTGATTTTATTGTAAAATTCTTCGTCTTTAATACAGCCGAACTTGATAAAATTCGATGTATCTTCCCAACAATTTTCGAATTTTACCCTGTCTTCTTTAAAAAGAGAAATGAGTTTGTCCGCTACTTTTTTAGTAATATGTTTGCTTATCTTTTTAACTTCCCTGTCGTTTTGAAGGAAACTGCGCGAAACGTTAAGCGGTATATCGGGACAGTCGATTACTCCGTTTAAAAGCATAAGAAATTCTGGAATAACTTCCTTTATATTATCCGCGATAAACACCTGGTTACAGTAAAGTTTTACTTTTCCGCGTTCGAGCTCGACTTTATTTCTGATTTTTGGGAAATATAATATGCCTTTCAGATTGAAAGGATATTCCATATTCAAATGCACCCAGAAAATGGGGTCGTTATAGTCGTTAAAAGTATCGCGGTAAAACTTTTTGTAATCGTCGTCCGTGCAATCTTTCGGATTTTTCGCATATAACGGGAACGTGGAATTGAGTGGTTTGTCTTTTCCGTCGCCCTTGAAAGTAACGTAAACGTTATAGGGCATAAACGAACAATATTTTCTTACCAGATTTTTTATGTTGTTTTCGTCGAGGAACTCCTTTTCTTCTGCGGAAACGTGCATTACTATTTTTGTTCCGCGTTCTTTTTTGTCGCATTCCTCTATACTGTAAGTGGCGTTTCCGTCAGATTCCCAGTGTACGGCCGAACTATTTTTATAAGATTTAGTGAATATTTCTACACTGTCGGATACCATATACGCCGAATAGAAGCCAAGTCCGAAATGTCCGATAATACCGTCTCCGCCCGCTTTCTCATACTTTGCAAGAAAATCCGACGCGCCCGAAAAAGCAATCTGCGTTATGTAATTTTCGACTTCTTCTTCGGTCATACCGATTCCGTTATCTTCAACCGTTAGAGTCTTTGCTTTTTTGTCGACGGAAATTTTAATGCAGTATTCCGCGCCGTCGTCTTTCGCTTCTCCCATAGTAATCAGTTTTTTGTATTTAGTTATTGCGTCTACGCCGTTTGCAACTATTTCCCGAAGAAATATATCTTTATCGGAATATAGCCATTTTTTTATTATCGGCATCATATTTTCGCTCGATATTTTTATATTACCTTCACGTTTCATATATTCACCTCGTATAAATATTAACGTTTATTTTATAAACTCATTTTTTTTATGTTAAACTCTTTGTTATAATTTCATAATTAAATACAAAATTTATAAAACAGCTGAAATATTTCAGCTGTTTTATAAATTCATAAGATAAGCGATTTCCTGTTTATTTAGTTTCCTGTACGCTCCTCTGTCTAATCCGCGCAGCGAGAGTTCTCCGATTTTTATTCGCTTTAAAAGCGTAACTTCTTTACCGATGGCGCCGAACATTTTTCTTATTTCTCTGTTTTTGCCTTCCGTAAGCGTTATATGAATTTTCGTATATTCCTTATTCGTTTCAACGATATGCGCTTTGCATTTTTTTGTGATATACCCGTCTATCTCTATTCCGCTCCTTATGGGATTAAGCACCGTTTCGGTTATTGTTCCTTCAATTTTAACGAGATAAGTTTTGGAAACGGTGTTCGACGGATGCGTTAAATGCTGTGCGAGTTCGCCGTCCGTAGTAAGAATCAAAAGGCCTTCACTGTCGTAATCAAGTCTGCCTACCGGATAAATCCTTCCGACGTTTACAGGCATTAAATCTATTACGGTTTTTCTTCCTTTTTCGTCGGATACGCTGCAAATATATCCTTTGGGTTTATTCAGAATATAATATTCGTTTTTCTTAATCGTAACCCTTGCGCCGTTGACGTAAATTTGGTCGTCTTCGTTTACATCCGCGCCCAAGGAAGCTGTTTTTCCGTTAACGGTAACTTTGCCTTCGTTAATAAGTTTGTCGCTTTCTCTTCTCGACGCAACGCCCGAAGCCGCAAGGTATTTGTTTAATCTCATTATATAGTCCTAAAAATTTTATTTCTCTATTATACTATATAATTTTTCACTAAAAAGCAAGTTATTTTCGTCGTAAATTTCGAGTATTGCTACGGCCCCGTCTTTATCTGAATCGACAGGTTTTACTTTAAAGTTTAAATTCTCACTGCATTTAATAACTATGTTTTTATTATCTTTTAATTTACATAGTACTTTGTTACACATAAATGTTTTATCTTGGGTTAAATTCAGCATTTTATATGTTTCAAAACAAGTATCGAATATTTCACAGCTTCTTTCATACATATCGGGACAGTTTAAGACAACGCATACAATGTTCATACCGTTTCTTTTAGCCGAGGAAACCAAACATCTGCCAGCTTTAACCGTATATCCCGTCTTTACTCCGTTAGCACCCTCGTAAAGACGAAGCATTTTATTTTTGTTTGCAAAGTTCCTGTACTTTCCGGTATGATTTGTCGTTGAGACGATATTCGCGAACGTTTCGTTTTTCATTGCATAACAAGCTATATTGCACAAATCGCGCGCCGTTGTATAATGTTCGCTGTCGGGAAGTCCGCTCGGGTTTTTGAAATTGGAGTTTTCTGCGCCCATTTGTTTCGCTCTCATAGTCATAGTTTCCGCAAATTTTTCTATACTTCCGCTATGATGAATCGCCAAAGCCGCCGCACTGTCGTTTCCCGAGCGGAGCATTAATCCGTAAAGCAAATCGCGGATATCAATCTCTTCTCCTTTTTTGAGATAAATGCTCGAACCTTCGACTCCGACTGCTTTGTCGGGGACAATGATTACTTCGTCGAGATTACAGTCTTCTATAATAATAATAGCCGTCAGAATTTTGGTGGTACTTGCCATTGGCAGTTTTGCGTCTGCGTTTCCTTCGGTAAGTACTTTTCCGGTGGAAAGCTCCATAGCTATTTCCGATTGAGAGCTTGCTTCGGCGCTGTTTATTTTTGAATCCGTTAAACTTACACATTGAAAAGCCATAACGGCTAAACATAGTAATAATAAAGTAGACTTACGCATTGTCGGAAATTCTGTGAACTAACTCCCCTGTCTTATCTATCAACGTATCTATGGCGCCCTCTTCCATTTTCAAAAGTCTGCAACCTTTACCGTCGTCAATCAAAAAACCTTTCGGTTTTACAGTTATAACCGTACCGTTTCCGCCTGCGAGCTTAAATCCGTCGGATTCTTTAAAAGTTTTTATATCGCCGTATTCTCCGCCGCCGCTAAGATTTACGACGGTTACGGAAGAAAGCGGTATAACTTCCGTTCCGCTTACGGTAATAATAGATTTTCCGATAACCGTATCGGCGTCGGCGACTTTATCGATTGATAACGCAGGTTCGTTAAAATCTTTTTCTTTATGCTTTCTTATTTTTCCGTTCATTTAATTTCTCCGTTAACATAATAAATAAAATTTTTGTAATAACTAAAACGTTTATAACCGTTACCGCTTTTGCGTAGTATCTGATAGATGAGTGTTCTTCGTTTAAAACGGTATAGTTTCTTAGTTTGCAATGGTTGCCGTTAATTTGCAGAAATTTATACACTGCGGTCGTAACGCCGTTTTGGGCAAGCGCCCAATATGCATTGTTCTGATTTTTTAAACCGAAATCGGAAAGCTGGACGATTTTACAGACGCATATTTTGTTGAACATTTTATAAAAATTCATTTTTAAAACGTCTATGTTCATTTTCTTGTTTTTGCCGTTTATCTGCATTTCATTCGGTTTGTCTTTTATGGTATTAATGTTATAAATTCTGATAAACCTGAAAATCGTTACGTTTATGCTCGCGTACTTTTCTTCGGTATTTATATAAATGTAATTAAATACGTGTATAGGAAAAACCGAAATAAGAAACCCCGCAGCAGCTAAATATACCATTGCTCCGTTCACAATAATATTATTTGTAATGTGAAACTAAATATACAAAAAACGGACGGCTTGCAGCCGCCCGTTTAAAAATTATCAATCGATTTTAATTACGTCGTCTTCGTCAGAGATAAAATCCGGAAGTTCATATCCGTCTTCGGTTATTTCGGGTCTTTTATCTTCGGATTGTTTTTCCTCTTTAATACTATTACCGCCCTCCGATGTTTCAACATATTCGTCCTTACGGTACAGATAATTGCCGTCGTCTTCGTCTTCAGATAAAAGCGAACTGTTAAGTTCCGCAATCTGAGCCATAAGCTCGTCGTAGTCGGGAAGTTCGTCTATAGAGTTAAGTTTAAACCTTTTAAGGAAATTGTCGGTCGTTGCATAAAGAATAGGCTTGCCTACGGCGTCTTTTCTTCCGCAAGGCACTATCATTTCAAGTTCCAAAAGGGTATGTACGGCGTAATCGCAGCTTACTTGTCTTATATCTTCAAGTTCGGGTTTCGTTATAGGCTGTTTGTATGCGATAATAGCCGCGCATTCGAGAATAGTTTTGGTGAATTCTTTTTCCTTAATCGGAGTCAATACGTCGGAAACGGAAGTTTTATATTGAGGATTTGTCGCAAATTGCAGTTTGCCGTTAAAAGTCAATAAATGTATTCCGCTTGTTCCGCTGTAATTTTCTTTAAGTTCTGCCGTAGCGGAGTTGACTTCTTTAAGCGTACATCCCAATTTTTCAATTATGTATTTTACAGGCACGGCTTCGCCCGAAGCAAAAACTATAGCCTCAATTATATTCGTCAAATTGTCCACTTGACACGTCCTTTAAATCCCAGTCGGGGTTAAGTTTAATATTTATGGTTCCGAAAGAAGTTTCTTGTTTAACCGTTATAAACTGATGTTTCAGCATTTCGAGAAGCGCTTGAAACGTGGTTATAATTTCGTTTCTCGAATAAGTCGTAAACAGACTGTCAAATACGATTTCTTTATGTTCTAAAAGCCTTTCTTTAATCAACGTTACTTTTTCTTCTACCGTATGAACGTCTTTCGGTATTTCTTTTACGTTCTGCTTCTCTCGCTGTAAACTTTCGTTACGAAGCATTAAATTTGCAAAAGCTTCTAAAAGAGCGTGCACGTTAAAGTCTTTATAAACTATTTTAACTTTGCTGAAATCCGAGTCGGGTTCTTTGAAGTAATAACCTATAGTTTCGAGATTTTTCAGTTTCGGAGTTTCTTCTTTTATAAGTTCGTATTCACGTTGTTTTAACTGTTCTATTAACGCGCGCTCCTCTTCTTCCGCGCCGCCCATTTCCTCTCCGGCGACTTCTACAACGGGAACCATACTCTTGGATTTAATGTAGATAATCTGAGCCGCAAGAGCCAGATATTCGCTTTCCTTGTCTACGTCGCGCCGAGGCTGGGTTTTCATAAACTCTATGTAGTCTAAAAACTGTTCCGTAACCTTCGATACGAAAACGTCCTCGATCTTTATCTGCGCTATGTTTATAAGGTGCAGTAAAAGGTCGAGAGGGCCTTCAAAGTCATCTAGAACTGTATTGTAATCTACAACCGATTCAAAATTTTCGTAATTTTTTTCTGTCATAATTTTTACTGAATTTTATTAATACGCAACGGGCCAGATTATAGGTACGCCGAAAATAGCGTTCCAAAGTGCTGTTATGGGGAATCCGATGATATTTTTTGCAAACCATTGAACATAGCCGAGAATATCGAAATATCCGACGTACGGAAGACTTGTATAACGAATTAGAATATCGCATAAGAAGCTTTCTACGACAAGAATAATCAAAATATAATAACCGTAGTTTTTTAAGAATCTTCGCACGGGATTAATTTCCCTCGTAAAAGATTCTATTATTCTGAATCCGTCCAACGGGTAAAGAGGCAACAAATTAAATACGAAAATAGAAATACTGTAAAGGAACGTAAGCTGAAATACGCTTTCAAAGAAATATATGAAATAATAAAGTGCCGAACCGTATTCTATAGATGCAATCGCGTATTTCGCTATTACCAAATATAGCGGATAGGCGATAAAAGCAATAATATAATTAGCAATAACGCCTGCGACCGCCGTTAAAAACAGACCTGTTCTGTATTTCTTAAAATTATAAGGATTAATCGGAACGGGTTTCGCCCAGCCGAACCCCGTAAAAATACAAAGTACGATACCTACGGGTTCGATATGTTTTAGTGGATTAAGCGTGAGCCGTCCGTACATTTTTGCCGTAGCATCTCCGCTTTTGTACGCCGCGAAAGCGTGAGCTGCCTCGTGGGGAACAAATACGAATAATACTGCGATAATCGAAGCGACTAAAAATATTAAATCAATCATTATTTAAGCCTGTCGGGAGTTACGTCGTTTCTTACGATGTCCTCAAAAGTTTGCGGTTTTATTATGTAATCCGCTTTGCCGTTCTCCACAAGTATTGCGGGCGGTATGAAATTTCTGTTGTAATTGCTTGCCATCGAATAATTGTAAGCGCCGGTGGAAAGTACAGCCATAATATCTCCGCTTTCCGCTTTCGGTAACGGTACGTCAACCGCAATCAAATCCCCGCTTTCACAGCATTTACCTGCCACAGAAACCTTTTCTGTGCACTCCTCAGTCGCTCTGTTTGCAAGCATAACCGTATATTTAGACTGATAAAGAGCGTATCTCGGATTTTCAAACATTCCGCCGTCGACAGCTACGTATTTTTTAATTCCTGCAATATCTTTAACGGCGCCGACAGAGTAAAGAGTTATTCCCGCCTCTCCGACGATAGAGCGTCCCGGTTCTATTAAAAGGTAAGGTTTTTTAAGATTATGTTCCTTAATTTTATTTTTTATAGCCGCAATAAGCGTTTTGAGATAATCGGCGTGGTCCTCGGGTTTAAGTTTAGGGTCTTCGTCGTTGTACCAAATTCCGAATCCTCCGCCCATATTCAGCTTTGTAAGCTCAAAGCCGAGTTTATTTTTAATATCGGAAGCAAAATCCAAAACTTTGTTTGCGGCAAGAACAAAAGACTGTTTTTCGAATATCTGTGAACCTATATGACAGTGATAACCTTCTAAAACGAGATTTTTCTTTGAAAGTACGTACTTTATAATATCTTCCGCGCTTCCGTCTGAAACGGAAAAACCGAATTTACTGTCGGTTCTGGCGGTCTGAACGAATGCGTGTGTATGCGCTTCCACTCCGGGATTAATTCTTATAAGAACGTTTTGTTTTAAGTTTCTTTCTTTGCAAAGTTTATCTAAAATATCGGCTTCCCGATATGAATCGACTACTATCGTTCCTACTTTGCAGTCAAGAGCAAATTCAAGTTCCGAAACAAGTTTATTGTTGCCGTGCATATAGATTTTTTCCGTCGGAAATCCTGCTTTAACCGCGGTGTAAAGTTCTCCGCCGGAAACGACGTCTACGCCGATACTTTCCTGATTTGCAATCGAATAAATCGCTTTGCAGGAAAAAGCTTTCGACGCATACAGAACCAACCCGAATCCGTCGTAATCATTGTCGATAACGTCACGATAAGCGCGCATCATATTTCGTATATGCGCTTCATCGAAAACGTAAACAGGCGTACCAAATTTTTCCGCTATCTCCACTGCGTCCATTCCGCCTATTTCCAGGTGGCCTTTTTCGTTTATCTTCAAAGTGGCTCTTTCGTTCATAATAAAATAAGCTCCGACAGAATATATATAATATTCTATCAAAGCTTATAAGAATAGTCAAATAAATTGCCGATTAATAATTTCAGTGTCGGTTCCGAATTATTATATCGCCCATTCTTTTGAAATGTCTTTAAAATAATCGCCGAAATTTGCTTTCTTTATTTCTTCCGCGGAGACTACATTTACAGTGTCGCAGAGTAATCCGTCTTTGTAAACTTCTATTCTGCCGACCGTCTGACCTTTTTCTACGGGAGCTTTTACTTTATCCGCAATGATTTCATAGGTCACGTTCGGATTTTTGTCCGCAGCGGAAAATACATAACAGTTGCGTTCGGGACATACTGCGAAAGTCGATTTTTTTCCTCCGCTCACTTCGAATTCGTCATTCAGCGTCACGTCTTTATCGAGAACGATTTTATTTTTATAATTTGCAAATCCGTAATTAAACATATTTATCGTTGACGCAAATCTGTTATCGCTGCTGTCGGCGCCTAAAACGACTGATATAAGACGCATATTGTCTTTTTTAGCCGTTGCGGCAAGACAGAAGCCTGCTTCGTTCGTGAAACCCGTCTTTCCTCCGTCGCAAAGCGAATACTTTCTGATAAGTTTGTTTGTATTTGTCATAGACGTGGTTCTGTTATCGGGATGAACAAAGTCTTCGAGCCATATTTTGCTGTAATTAAAATAATTATCGTAAGACAATAAATTTCTGAACATCAAAGCTACGTCGTGCGCACAAGAATATTGAGGTTCTTTCGGCAATCCCGTACAATTGGCAAACAATGTATTGTTACATCCGAGTTCGCTTGCTTTTTTATTCATCTGAGCAACGAACTCCTCTTCGCTTCCTGCAACGGTTTCCGAAATAGCCACGCAGCTGTCGTTGGCAGAGCATACGACTATACTTTTCAGCAGCTGGTCGACGGTGTACTCGCAACCGGTACCGAGGAAGACCTGAGAACCGCCCATTCCGGAAGCTTTTTCGCTTGCGGTTACGGTATCGGACAAGGCTATTTTACCGCAGTTTATAGCGTCCATTGCAAGCGTAAGCGTCATAACTTTACAAACGCTCGCGATAGGTATGCGTTTTTGTTCGTTTTCTTTATAAATACATGCGCCCGAATTATAGTCTATAAGGTAAGCCGCTTTACAGTTTTTAATAAATTCCGTTTCGGCAGGCTGAACTTTAAAACCAGTCGCCGCTGCACTTCCCGCAATTATACAAGATGTACATAAGATTGTAATTAACTTTTTCATACCATTATTATGAGATAAAAAAGTTAAATTATACGATAACTATTACCACTCTGAAAACAACGTTAATCAGTAACAGCAAAATAAGCGTATTGAATACGGCAAAAACCGCAGGTACGAAAAATACGATTTTTTTGTTTATCGATTTGCAGGTTTCCGCCGTAATACAACAGAATATTATTGAAAATACTGACGTCGGGATAAATACGAGTATTGCGACAGTAATTCCGCCGAACGCGTTCAGTTCTATAAGAATCGCCGTATAAACGGCAAAATACAGTCCTCGTATAAATATAAATATCAAAGTCAGATATTTGAATTTAGTACAGTAACCTATAAGAAAAAAAATATACAGGTATAGAAGTTCGCTCAATAAATGAGAAAAAATCAAATCGCCGTTTTTAAAATTAAATACAAAAAAAACGTATTCTTCTGCAAAGTTTTTAAAATAAATATTAACATTTGCAAAAATATATAGTACTATGCCTGAAATAATCGCACATAAAAGAGTAATAAAAACGGCAATTAAATACTTTTTATCCCATTTATAATTTTTAAAAGACAAATTTCTCATATATTAGTTTATGAGAAATTTGTCGTCAATATGAACTCACTCGTGCTCTTTATTTTAAATTGAATTTTTAATATGAACTTAACATTTTATCGATTGCTATGCCGTATCCCCTCGTCGGGTCGTTAACGAACACGTGGGTAAATGTCAATAAGTTACAAATATAAATTTTCTATAATTCATGTA
>CAJUHC010000038.1 GCA_910586345.1 uncultured Christensenella sp.
CTGTCGATGTTTATTCTGCTTTGTTTTAATTTTTCGCTCGCCTTAACTATCTTTTTCCAGTCGTTAGGACTGAGCTTTCCCGAAAGCGCGCTTGACATACTTACGTTCGCCGCACTGCAAATCAATCTTTGAATAATCTGCACTTCGGGCATTTCCAAAGAGAACACCGCACATACCGCGTCGCTGCCCAAAGCCGCGTTTTCTATAATGTTCATAGAAAGCGAAGTTTTGCCCATACCGGGACGCGCGGCGATTACGATTAAATCCGACTTCTGCAAACCGTTCGTAAGCTTGTCCAACCTGATAAACCCCGTCGATACTCCTTTAAACGCGTCTTTGTCCTTTGCAAGTTTTTCGAATTTTTCCAAAACCGCGCTTATACCGCTTCCTTCTCGAATATCTTTTACGGTCGAAGTATCGTTCGTACGCGAAACGTTGTATATGCGCTCTTCCGCATATTGAATACTCTTGACGGAATCGTCGCTCGATTTTGAAAATTCGGCTATTTCTCTCGCCGCGCGTATCAAACTTCTGTTAACGCTGTCTCTTTTAACGATGTCAAGATAATATTTGAAATTTGCAGCGGAAGGAGTAATCTGAACCAACTCCGACACATAAGAAATACCGCCTGCTTTTTCCAGACTACCGTCGCTTTCGAGCCTGTCGCAAAGCGTTACCATATCTACGGGTTTGCGTTCCGCAAACACGATTTTCATAGCCGACAGAATAAATTGGTGCGATTCCTGATAAAAATCGTTTTTGTCAAGCTGTTCCAAAACTTCGGCAAGTATTTCGTTATCGATAAGCATACAGCCCAAAAGAGCCTGCTCGGCATCTAAATTGTTGGGCATTACGTTGTTTTTGTCTGACATAGTACTTTATATTCCCATTAATTTCTCGAATTCCGTAAGAGTTTTATCAAATTCCCGCATTGCAAAGTCAAACGGCTCCTGTTTTGTAAGGTCGACACCCGCAAGTTTTAAAAGCGAAACGGGGTCGGTTGACGAACCTCCCGAAAGGAATTTGAAATAATCCCGAACAGCGCTTTCGCCCTCGCTTAAAATACGGTTCGCTATATTTATTGCGGTTATAATTCCAGTCGCGTATTTATAAACGTAGAAAGAACGGTAAAAATGCGGAATCCTTGCCCATTCGCAGGAAATGTTATAATCGTGTTCTATGTCGCCGCCGTAATATTTTTTTCCGATTCCCGCATAAAGTTCGCACAGATTTTCCTTTGTGAGAGGTTCTCCTTTTTCAGACAATTCGTGTGCTCCGTACTCGAATTCGGCGAACATAGACTGTCTGTGCAAAGTCGCGCGGATAGTGTCGAGATAATAATTGAGGAGATATTTTCTGAAATTTTCGTCGACGGCTTCTTTTAACATATATTTGAGAAGCAGAACTTCGTTCACCGTGCTTGCAACTTCCGCTACGAAAATCGTATAAGACGTCTTTGCATACGGCTGGTTTATGCTCGAAAAATGGCTGTGAAGCGAATGTCCCATTTCGTGGGCTATCGTGAAAATATCATTAGTAGTAGGCTTATAATTCAACAATACGAACGGATGAACTCCAGGACAGTAAGCACTATATGCACCGTTTCTCTTTCCCTCGGTTTCCTCTACGTCTATCCATCTCTCGTCGTACCCTTTCTTTAAGAGCGCCTGATATTCTTTACCGAGAGGCGCAAGTCCCTTTATTACGTAATCGTAAGCCTCGTCGAAAGTCAGTTTTAAATCCGCGCCCTGAACGAGCGGAGCGTAAATATCGTAAAAATATAATTTATCGTAGCCGAGTAGTTTTTTTCTGTCGGATATATAGCGGTGCATAGACGGTAGATTTTTATCGACTGTTTTCAAAAGATTGTCGTAAACGATTCTGTCGACGTCTTCGTTAAATAAAGCGTGTTCAAGACACGAACCGTATTTATAGACTTTACTCAAATAGACGTCCTTTTTCACATTACCGTGATAAACGGACGTAATAGTATTAATTAATGATTTATAAGCGCCGTAATATTTCTCGTACGCTTCTTTTCTTTTATCGCGGTTTTCCGAATGCAAAATTATCCCGTAAGTGCCGTGGCTTAGCTTAACGCTCTCACCCTCCCACTCTATTTCCGGCAAAGGTAAATCGAGATTGTCAATCATTCCGAAAGTTTCCCTGAATGATTCAAAAATTTCACCCGACATACCTATCAGTCTTTCTTCCTGCTCTGAAACAGTATGCGATTTTCGTTTTATTATCTTTTTAATCGAGTAATCATAATCCGAAAAACGTTCGTCGGATAAAAGCGATTTTAAATAGCTCTCGTCTATTTTCGCCATTTCCGGTTCAAAAAACGCAAGTTCCGTAGAATATTTCGAGTAAAGCGAAACAACTTTTGCATAGTAAGCGCCGTATTTTGAAATTCCCGCATCTTCGTCGTGTTTTAAATTTGCATAAATCGCAAGTCTTTCCAGAAGAATACTGAACCTGTCGTCTTCTCTATAAAATTCAAGCAAACTGTCGCTGTTATGCAATTTACCTGCAAATTCAGAAAAACAGAGCGAGCTTTCCGCCTGTTTGAAACACTTTTCCCATTCCTCGTCCGAAGAAAAAATATCGCTCGTATTCCATTTATACTGTTGTTTGACTTCGTTTCTTTTCAAGTTAACACCTCTTAATTCTTATTTGAATGTATGGGAGCCGGTATAAGTCCGCCCCTTAATATAAATTTTTCCGCAGATTCGCTATGGACAGGCATTACGGGCGCACGCCCCAAAAGCCCGCCGAAATTCACAGTATCTCCAACCTTTTTATTCGGTGCAGGAATTATTCTGACCGCAGTAGTCTTGTTGTTTATCATACCGATTGCGGCTTCGTCGGCGATAATGGCGCTAATCGTCGAAGACGAAACATCGCCCGGGATTGCAATCATATCAAGCCCTACCGAACAAACAGCGGTCATAGCTTCGAGCTTATCTATACATAACGTTCCGCGTTCCGCGGCTTCAATCATTCCTATATCTTCGGAAACGGGAATAAACGCGCCTGAAAGCCCGCCAACGCGCGAGCTCGCCATCACTCCGCCTTTTTTGACCGCGTCGTTAAGCATAGCAAGACAAGCCGTCGTACCGTGAGTCCCTACGCTTTCAAGTCCCATTTCTTCAAGTATCTGCGCAACCGAATCACCTCTTGCGGGCGTGGGCGCAAGCGATAAATCAACGATACCGAATTCCGCGTCAAGCCTTTTAGCGGCTTCGCGCGCTATAAGCTGACCCGCGCGGGTTATTTTAAACGCGGTGCGTTTTATCTTTTCCGCAAGCTCGCTTAAATTTGCATTCGGAATATTCTCGATAGTGTGCTGAACCACCCCCGGACCTGACACCCCTACATTTATTACGTTACCGCTTTCTCCGATGCCGTGAAAAGCGCCAGCCATAAACGGATTGTCTTCGACTGCATTGCAGAAAACCACAAGTTTAGCGCAACCGAAACCGTCCCTGTCCGCTGTTTTTTCCGCCGTCTTCTTAATTATTTCACCCATTAAACCGACGGCGTCCATATTGATTCCCGATTTGGACGAACCGACGTTGACAGACGAACAGAGCCGCTCCGTATTGGCGAGAACTTCCGGAATACTCGAGATAAACTGTTTTTCGTAGTCCGACATTCCCTTATGAACAAGCGCGGAATAACCGCCGAGAAAATCTATTCCGAGCTCTTTTGCCGCATTATCCAAAGCTTTTCCTATAAGATAAGATTTGTCGGCGAACGGCGCGCAGATAAGCGCCGCCGGCGTAACGGACACGCGCTTGTTTACAATCGGAATACCGTATTCGCGCGATAATTCAGACGTAACTTTTACGATATTTTCCGCTTTTTTACACACGGTATCGTATACTTTTTCCGCCGTTTTCTCCGCAGTACCGCTTATACAGGGCAAAAGAGAAATACCCATAGTAACCGTGCGTATGTCGAGATGTTCTTTCTCGACCATATTTATCGTTTCCAATACTTCGCCGTAATTAAACATATTTTTACCTTAAATCTTATGCATTGCGTTGAATATTTCTTCGTGCTGTACGTGTATCGACATACCTATTTCACTGCCGAGCCGAGAACATTCCTCAGCGAGAGACGAAAGCTGTATTTTTGCATCCGACAAATCAACAAGCATTATCATTGCGAAATACTCCTGTAAAATCGTCTGACTTATATCGAGAATATTCACACTCCTTTCAGCAAGAAACGAACTGACTTTTGCTATTATTCCCGTTTTATCTTTGCCCACTACCGTTACTACCGCGCGCATTGTTATACCTCTTTTATATTTTTTATCCTGTTGTCTATTCCGAATACGCTAGGCAAATCGAATGCGAAAAACTTATGCAAAGCAGTATATTGGCTCTTGCCTTTCATCGACCAATCCGTGACTACTCCGAATATCTGATTTTCTCGGAAATTTATTCCGCCGTTTGCCCGACTGTCAAGACTGACGTTCCTGTTATCGCCAAGCAGGAAATAACTGTCTTTTTCAACGTAAAATCCTGTTTCGTCGTTATGAAAAGTATTGCTTATATTCAAAGGGTCGTTGTGTTCGGGCGAAACGTATTCTTCGAATATCGGTTCACTCGGAAACGTCTCTTCGTCGGAATGTTTTATATAGACTTTTCCCGCGTCGATTTTAACATAATCCCCGCCTTTCGCGATTACCCTTTTAATAATAGCCGTTCCGCTGTCCTTATTGACAACCACGATATCGCCGTAATCGGGCTTTTCGTTCTTTTTGACGTAAACGTAATCGCCGTCCGTATCCGCCACGTATTTTCTCACCAACTTTCCGCCTGAAAGGTAAGCGTCGCCCTCGAAATGTTCCTCTGCGCCTGTAAGAGTATTGTTCATCGACGTCCCTATAACGTAAATACCGGAATACGTGAGCGAGAAAAAAACTTCGAATAGGAGAACCACAACCACAAGTCCGATAAGCGCGTTGATTGCAATATTGAATTTTGTATCTTCTTTTTTTGAAAACAAGCTTTCTTTTACATCATAAAACATAATATTAAAGCCACATTAAATTATTTATAGCGTATTTTCCTTCGCAGGAAATGCAAAACCTCAAATTATGCGCGTAATCCGATAATTGCGAACCGTTTACGGTTTTAAACAATTTACTTTCCAAAATAAGACTTTGCCATACCCCGCCGAGAATATTCTGACTGTATTTATAAATTTCTCCGTCGGCTGAATTTACTATCGTGAAAGTAATTTCCGATGTTTCGTCGCAAAAAACGTCCAACTTCAATACGTTGTCCTTAGAAGGCGCATATCCCGAACTGCTTAATCTGTAAGTCGTAAGTCCGTATTCCGAATATACTCCTTTTATATCTTTCGCTTTTGTAACGATTTCGGGTACCATTAAACTGTCGGTAAAGAAAATACCGCCTACGGCAACAGAACATATATCCGCAACCGAAAAACCGTCTATACCGTTTTTGCTCGTATACATAACACGGCACTTACCGTGTGTATTTTTAAATCTTCCGCTTATCTTTTTGACTGCCATTTTCGACCAAATAGTAAAACCGTTGGTATATTTGGCGTAGCAAAGAACGAAAAGCGTTGAGGTTTCCTCATAAATATTTAAAAAGAATTTCTGCTCCGTATCGGAAATTTTCAAAACTTTATCGCATAGAGTCCAGTCTCTGACGGCAGAGTCGATACAATCCTCTGCAAAAAACATTCCCGACTCTTCAACTACGCCTAAATTATCGAATTTAGCCGTCGCGACCAAGTTCTGCTCTTCGTCAACGCCGACGGTCACCTCAACTGGCTGCGGAATAAATATTTGCCGGCGTTTAAGATACTTTACCAAGAACATAAACATATCTGCCGTACTTTTCATTCCGATTGCGCTGTCGCACTCAACCGAATATGCAATAACGCTTTCGCCTGCAAATTCGGGATTTATTCTTGAAAAAGTATCGTAAGCCCTGTCATAGTCGAATCTCGGGTCGTTGGTAGAACACAAAAGCATTACGGGACACTGCACGTACGGAGCGTATGCCTGCGAATCTATTCCGGCAATAAAACGATACCTCTCGTTATTGAGCTTTTGTTCGTCGGATTTGAATTTACTTACGCCCGAATAAGCTTGCCAACCCGCGGCGCAAACGGGAATAACGCAAGAAAACTTTTTCGCGACCGCGAGTTTCCAGGCAATTTCTCCTCCGTCTCTCAAACCTACGACGGCAATATTTTCGCTTCCCGTGCGCTGTACTATGAATTTCCGCGCATATATACCTACGGCCACCCATTCGTACCAACTGGTTTTAACCGCGGACTCGTCGACAAAATCTTTTGCCCTGCCGCAATTTACCGTATTGGCGTAGCCTACGTTATCAGGATAAACGGTACTGTATTCGGAGCCTTCCCATTCCCCGCGGTAATCTACCATAAAAGCGGAATAGCCCTTTTGAACAAACATTTTAAGAATATCGATATCTATTCCGTCCGAACTATCGGGAAAAATAAGAACGGTTTCTTTGGACGGAACGAATTCGCTCGTTGCGAAAACCCCGTAAATTTTTACTCTGCCTTCTCCCGTTTCGCGTCCGTAAAAATTGACGCTCTCGAATTTAATTCCTTCCTCATACCTTTCTTTAAGCGTAACTTCGTAAAGTTCAAGCGAATCGTCGAAATCGTGCCAAAGTATAGTCGGCGTTAAAATATTGGGCAAAATTTTCTCCTTAACAACTAATCTGCACGGTAGAGCCGTGATTTTCAGTCGCTTTATACACTGTAATTTTATTATCTATTCTGTGTTTCAATTCCTCGACGTGACTAATTACGCCGATTGTAAAACGCGAACTTTTAAGTTTTTCAAGCGCATTCATAACGGTATCGACAAGAGTTCCGTCCAAAGTTCCGAAACCTTCGTCGAGAAAGAAGAACTCAATCGACTTCAAAGACGCGCATATTGTCTGCGATAACGCCAGCGCAAGCGAAAGCGAAACAAGAAAAGTTTCTCCTCCGGAAAGAGTATTAACTCCTCTCAGTTTCCCGCAGTTAAAATTATCGCCTGCGTAAAAAGTATCGGTATAGGTCAAAAAATATCTTCCGTCGGTAAGATTCAAAAGCGTGGACGATGCGAGCGAGGATATATCGTAAAGATATTCGTTTGCAATATATTCCATAAATTTATTGCCTTTCGTCAAATCTTTAAGTCGGGCGATAAGGTTGCGCTCTTTTTCCGCAGAATTCAAATCTTGTTGCAAAAGCTGTTTTTCTTTTAATCTGTCCTCAGCCTTTTTAAGCTCGGACAACAAAACCGCAAGTTTTTCCCTCGCTTCGGAAAGTTCGGATAAAACCAAGTTTTTTCTCTCCTCCGCGAATTTAAGACTTTCTTCCGTAAAATCTTTAATTCCTTCGGTTTTTTCAAGTTCTGCACGTCTGGCTGACAATAAAACCGTATCCGAATCGTATTCCGCGAGAGCTTTTTCAACATCCGCGAATTTTTCAAATTCTCTTACTAAGTTTTCACAGCTATCTATATCGGCTTTTCCCGATTGCATAAGCACTGATTTTAACTTTTCTTCAAGTATTTCCGCCTGTTTTGCAACCGCCTTTTCTTCTGTGATTTTTCCCGCTTTGAATTCGGAAAGTTCGGATATTCTTTTGTTCGATTTTTCGATTTCCGCCGTGAGACGCGATTTTTGCAATCTAAGATTTTCAAGAGCGGCGGAATTTTCTTTAACTGCATCGGAAAAATTTTCAACTTTTCCGAAAACCCGCAAAAGTTCCGATTTAATTTCGTCGGCGCGTTTTCGTAATTCTCCGCCTTCGCGCTGTATAACGCTCATATCCTTTTCGCATTCTTTCACCGCGATTTGAGCGTCGCTCAGTTCAGCTGTCTTTTTATTTAACAACTCGTTAAGCTTTTCACGTTCGTCGTCGGAGGATTGAAGATTTTCCAACTTGCTTCGAACAGAATCGAGATTAAAATCTTTTACCTGATAAACCTTGTCTTTGTAATCGTCAATCTGATGTTTAAGCTCTCTTTCTATAAATTTATATAATTCGGAACCGTCTTTAAAAAACTTAATCTGACCGTTTAAACCTGAAAAATAATCGAGAGTATTTACGTATTCTTCTTTTAGTACCGCGCCTTTGAAATCTACGTTTATAAGCTTTTCAATATCTTTTACTCCGTACTCGGCAATGCGTTTTTTTATCTGCCCGACTTCGGTTCCGACGACTTCAACTTTGCTTTTAAGTTTTGAAAGCCGTTCGTCTTTAACGCGGTATTCGCTTCGCTTGCGTTCCAACTCTTTTTCAAGAACGGCAAGTTTTTCGGGTTTGCCTTCCAAAGCAGAGTACTTAGCCGAAAGAGTTATGCAGTTTGTTATAGCTTCGTCGAAATTTACGCTTTGCGTACGCAAGTTAAGCTTTGAAATATTTTCTTTTTCTAAGTTAAGCTCTGCTTCGTTTTTTGTTATAACTTCGCTGATTTCGCAAAGCAAATGTTTCTTTTCTTTCAGTTCGCTATTATATTCGACTGCGGTTTTACACAAGGGAAAAGCTTTAATGCTCGCGCGAAGTTCTTCCATCCGAGATTTGATTTTTTCAAATTCGCATAATTTTTTACTCACAGACAAAAGCTCCGAACGTTTTTCGCTAAGCAATTTTAAAGAAGTATAATCTTTTTCCGCATTTTTAACGTCTTCCGAAAGCTTTTCAATCTTTCTTTTATATATTTCTATCTGCTCGCAGGTTTCTTTTATCGTATCCTTGCTTATATCGGAAAAAAGTCCGAGTTTTGCCGATACCGTCTGATAGTTTAATTCTGCCCGACTTTCCCGCGCTTTCAGTCTTTCTTTAAGTCTGTCGCCGTATTTGGAAAGAGAAAACAACCTCTCTATCAACGCAATGCGCTCCGACGGCTGAGATTTTACGAATTGCGAAAATTCGCCCTGAGGAAGCGCTATGCATTTTCTGAAATCTTCCGCGTCGACACCGAGAATTTCGGTGATTTTTTTTGTAACAGACGATGCATTATCTGCGATACACGCTCCGTCCTCGTACAAAACCGCTTTATGAATACCGCTTTTTCTCTTTATACTGCGTTCTGCCGAAAATCTTTTTCGCTTACCTTCCGTCACAACGTCGAACTCGAATTTGACTTCCGCGGCTTCGCTTTTGTAATTTATTATATCGAGCTTTTCTCTGCTTCTTTCGACTTTACCGTACAATGCAAAACTTATACAATCGAGAATCGTACTTTTACCGCTTCCGGTATCGCCGAAAATTCCGAAAATACCGTTCTTGGTAAGTTTTTCGAAATCGATTTCCGTCTGTTCAGAAAAACTGTTGATTCCTTTAAATTGAAGTCTTATAGGTTTCATTCTTCCTCCGTTAACGAAAGAAAGAGCGATAATAACTCTTCCGACGGCGGACAGTCGTACTTTGTTTTATAAAATTCGGTAAATATCTGCGAAGAACTTTTATCTTTATTCGAGACCCTTAATCCGGAGCTTTCCGTTAACGCTACGTTTGCTTTTAAAGAAATAAGATTTTCGCACTCGTGCAAAGCGGAACTCTCGGCAGGCGTCAACGGCGCGGAAATATTCAAGGTGAGTTCGACGTAACGGTTTTCGTTTGACTTTAAAAGTTTAACTCCGTCCTCAGCGCCGTTCGCCTGCAAACGAATCAAATTTTTAGACGATGTTAAAGCTATTTGCTTAAAACCGGTTATTCCGTCGTTACCTAGATTGAATACGTTGACGGATTTTTCGGCTCCGGCTTCATCAAAAGAAAACTGCATAATCGCACCGCTGTAATATGCGTTGCCTTTGAGCTTCTGGCGCCTGTGCAAATGACCGAGAGCGCAATAATCAGAACCCGGAAGCATTGAAGTCGGAACGACCCGTGCGCCTCCTAAATCTATTTCCCTCTCGCCGTCGCAAACTTTTCCGCCGGCGACGAAAATATGCGATAAAAATATAGAAGGCATTTTTTCCTGTTTACCGCGTTCGCCGTAAGCTATCCAGCGCGACATTTTATCTTCAAAACTTTCGTCCGATTTCCCTTCTTTAAAGCGCGCCTCGTTCGGATAAGGTAAAATATTTATATATACTTTATCGCCGTTCTTACCTTCGAATACCGCGTATCCGTTACCAGACCGTATCGGTTTTACAGCAAACGTCGAATTACAGTTCAATTTTTGTAAATTATTGCCTACTATATAAACGTTAGCTTCGCTTGCAAACGACGAAGCCGCCGTAAGACGCACGTAATCGTCGTGGTTTCCGCTTATAACGAGAACCGCGGAAAATTCGGCTATCTGTTTGACGCCTTCGTAAAATATCCGTTCGGCTTCGGCAGACGGAGTATAAGTATCGAATACGTCGCCTGCAACAAGTACGAGTTCAATTTCTTCCCGTTCGCATATCGCGCTTATCTCTGAAAGAGACGAACGATACTCGTCATACCGCTCCCTTCCCATAAGTTTTTTACCGATATGCCAATCG
>CAJUHC010000039.1 GCA_910586345.1 uncultured Christensenella sp.
AACGAAAGTATTCCGACGTTAGACAAGAAAAACGATGCGGATACCGTTATGAAGGTATTCGACAAAGAAAGCGTGATTGAAATCGGAAGCGCTTATTCGCCTGAAATCAAATGCCTGCTTGGTAGAATAGGCGGTATTTCCGTTGCGGCGATTGTATTCAGTGCAAAAGACGGCGTTAAACTCAATGCGGAAAACGTGAGAAAGATTAAAGACTTTGCGGAGTTTGCGTGTTGCTATAATCTGCCTTATTTAACGTTCGTAAATACTTTGGGGATTGAATCCGATATCGAAACAAACAACAGCAAGGTAATCAAGGAACTCGGCGAATATGTTTCCATTCTGGACTGTATTTGTTCCGCAAAAATTTCAGTTGTGTACGGAAAAGCGATAGGGCTCGGGTATACGGTTTTCGCCGCCAAAAGTATGGGATATGATTATACGTACGCGTTTGCAAATGCAAAAATAGCGTTATTTGACAGTATTCAGGGCGCGGAAATCGAATTTTCCGAAACAAAAGCGGATAAAAGCGAACTTGCTCTCCGTTATGCGGAAGAAACTTCCGACCCCGTTAACGCGGCTAATGGCGGTTATATAGATAATATAATTCAGCCTTCGTTTTTAAGACAATATTTAATCGCTTCTTTGCAGATGTTGTTAAAGTGAGGCGGTAGATGGGAAACAGTTTATTATCATTGATAAATCAGGAAGGCAGCCTCGGCTTCGGTGAAGCGTGTTTATATGCTCTTATAGGTTATCTTATTGTTTTTATCGGCATTTCTATAATAATTATTATTATCTGGCTTATAGGTCTTGTATTAAGAAAAACCGATAATCTTGCTTTTCTCACTAAGGCGGGCAAAAAGAAAGTTAAAACAAATAATGAAAGCAAAGAAGAATGTGTTGACGACGGCGACGGAGAAGTTCCGGATGAAGTAAAGGCGGCGATAATTGCGGCTTTAATGGCTTATTACTGTGAAGAAAAACCCGAATGTGAATTCAGGGTAAGAAGAATAAAGAGATTATAAGGAGATAAGTAATGCGTAATTTTATTGTAACTATCGACGGTAAAAGTTATTCGGTCGGAGTAGAAGAAGTCGGCTCAGATACGTCAAGCGTCGTTTCGGAAACAAAAACGGTTTCGTCTGCGCCTGTAACCGCACCAAAAATATCTGCAGAAGGGGAAAAGGTCTTGTCGCCGTTCCCCGGAATTATTAAAAATATTCTCGTAGCCGATGGAAGCCAAGTAAAAAAAGACCAGCCCATAATGGTTCTCGAAGCTATGAAAATGGATAACGAAATAACCGCGCCCTGCGACGGTAAAGTTACTTTCGGCGCGGCAAAGGGCGCTAACGTCGAAACAAATGCGGTTCTTGCGGTAATAGGCTGAGCGGAGGAGCTATGCAACAAAGTTTACTTGTAAACTTTGGTCAGATATTCGGCAATCTGTTCGAATCAATGGGATTCGTACAAGGGAATTGGCAGAATTATGTAATGCTTTTAATTTCGTTCGTGCTGATGTATCTTGCCATAGTAAGAAAATTTGAGCCTATGCTTCTGCTTCCTATAGCTTTCGGAATGTTTTTGATTAATATTCCGGGCGCGGAGGTTGTGCTTTGGGGCAAACATCCGGTCGATACTGCAGTCAGCTTAGGCGTTGTAGATAAATATGAAAATATTGCAGTTTATATAGACCCGCAGTATTTAAGTTTGGATAACTATAAAGACTATTTCATTTTTATCCGTCAAGGAAGTGTTGCCGATAATACGGTAACGTATTATGCGAATTACTCAGACCTTATAAATAACGTCCAAACCACTATGGGTTATGGACAGTTTACGGAATTATTTAATTTACAGGGTTATATCAAGTGCGACGTTGTTAACGAAGTAACTCAATTTGCCGAAACGTTTAATTATTCGTTTATTTTAGATGAAAGTTATGACGCTACCGTTAACAGAGGGCTTTTATGGTATCTGTATTTCGGCGTCGATAAGGTTATTTATCCTCCGCTTATATTCCTCGGAATAGGCGCTATGACCGATTTCGGACCGTTATTGGCAAATCCTAAGAGTATGCTTATAGGCGCGGGCGCACAGTTTGGTATATTTATAGCGTTTATACTTGCATCCGTTCTCGGCTTTTCAGCGGCCGCCGCGGCGGCTATAGCGATAATCGGCGGGGCGGACGGTCCTACGGCGATTATGGTTGCTTCGAAACTTGCGCCAGATTTAATTCCCGCGATAGCGATAGCGGCTTATTCTTATATGGCGCTGATTCCTATAATACAGAAACCGTTAATGCGCATACTTACCACGAAGAAAGAGAAGATGATAAAAATGAAGCCTCTCCGTCAGGTCAGCAAGCTTGAAAAAATTCTTTTCCCGTTAGTGGTAACTTTGGTTGTCGGAATTATACTTCCCGAATCAATAACACTTTTGGGAATGCTGATGTTGGGTAATTTATTCAAAGAATCCGGCGTCGTCGACAGACTTTCTACCCAAGCGCAGAACGGACTTATGAATACTATAACTATATTCCTCGGAATAGCTGTTGGTTGTAAAGCTAAGGGCGGATTGTTTTTGAGTATAGATACGCTTGCGATAATAGGAATAGGTTTATTTGCGTTCGTCTTGGGAACAATCGGAGGTCTGCTCGTCGCAAAATTGATGTGTAAGATTACGAAAGGACAGATAAATCCTTTGATTGGTTCGGCAGGCGTTTCAGCCGTTCCTATGGCGGCTCGAATTTCGGAAGACGTCGGAAGAGAGTACGATCCTCAGAACCATCTGCTTATGCACGCAATGGGACCCAATGTAGCGGGCGTTATAGGTTCTGCTATAGCCGCGGGCGTATTGCTTGCCTGCTTTATTTAAAAATTTATTTTGGTGAGAATTATGGAAGGTAAAAAACTTTTATTAACGGATACTATACTCCGCGACGCACACCAGTCGCACGCGGCGACCCGTATGAGGTTCGACGAAATGGAGGAAGTTCTTCCTCTTTTGGACGAAATAGGATATTATTCGCTTGAAGCTTGGGGAGGGGCAACTTTCGATTCTTGTTTAAGATTTTTGAACGAAGACCCTTGGGACAGATTAAGAAACTTAAAAAAGCACCTTAAAAAAACGCCTATACAGATGCTTTTACGAGGTCAGAATCTTTTAGGTTACAGGCATTATGCGGATGACGTGGTAGAAAACTTTATTGATAAATCTATTGAAAACGGGGTAGGTGTAATTAGAGTTTTCGATGCTTTGAACGACCCGAGAAACCTTGAAAAGTCGATAAAAGCGATAAAAAAATACGGCGCAGGCGGAAAATGCGTATGCGAAGCTGCAATTTCTTATACAACAAGCCCCGTTCACACGACGGAATATTTTGTAAATCTCGCAAAACAGCTTGAAGGAATGGGCGCGGATAATATATGTATTAAAGATATGGCAAACCTATTGTTGCCTTTTACTGCTTACGACGTTGTAAGTAAGCTTAAAAAAGCATTGAAGCCGGAAACAAAAGTGCATCTCCATACGCACAATACTTCCGGTACGGGTGATATGATAAATCTTATGGCTGTTCAGGCGGGAGTAGATATAGTTGATTGCGCGCTTTCACCACTCGGTAACGGTACTTCGAATCCTGCGACGGAACCGCTAGTTGCAACGCTTAAAGATACTCCGTACGATACAGGTATTGATATTCAGAAGCTGTTGCCGATAGTCAATCATTTTAATAAAGTGGCTGAACGTCTTGAAAAAGACGGATTTATCAATCCGAAAGTTAGGAGAGTAGATATAAATACGTTGCTTTATCAAGTACCCGGCGGTATGTTGTCTAATCTTATGAACCAGCTTAAACAAGCTGGACAGGAAGATAAATTAACGGAATGTCTGGCTGAAGTTCCCAAAGTAAGAAAAGATTGCGGATATCCTCCTCTCGTGACTCCGTCAAGCCAGATTGTGGGAACGCAGGCGGTTTGGAATGTTTTATTGGGAAGATATAAAACTATTACGGCTCAGTATAAAGATTTGATTTTGGGCAGATACGGCTCTGTATCGGGAGAGATAAATCCCGAAGTAACAAAAATGTGTACCGTCAACGGCGAAGAAGTGATAACTTGCCGTCCGGCAGACCTAATACAAGATGAAATGGAAACGCTTACGGAAAAGGTTAAGTCCGACGGATTTTATGAAAAACCCGAAGACGTTCTTTCTTACGCGCTTTTCCCCGAAGTTTCAACAAATTATTTTAAATGGCGCAAGGCTCAAAAGACGGGAGTGGATAAAGATTTGGCGGATAATCCCGACAGAGTTTATCCCGTATAAATTCAATTTTAACGGCGTGAACGGAGTTCACGCCGTAAGGCTTAATTATGAAAGTAGCGGTGATTGGTGCGGGAGCGTCGGGGCTTTTAGCTGCTTATGCGGCGGCGAGCAACGGCAATTCCGTAACCGTGTTTGAAAAAAATGAAAAATGCGGAAAAAAGATATATATAACGGGAAAAGGAAGATGTAATTTAACGCACGACTGTGCGCCCGACGAAATTCTTTTAAACGTAGTAAATAACTCTAAATTTCTTACAAGTGCAATTTATGCTTTTTCGCCTGAGAAGACGATAAAATTTTTTGAAGACGGCGGATTAAAGCTTAAAACAGAGCGCGGAGCAAGGGTCTTTCCCGTATCGGATAAGGCGAGCGACGTTACGAAATGCCTTGAAAAGTATTGCAGGAGTGTTGGGGTTAAATTTAATTTTTGCGAAGAAGTAAGTAAAATAAATGTTTTAAATAGTACTATATCTGACATAATTACTTCAAAAGGCAGTTTTTCGTTTGATAAAGTGATAGTTTGTACCGGAGGACTGAGCTATCCTTCGACAGGGTCTACGGGCGACGGATACGAATTTGCTAAATGCTCGGGTCATAACGTAATTCCGCTGAAACAAGGGCTTTGCGGTTTGAATTTAAAAGGAAACTTTTATAAAGAATTGCAGGGACTCACGCTAAAAAACGTTAACTTATCCGTTATAAATAAAGGAAAAGTTATAAAAGAATTTTTCGGCGAGATGCTTTTTACCCATTTCGGAATATCGGGACCGATAGTTTTATCTGCTTCGAGCGTTGTTAACAGACTGGATATAAATACGTTAAAAGTTTCGCTTGATTTAAAGCCGGCGTTATCGGCAGAACAGCTTGATAAACGGCTTTTAAGAGACTTTGAAATATTCAAAAATAAAACGATATTTAATTGTTTAAAGGAACTTGTGCCGTCTGCGTTAATACCGGAAATTTTAAGACGCAGTGAAATTTCGCAGGAAAAGAAAGTTAATTCCGTTACGAAGCGCGAAAGGACGAATTTATTGAAGGTAATTAAGAATTTTGATATGTTAATTTCGTCTTTGCGCGGTTTCGAAGAAGCCATTATAACTTCCGGCGGAGTGGACGTTAAAGAAATTAACCCTAAAACTATGGAAAGCAAGCTTGTAAAAGGTTTATATTTTTGCGGAGAAGTACTTGATTTGGACGCTTTTACGGGTGGATTTAATTTACAAATAGCTTTTTCAACAGGTTACGTTGCAGGGAAAAGCATAAAGGAATAAATTATGAAAGCAATAAGAGGAGCGACTACGGTTCAGAACGATACCGCGGAAGAAATTAAGGAGTGCGTTAGCGAACTTCTTTTGAAAATAAAAGAAAAAAACAGCCTTTCCGATGAGGAAATTATATGTATAATGTTCTCTAATACTGCGGATATACGTTCTTATTATCCGGCGAAAGCCGCAAGAGAAGCGGGTTTTATTTCCTGCGCGTTATTCTCGTCGCTCGAACCGGAAATAAACGGAGCTTTGAGGAAATGTATCAGGGTAATGGTTCTTACCGAGAGCAACCTTAGTGCGGAACACGTTTATCTCAGAGGCGCTGTAAATTTGAGAAAAGATTTAATAGGTAAACTGAACATTGCTATAGACGGTCCTGCCGGCAGCGGAAAAAGTACGGTTTCAAAACTTATTGCGAAACGTTTCAATATTTTATATCTCGATACGGGCGCAATGTACCGTGCTTGCGCGTTGGCTTGCGTCCGTAACCGAGTAGACGTATCTGACGGAGAAAGCGTTAAAAAGCTTTTGGATAAAATAACGATTTCGGTAAAATACGAATACGGCGCGCAAGTTACCTTATTGAACGGTGAGAACGTCTCCGATGAAATAAGAATTCCTGAAATTTCTATGCTTGCTTCGACGGTTTCCGCGCACGAGAGCGTAAGAATAAAAATGGTAGGGTTACAGCGCGAAATCGCACGGCTTAATTCCTGTGTGCTTGACGGGCGCGATATAGGAACGAACGTACTTCCCGATGCGGAATTTAAGTTTTTCTTAACAGCCTTACCTGAAGTCAGGGCGGACAGAAGAACAAAGGAAAACGTGAGCAAAGGCGTCAACCAGAAGTATGAAGAAGTTTTAAAAGAAATAATAAAACGCGACGAACAGGATAAGACGCGTAAAATAGCACCGCTTTTAAAAGCGGTTGACGCTGTTGAGGTGGATACAAGTTATATGACCGTCGACGACGTTGTCAATTATATAACGAAAAATATTCAAGGTAAAATTTAATGGCGAAAAAAGAAAAAGCAAAACTCAATAAATTTGAAAAATGGTTCAGAACAATCAGACGTGTCGAACGGATTTTTTACCGTCCGTTGTTTCCTTATAAAAAACACGGACATACGGAGCTGTATGACGATAAACCATACATTTTTGTCGGGAATCATTTGAGTTTATTGGACGTTGTGGTTATCGCAATGGCGACGAGTAAACCCGTTCATTTTATGGCAAAACGTGAGCTGTTCGAAAAAGGATTAATGAAAAAGTTCGTTACGAAATGTCAGTGTATACCTGTTAACCGAGACGGAACGGACGTAAAAGCAATTATGCAGGCTATGAAGTATTTAAAAAACGGTGAATCTATAATCATTTTTCCCGAAGGTACGAGAAATAAGAGTGAAGAGATTTTTCTTCCTTTTAAAAGCGGCGCGGCGGCGCTTTCCATTAAAACGAGAACTCCTATAGTTCCTGTGGTGCAGGTCAAAAAGATCAAATTTTTAAGACGTTCACACGTAATGTACGGTGAACCTGTCGAATTCAGCGAATACTACGATAAACGCCTTACCGAAGAAGACATACAAGAATGCGACAAAGCTTTGTGTGAAAAAATGCTCGAATTATATAACGAGCTGAACGAGATTACAAGAAAAAAAAGCAAAAAGAAAAATAAATAATGAAAATATTCGTTGCAAAAAATAGCGGCTTCTGCAAAGGAGTGCAATATGCGGTTAACACTGCGCTGTCGCTTGAAACGGGAAACGCTTATGTGCTCGGCGAGATAATACATAACGCGGAAGTTGTCAAGGCGATTAACGATAAAGGACTTAAAACCGTAGACAGTCTTGACGAAGTTCCGGACGGAAGTTCAGTCGTATTTCGTTCTCACGGCGTTCCCAAAAGCTTTTACGGCGAATGTATGAGAAGAAATATTAAAATCGTCGATTGTACGTGCGGATTCGTTAAACGCACCCAAAAGATAGTTGAGGAACAGAATGCATCGGGCAATCATATCGTTATAGTCGGCGAACCTACTCATCCCGAGGTCGTAGGACTTTTGGGCTGGTGTAACGGGAACGCGACAGTTGTCAGTTCTGCGGACGCAATTCCCGAGTTTCTTTTTGATAAGAATCTTTGCGTGGTAAGCCAAACCACGTTTTCCGCGAGGAATTTCGAAAAAATTATAAAAAATATTAGAAAACTGTGTGAAAAAACAGTTGCTGTTTTCGAGACGATTTGTTATACTACTATAGAACGGCAGACAGAGACGGAAGAACTTGCTAAAAATTGCGAAGCGATGCTTGTTGTTGGCGGATTGAACAGTAGTAACACCAATAAATTATACGAGCTTGCTTTGAAATATTGCGCAAACGTTTTTCGGCTTTCGAGCGCCGCGGATTTGGATTATTCCAAAATAAAAAAATTCAAAAGTGTAGGTATTGTTTCAGGGGCGTCAACCCCGAATGCGCAAACCCGGGAGGTTCTCTTAAAGATGGAAGAAAACACAGAAGTTAAGGCAACGAACTCAATGGCTGACGTAGTTGCTAAAATCGACAACGAATCGAAGTTCAAAAAAGGACAGCTTGTTCAGGCGACTATATCGCAGGCAACGGAAGAAGGCTTGCAGATATTGTTGCCTTTCTCAAAGAAAGAAATCGCTTTGAGTAAAGACGAGCTCGACTGCGAACAGTACAGCGTCGAGGAATACGAAGAAAAAATCGGCGAAACGATTGATTTGCTTGTCGTAGAGCTTAAACCTAGCCTTAAACTCTCTCAGAAGATGATAAGGATGTTAAAAGAGGAAGAAGCTCTCAGTGCAGAGATAGAAGCGGGCAAAGAATTTTCGGTTGTCTGCACGGGTACCAATAAAGGCGGTCTTGTATCGCAGTTGGGCACTTACTCGGTTTTCGTTCCCGCAAAAGAAATCCGTCCCGGATTCGTTAAAGATTTGACTAAGTACGAAGGTAAAACCCTGCGTCTTCGCGCGCTTGAAATAAGAAAGACGGGCAAGAAGGAAATAATTGCCTCCCAACGCGTAATATTACAGGAAGAACACGAAGCGAGAGAAGCCGCTAAATCAGCAAAAGAAGAAGAGTTTTTCGCCAGCGTTGCCGTAGGTGATATTGTTGCAGGTAAAGTTGAAAGAGCGACGAATTTCGGCGCGTTTGTTTCGGTAAACGGTTTTGACTGTCTTGCACACATTTCAGACCTTTCGTGGACGGGAGTCGATTCCGTTAAAGACGTGCTTGAAATCGGTAAGTCTTACGAATTCAAAGTTCTTAAAATCGATAAAGAGAATAAAAAAGTTTCTATCGGTTATAAACAGCTTCAGCCTCAGCCTTGGGACCTTGCAGAAGGAAAATATAACGTCGGAGATATAATTCACGGCAAAGTTGTCAGAATCGTTCCTTTCGGCGCGTTTGTTGAAGTTGAAAAAGGTATAGACGGACTTGTTCACGTTTCTCAGATTAGCTATGAAAGAATCGAAACTCCTGCATCTGTTCTTAACGTAGGCGACGAGGTCGATGCAAAGATTATCGCATTCGACGTAGACGCTAAGAAGATGAACCTTTCTATTAAAGCAATACTTCCCGAACCTGAAAGAGTTCCCCGTGCGCCTAAGAATGAAAACGGTGAAGAGAAAGAAAATCGCAAATCGCGTTTTACGAGAAGAGATAATTCTGAAGACGAACTTTCAACTTGGAGCGAAGGCAGCATTTCCGGAACTTCTATCGGAGACTTGCTTGCAAATGCAAAAAGTAATAAATAATTAAAAAAGCTCCGCTAAAAATAGCGGAGCTTTTGAATAAAAAACCAACCTTATTAAAGTAAGGTTGGTTTTTTAAATATGTCTTAGAAGACCGATAACTTTGCCGAGCACGGTAACGTTATCGAAAATAAAATCTTGCATATCGTCGTTTTCGGGATGTAAAATTATTTTTCCGTCGCGTTTGAAAAACCTTTTCACGGTTGCGCTATCGTCTACGAGAGCGACAACAATATCTCCATTTTCCGCTGTTTCCTGTCTTTTAACTACTATTTTATCGCCTTCGAGCATACCGATATTTATCATTGAGTCGCCGTGTACGTTAAGCATAAATAAATCTTCGCCGGAGAATAAATTGTTGGGCAAAGAATAGAAACCGTCGTAATTTTCCGTTGCGAATATCGGCTGACCTGCGGCCACGGTACCGATTAAAGGCACTGATACCGAATATTGTTTAAGAGAAACCGCTCTGTTTTTATTTCCGGCTTTCTTTAAAACCCCGCGTTCGGTAAGTTCGTTAATGTAAGTAAAAGCGGAAGCTGTCGATTTTAAATCGCAAGCCTTACAAATTTCTCTGACGGTAGGAGAGTAGCCGTTTTCCGAAATAAATTTCTTAATAAATTCAAATACAATCTCACTTTTATCTATGCGTTTCATTAATTTATACCTCTATAAACATTATAACATAAAACATTTAAATAAATCAAACGTTTGTTCTGTTTAATTTGCTTGTATTTTAATTTAAATTATAATATAATGTTTTCAGAGGTAGAAAATATGCAACAAAAAAACGGACAAAAGTGTGTGCTTTATGAGAGAGAATGTATCGGCTGTCTTGAATGTGAAATATGTGATTTAAATCCGAATAAAATTTGCGACAATTGCGGTAAATGTCTCGAAATCAAAGACGATGCAGTAATAAAAATAGATAAGATAATTTTAAACGACGGCGATTAAGCCGTCGTTTATTAATTATCTTCGTTCGGCCGCAATTTGACTTTTCCGACGACTCCTCGGCGATTATCGTCGCTTATCGCAGCATAATGTTTACGCGTGGTATTTACGTCTTTATGTCCGAGAACGTCGGCAACGATATAAATATCTCCGGTAGCTTTATACAGCGC
>CAJUHC010000040.1 GCA_910586345.1 uncultured Christensenella sp.
TGCCTACCCCGTCCGTACCCGCGACGAGTACGGGATGTTTAACTTTTTTGGGCATCTGGAAGAAACCGCCGAACGAACCCAAATCGCCGAGTACCCCCTCCGTATAAGTCAGTTGCACGTGTTCTTTCATTAATTTTACGGCCTCGTAACCTCTTTCTACGTCTACTCCGCTGTCTTTGTAAGAAATTGCCATAGTTTTGCTCCTTTATTCTAATTTAAGTTTGTCCGCTTCGTAACCGTCAAGCGGAAACGGATATTCGCCGTTGAAACAGCCCAGACAGAAACCTACGTTAGCGCCTTTGCACGTTTTTACAAGCAGGTCTACCGTAAGATAATTTATACTGTCCGCGCCGAGGCTTTCGCATATCTGTTTTTCATTTTTATATGCGCCTATAAGCTGCGAATATGTCTGAATATCTATTCCGAGATGACAGGGATGTTTGATTATCGGCGAACAAACGCGTATATGCACTTCGCTTGCGCCCGCATCGCGTAACATTTTAACGATTTTGCGCATCGTTGTTCCGCGGACAATCGAATCGTCTATTATAACAACTCTTTTACCGCGGACGTTCGCACGTAACGCGTTCATTTTTATATTTAAACTTTTTTCTCTCTGTCTTTGGTCAGGCTGAATAAAAGTTCTTCCGACGTATCTGTTTTTGGCGAGAGCTTCGGCAAACGGTATTCCGCTTTCCTCCGCATAGCCTCTTGCCGCAACGTTTGCGGAATCGGGAACTCCCGAAACAATATCCGCTTCCGCAGGAAAATATCTTGCAAGCAGTCTTCCCGCTTCCTTCCTCGCTTCGTAAACGCTTTTACCGTCGAGAACTGAATCCGGGCGCGCAAAATATACGTATTCGAAAATACACATTCTGCTCTCTTCGGGCACCCCGTCCATAAACGAAGAACTAACGCCACCTTTATCAACGACGACTATTTCTCCAGGTCTTACGTCCCGAAGAAAATTTGCGCCGACTGCGTCCAAAGCGCAAGTTTCGCTCGCAACCATTACGTCGCCGTCCTTTAAACCTATACAAAGCGGACGAATACCGTAAGGGTCGCGGACCGCTATCAGTTTGTCCGCCGTCATTATTACGAGAGCGTAAGAACCTTTGAAATACGGACAGGCGCGTTTTACGCCCTTCAATATATCTCCGTCGGACAGACTGTTAATTAAAACCGCCATTACCTCCGAATCGACAGAGGTCTGAAACACCGCGTTTTCCGCTATCGCTTTCTCGCGAAGCTGTTTCGTATTCGTAAGATTGCCGTTATGGGCAAGAGCCATTTTACCGCATTTACCTGTAAAAACCACGGGTTGTGCGTTGAGCAGCTGGCTTGCTCCCGTCGTCGAATACCTTACGTGACCTATCGCGATATCGCCCTCGGGAAGCCTGTCTAAATTTCCGTACGCGAATACGTCGGAAACAAGCCCCATACCTTTATGATAAACTATTCTGTCGGCGTAAGCGACCGCTATGCCCGCAGACTCCTGTCCTCTGTGCTGAAGCGCGTAAAGTCCGTAATAAACCGAATACGCGACGTCGCGGTTTTCCTGGGAATAAACTCCGAAAACTCCGCATTCTTCGTGCAGTTCGTCCTGCTCTTCCATTTAAATTACTCCTTGCCCGTCCAACAATACGTACAGAGTTTGCAAGGCTCTATGCCGATTGCCTCAATCAAACCTTCTATCGACTGGAATTCAAGAGACTCGAATTTGAATTTATCGCAAATTGCTTTGCGCAGAGCCTTTCCGCGTTCGGTTTCGCAGTTACTGTATTCTTCGAGATGATTTATCGCGTCTTCGCCTTCGAGTTCCGACATAATGCGTCTCGTAATCAAATCCATATCTCCCGAAGAACGGGAAAAATTGAGATATTTACAACCGTACATTATGGGCGGACACGCCGAACGCATATGAACCGTTTTTGCTCCGTGAGAATATAAAAATTCAACGGTTTCTTTAAGCTGTGTTCCTCTGACTATAGAATCGTCGACGAGCAGAAGATTTTTGCCGTCTATGTATTCGTGAACGGGAATAAGTTTCATCTTCGCGACTTTATTGCGCTCCGTTTGATTTACCGGCATAAAACTGCGCGACCACGTAGGAGTATACTTAATATACGGACGCGCAAACGGAATTTTACTCTCGTTGGAATAACCTATTGCGTGCGGAGTACCCGAATCGGGAACACCTCCTACGAAATCCACGTCGTGCAAATCGCAGGTTTTCGCGTCGTTTTTCGCAAAAATACGTCCGTTTTTACAGCGCATAACTTCAACGTTTACTCCCTCGTAAGTTGAAGTCGGATAACCGTAATACGACCAAAGGAACGCGCATATACGCATTTTTTCGCCCGGAGGGGAAAGCTGAGTTATTCCGTCCGCGGAAATTTCGACGATTTCGGCGGGTCCGAGTTCGCGCTCGTCCGTATAACCCAATTTTTTATATGCGAAACTTTCAAAGGATACGCAGTATCCGCTATCGCACCTGCCTATGAGAACGGGTAGTCTTCCTACCTTGTCCCTGGCCGCAATCAATGTACCTCTGTCGGTCAACAGCAGAATAGAAACCGTTCCCTCTATCTGTTCCTGCGCGTAACGTATACCTTCGACGTAGTCGTTTTTACTGTTGATAAGCGCCGCTACGATTTCATTTGAATTTACTTTGCTTCCCGTCATAGCGTCGAAATAACCGCCGTTTGAAAGCAGATTGTTCATTACCGCAGAAACGTTGTTGATTATACCGATAGTACATATCGCGTAGGTACCGAGCTTCGAAACCATCAAAAGCGGCTGAGGGTCAGTATCGCTTATACAGCCTATTGCGGCGTTACCTTTCATTTCCGATAAAGTTTTCTCAAACTTCGTTCTGAAAGGAGCATTCTCTATATTATGTATTTCCCGCTGTAAGCCGACGGACGGGTCGTAAGCCGCCATTCCTCCGCGCTTCGTGCCGAGATGCGAATGATAGTCGGTACCGATAAAAACATCGAAAACCGCGCTTTCTTTTTTTACAGAGCCGAAAAATCCGCCCATTTATTATTCTCCTGTGAGACGTTTGAATATCTCATTATACGCGTCTTCCACTCCGCCCAAATCCCTGCGGAATCTGTCCTTGTCAAGGCTGACGTGTTTGGTAGTATCCCAGCTTCCAGCTTCCCAGAAACGGCAGGTATCTGGAGAAATTTCGTCCGCGAGTACTATCTGACCTTTGAATCTTCCGAATTCAAGCTTAAAGTCAATCAAATCGACGTTGAGATGCTTGAAAAACTCTTTCAACGCGTCGTTCACCGCAAAAGCCGTTTTCTTAATGGTATCGATTTCTTCCGCGGTAGCAAGGTTGAGCGCGAGCGCGTGATAATCGTTAATGAGCGGGTCTCCCAAATCATCGTTCTTATATGAAAATTCTATCGTAGGCGAATTAAACAAAGTACCTTCCGCAACCCCGTAACGCTTAGAGAAACTGCCTGCGGCGACGTTTCTTATTATTACTTCGAGCGGAACAATGTTTACTTTTTTAACAACCGTATTTCTGTCGTCAATCTCCTCTACCAAATGAGTGGGAATTCCCTTTTTTTCAAGCATAGCCATCATAAGATTGCTCATCTTGTTGTTAATGACGCCTTTGCCCGCAATCGTGCCTTTTTTAAGTCCGTTGAACGCGGTTGCATCATCCTTGTAGGATACGATAACGTAATCGGGGTTTTCCGTTGCGAAAACCTTTTTTGCCTTGCCTTCGTAAAGCTGTTCCTTTTTCTCCATAAGTTTTCTCCTAAAAAATTTTAAACAGTATTATTTATAAAACCCGCAGAGCAAACTGCGGGTATGATTTTACAGCGTCTTCAACTCCTGTTGAAGAGCTATATCGTCTGCATTTATTTTTTCTCTCATATTTTTCTTATAGTCCGAAAGTTTCTTCGCAATTTCGGGATATTTTAAGCCTAAAATCTGTAAAGCAAGCAGACCCGCGTTCTCTCCGCCGTTTACGCCGACGGTCGCAACTGGTATACCCGAGGGCATCTGTACAATTGACAGAAGGCTGTCCAGACCGCCCATCATATCGGTTTTAACGGGCAGTCCTATTACGGGAAGAGTAGTATCCGCCGCTATAACCCCGCCGAGATGAGCCGCCTTGCCCGCCGCGCAGATAATCACCTCTATTCCCCTCTCTTTTGCGGACGAAGAAAATTCCCGCGCTTCCTCGGGCGTTCTGTGTGCGGAAATTACTCTAACCTCCGCATCTTCGCCGAAACTTTTAATAACGCCGACAGCGGGTTTAACCACTGCGAAATCAGACTTGCTGCCCATAATTATCGCTATTTTAGCCATATTGCAATTCCTCTCAGTATTAAACGCATAATTTTCGGCATACTTTATATATGCTGCTATTATACATTATTTTTATCGTGTATATACTTGCCGTCAACTTTTACGCCGTTATTTTATTAAAGTCGCAAAAAGACGAATATTCAGACGACGAATCGAAAATGAACAGCGGTGACGGAAAACTCATTTTAACCGCTATTCTCGGCGGAGCCATAAGCATTTATATCAGTATGTTTATAATGCGTTACCGTCTTAAAAATCTGCTTCTTATGATTCTTATGCCGGTAATCGGCGTACTTAACGTATACCTGTGTATAGTAGCTTTCCGCTCCGGATTTACGTTCTTTGTAGCTTAAAACCACAATATCTTCAACAATCGGCTTAATTATAACACAATATATTGATAAAAGGAAACTTTTTGAATATAGTTTTTTTTAAAAATATTATATAAATTTTTCCTTGCCGCAACATAAAACGTCCGTTATCCGGAAATTCAGACGAAAAGAACCCGTTTTTAAACGGGTTCTTTTCACAATAATGCGGAAACGAGTTCATCTCTCAGCTTCTCCGCTACGTTAAGCGCCCGCGGCGGTTCGCCGTCCGCGCGTTTATCGTAAACAACGGTTCCGCGGTTTATAACCAATATTCTGTGCGCGGAACAAACCGCCTCGTCGACGTCGTGCGTAACGAAAATTACGGTTCTTTTGTCTTTTTTCCAAACATCGAAAAACAGCTCGTTCAATTCTTTTTTCAATTTCAAATCGAGAGCAGTGAACGGTTCGTCCATTAAAATTACGTCGCTCTCAAAGAGAAAAGCGCGGGCGAGCGAAACTCTTTGAGCCTGCCCTCCCGAAAGACCGACGGGATAGCTTTTTGCTTTATCCGACAGTCCGACACGTTCGAGCATAGAGTCGATTTTACCGCCGTCGCCGCAGACGAGTTTAAGATTTCCGTATACGGTCAGATTCGGAACAAGTCTCGGAGTCTGAAAAACGTAAGAACTTTTAAGTCCGGTTATATTTCCTCCGTATTCCGTAAGATGCGCAACTGCGTTCAAGAGAGTCGTTTTACCGCTTCCGCTTTCGCCGAGTATGCAAGTAATTTTCCCCTCTTCGAGGGTCAGATTGAAATTTTCGAATACCGTAACGTCCGAATAACTTTTTGAAAAATTTTTAATCTCAATCACGTGCGCCCTCCTTTTTGCTCCACTTGTAATTTATCCGCTCGAATTGCGACAGCGCAACATCTATAACGAGCCCCGCGGCTACGGCTACGGCGGTCAGCGCAGCGAGCCGCGGCATCTCCGCATAAAGTTTGGCTGTCTGCATCATACCGCCGAGGCTGTTATAAGTATTGGCGAGCACTTCCGAAGAAATCATTATTTTCAAACCGAGAGAAACGTTTGCGCCGGTCTGCGCCAAAATATTCGGAGAAATCAGCGGCATATAAATTTTAAAAAGTTTTTCTCTCTTTTTCAGTCCGTACAAGCGCGCCATTTCCAGAATCCCCTCGTCCACTCCGCCCGCCGCCGCTATAATCTGCGCGTAAATCATCGGAAAAAGTATAAGAACCGTAACTGCGACGGGCGCGATAACGGGATTAGTCCAGATAAGAAGTATCAATACGACCGCAAGCGTCGGAAGCGTACGCATAAACGCGGCGACAGGTTTTACGAACGCGTAAAAAGCTTTGCTTAAAACCGACGGAACAGCAAACAATACCGCCAGCAAAAACGATAAGGCGAACGCAAGCAAAGTTCTTCCGAAAGTATTTAAAAACGAAATCCAGAACCCGCCGTCAGAAAACAAGTTCCCGAGGCTCTTTAGAGTATCCGAAAACGACGGCACCAGATAATCGTTTTTAACCGAGAAATACGCGATTATCCATATGACAAACATCAGCGCAACCGCCGAAACGGAACATATTATATTAATCTTTCTTTTTTTAATGAAGTTTTTCAAGATTGATTTCCAACGTAAAAGAAACCGTCCGAAACCGCGCTTGCGAAAGACGGATTGACGGCGATTAATTCATTTAAAAACGCGTTAACCTCGTTTTTGCAATCTTTCGAATCAACGAATTTCACCGCGCAGTTTTTTATAACGTCTTTGGAAAGATTCTTAGCCGTAAACGACGGATTCAAACCGTCCGTAAGATGTTTTTGAACCGCATTTACCACCCTTTCGGCAGAAGTATTCTCAGAAAGAAGCCATTCCCCGCTTTCCGAAACGGCCGTAATAAACCGCGATATAAATTCGGGTTCGTTTTCGATAAGCGAACTTTTCGCCGCAAGCACCGCCTGCGGGTATCCGCCGTCCGCGCCGTAAAGATTTTGCAGGCTTCCCGCAAACGAAAGCGCGCCCTTAGTCGCGTTTACTTTTGCGGAAGCGGCAGGCTCGGGAACGACGTAATAATCGCAGGTCTTTTCCGACGGAGCAACTTGTTCGGGCGAAACCGCTTTTAAATTAACTTTCGTTTCATCTGGCGAATTATTGTTTCCGAGCTCGGAATATTCCAGACCTTTACCGCGCAATACGGCTTTGAAAGTCAGCCCGGGGACGTTAGCAAGCTGAATAACTCCAACGACTTTGCCTTTAAGTATGCTCATATTTTCAGGCGTTATATCTTCTCCGCCCTGTTTTTTAAGTATATAAAGATTGCCGTGCGTGACCGTTCCGAGCATTTTATATTTTTCGCCCGAACCGAGTAATTTGCTTGCAAGATTCAAAGGCAGAACGCATAAATCCGCTTTGGGATTTTCACCCGTAACGAAACCTGCGATAAGCGACGGGTCGACGACGTTATATTCGGTTTTTCCGCCAAACGAATTTTCTTCGTCCATAAGTTTCGCCAAGGCGAGCGCGGGCGCACCGTCGGGCGTATAGACCGATATATAATCTTTTTTATTCCCGCAAGCCGATAAACCCAAAGAAACGGAAACAGCCAAAAAAACGCATAAAAGCGCGGACAATAATTTTCGCATATCACACCTTAGACATTAAAGTTTTTGCATAGACGCCGTCGAGCATACCGAGTTTGCCTGTAAGAGTATTGATAATTTCCGCGGGCGCGTCTATAACGACGCTGAGCACGGAAACTCCTCTTTCCCTGTATGGAATTCCCATTCTACCGACTATATATTCGCCGTAGACGGACAGCAACGAATTAATTTCGGGGCTGTGTTCCCTGTTTTCCGCGATAACGCTTATTACCGCAAGTCTTTTTTCAGACATAAAAAAACCCTCCTATAAATCGAGGGTACGGCAAAAAAAGCATAACTTTATCGATGCTTTATCTATTAAGCCCTTTGCCCTCAGGTAAATCCTTTGAATTCAGGTAATTTGATTTTAACACGCAATTTGAATTTTTTCAAGCGGTTGAATAACTTTTTTCCAAATTTATATACTGTTTATATGAAAAAGTTTTTTATTTTAACGGCGGTTCTTCTTGTGTTAATCTCAGCTATATTCTCGGGCTGTAAACCCGCACGGGAGAAAATAAACCAAGACTCCGATACCGAGATAATACAAAACGAACAAAACGGAAAAATTACAGAAAAGACCCGCCCGCCGTTCTATATACCGCGTTTAAACCGCGAACCGCGCAGAGGGCACGGACAGCGCCCTGAACCCAGACCTATGCCGCGCTTTATCAGATAAAATTACGCCCTGCGTTTTAATAATAAACGCAGGGCGTAAATTTTATTTGTTTTTATTGTAATTTATCAAACAGCCGTCTAAAATTATCTTCTTTTCCTCGGCGGTAAGCGCGCCTATTTCAAGCGTTATATTTTTTACGGAACTTCCGGAAATATGTTTCGCAGGTAAAACCAGAGCATCTTCCGCTATAAGACTTTTTACGTTCTCGATATAAATATAATCGCCCGTTTTGAAATCGAACTTTCTGCATACGAACGGAAGCATACCCCAGTTTATGAGGTTGGAGCGGTATCGTTTGGTCGCGTATTCCACAGCTATATTGGCTATTCCTCCGAGAACTCTCTGACACGAAGCCGCCTGTTCTCTCGCGGAACCGTCGCCGATTTTTTTCGCAACCACGCAACTCCCGTAAAGAGTGTCGGGCTTGATTTTTATTCCCGCCTCTTTTAAAACGTTTTCGGGAATATTGCCGTTAATACGGCGGTACTCCTCGTCCGCTTTCACAACTTTGGCGTTTTTTACGTATTCGGGGTCCTTCCTCGAAAGCGCGAACTCGGCAAGCCTTAAAGGATTCGAACGGTAAGACGAAGTTTCGCCCGACGGGATAAGCTCGTCCGTAGTGGTCACCTCGTCCTCTATTACCGATACGGCTTTTATAAGCACGTTTTCGGTAAGCGCGATTTGCTCGGGCCAATCCGCAATGTTCGGACCGTAAACAACCTCCGCTTTTTTATCGGGCTTGCCCACACCCGAATAAACGCGGTTTTCGTATATCGATTTATCGAAGTAATATTTTTTGATTTTTCTTACGTACTCGGCTTCCGTTGCGGGAGTAAGAACCCCTCCGTTCGCCGCCGTCGCGGCAATCGAGCGCGCGTCCATAAGCGCGACCGCAGAAAGCTGTCCTTCGCTCGGTTTCGAACCTTCGCGGTTTTCGAAATTCCTCGTAGTGTGCCGTATAGAAAGTCCGTTGTTATGCGGAGTATCTCCCGCGCCGAAACAGGGACCGCAGAAAGCGGTTTTCAACACTGCGCCCGAGCTCATAAGCGAAGACGCGTAACCGTTGTCTGCAAGGCATTTGAATACAGGCTGGCTCTGAGGATAAACGCTCAGTTCGAATTCGCCGCCGCAGCTTTTCCCGCGGAGTATCTCGGCTGCTTCCGCGATATTTTCGTAATTGCCTCCGGCACAGCCCGCAATAATTCCCTGGTTAACGTAAACTTTGCCGTTTTTGATTTTATCGCGCAGACGGAAACCGCCTTTCGGCAAAAGAGCGTTGCCCCGACTTTCAACCTCGCCTAAAATATCGTTTGCGTTCCTAATAAACTCTTTTACAGTAAAAGCGTTCGACGGGTGGAACGGCAATGCAATCATAGGTTCGACAGTCGATAAATCTATAACTACAGCGCCGTCGTAATACGCAGGTTCGCAAGGGTGCATAGGTTTAAAATCGCACTCTCTGCCGTGAACTCTGAAAAATTCTTCGGTAACTTCGTCCGTTTCCCAAATGCTTGAAAGGCAAGCAGTTTCGGTCGTCATAACGTCTATTCCGCAACGGAAATCCATTGAAAGATTTTTTATTCCCGGCCCGATAAATTCAAGTATTTTGTTTTTGAGGAAACCTTTTTTAAAAGTCGCGCCGACGAGCGCAATCGCAACGTCGTGCGGTCCTACTCCTTTTTTGGGTTTGCCTTTTAAATATATTGCTACGGTTTCAGGACGCTTTATAT
>CAJUHC010000041.1 GCA_910586345.1 uncultured Christensenella sp.
TTTCTTTGTACTTTATCTTTCTTCTCTTTCTTTCCTATGCAGTTGTCAGTCTTCGTTCGAAGCCTGTTTCTCAACAGGCTTCTTTCTCGCCTGCGATACGACAGTCTTCGGATACCCGACGAAAGCCGGGGGAAGTTTTTCCTAAGAAAAACATTGCCGTCCAAATCGACAGCTTTTATATATTATCAAACAATATTATTTAAGTCAAGCATTTTTTCGGATATTTTATAATTTTTTTTAATTTTCCGTAATTGTAAAATGCTTGCGGACGGCAAGCATTTTACAATATAATATTTCAGTTTATTTTATATATAATTTCATTAATATAATCGAGAGCCCGTTTAAGTTCTTCTACGTTTTCATAATCTTTTGAATAAACTTCTATTACGGCACTGCCGTCGAAGCCCGCGTCTTTCAGCCGTCGGAATATCTCCCCGAAATCGTAAATACCTTTATCGGGAAGACATATCCTGCCGTTTTCGTCTATATCCGACAAATGCACGTGAGAAATCGAACCTGCCATATCACGGATATAGGCTTGGTACGGATAGCCGGAACGCCGGGCTTGTTTTATATCGAAAACGCCCGTCAGCTCGGGAATACGGCTTTTAAGTTCGCTGAAAATACCAGGACGGTTGTAAGTGCTCCACGAAACGTTTTCAATACTGAGTTCTACGCCGTAGCGCGCGCAAAATAAAACCGCTTCGCGGATACAGCCTGCGAGTTCGTTTATGTCCGGACCTCCGCCGCCCTTTAAATTAAGCCCGCCGTGAAAAATATAACGTTTACAGTTTAAAAGCTGGGCGGAACGCATAATCTGGTCGAGCCAATAATATCCGTCCCCGCGCGCTCGGCGCGAACGGCTGAGAAGCTGGGGTTCGAAATTGCTCGAAAGCGCGTGAACTGCGCAAACGTCCAAACCGTCGATAGCGGGAGCGAGAGCTTTTGAAAATTCGGGACGGTATTCGTAGAAAGTCTGGTAAAAAATTTCCGCCGTCTCCGCGCCGAAATCTTTGATAATAGCCGCCGCGTCCTCGGTGCTTTTTTTCAAAAACATAGATGCGGTAGAAATTCCTGTTTTCATAATTTTATTATACCGCAATTTTACAAAAAAATCAACCCCGCCGAACAAAACGGACGACGGGGAAAATATTAATTTTGCGCTATGTATCTCGAAAGAGAATAAGTTATGTCTTTATCCGCGATAGCCGAAACAGGCGACAGAGGAAACGCAATCGACGGATTTTCAGTAAAGGTTCCGAAATCCGACGAATTCACCTCGGGTTCCGCTACGGGGGCGGAAGCAGTAAAGTTCTGAACCGCCGAAAGTACCGAAGAAATTTCTTCCGCATTTTTCAAAGCTTCTTTTATTTCTTCACCGCCGAACGTTTCGAGTACAGGTTTAACTTCCGATAAAATGTTTTTCCCGCCTGTTTTTCCTCCGTACAGGAGAAGCGCGAGTATTATTAAAAGTTGCATTATTTAAACTCCTTGCATATGGTGTTAATAATATTATATGCTTAAAGGTGTAAAATGAACGATTTTAAAAGTTACAAACCCGACGACAACCAAAACAAAAACAGCCCGGCCGATAACGAAAACAAAATAAACTCCACGGTCGAGCTCGCAAAAGCCGTAACAAGAGCTATGAACGGCAAATCCGAAGGTCAGCTTTTACATACGATTATATCGGAAGCCGAGCGCGGCAAGCGCGAAGGCACTTTAACCAACGCCGACCTCGACAATTTCTACAACGCGCTGTCGCCTATGGTAGACGGAATAAAAAGAAAGAAACTGAAAGAAGTTATAACAAGACTGAAAAACATTTAATGCGCCCGCAATTAAAGCAGACAGCCCCCTTTTATCAAGGGGGCTGTCTGCAATTCAAGTTTCAGACAATAATACGGATAAATACCTGTCGCCCGAATCAGGAAAAACTGCTACTATCGTCTTATTGTAATTTTCTTTGCGTTCGGCAAGAAGTTTTGCCGCGTACAACGCGGCTCCCGACGAAAGACCTACAAAATATCCTTCTGTCTTTATAATTTCCCTGCACGAAGAAAACGCTTCTTCGTCGGAAACGGTTATAACTTCGTCGTAAAGGTTTACGTCCAGAATATCGGGAACGAACCCTGCGCCGATACCCTGTATCCTATGCTCCCCCGCCAAGCCTTTCGAAAGCACGGGGGAAGCCGAAGGCTCGACCGCGATAATTTTCAAAGAAGGTTTTTTACTCTTTAAATATCCGCCGGCGCCCGTCAGCGTTCCACCCGTTCCGACGCAGGCGACGAAAATATCGACTTCACCGTCAATATCTTTCCATATTTCGGGTCCCGTGGTCAGCGCGTGAATTCCGGCGTTCGCAGGATTCGAAAACTGTCCTAAAACTACTCCGCCGAGCTCTTTTGCAAGGCTTTCGGCTTTCGCAACAGCCCCGCTCATTCCTTTTGCGCCGTCGGTCAGAACGATTTCCGCGCCGTAAGTTTTTAACAGTCCGCGTCTTTCCGGACTCATAGTTTCGGGCATAGTCAGAATTACCCTGTATCCCCTCGCCGCTCCTATAGCCGCCAAGCCTATACCAGTATTGCCAGAAGTCGGCTCTATTATAACGTCTCCAGGGGAGATTTTACCCGAACGTTCGGCGGCGTCAATCATATTCATTGCGGTTCTGTCTTTAACCGAACCTGCCGGATTGAGATATTCGAGTTTAGCCAAAATTCTCGCGTTTAAACCGTTTATTCTTCCGTAACGCCTCAGCTCTGCGAGAGGAGTGGCGCCGACAATCTCGGAAATCGATTTATAGACGGCCATATTCGGTTCTCCTTTTACCGCTTCATAAATTTATAGTATGAAATTATTCGGCTGTTGTCAACGATTTTACGGCTTCGATAAATTTTTCGCACTCGCCGAGGCTGTTAAACGCGGACACAGAAGCGCGGATAAGTCCGTCCGAATTCAGCGCCTCGTGCATCTTCGGCGCACAGTGAAGTCCTCCGCGAACGCAAATAGAGAACTCGTCGGAAAGTCTGTATGCGGCAATTTCGGATTGCATCGTCTCAAGATTAAAAGCCACTATCCCGTAATGATTAGGTTTCGAATAGATTTTAACTCCTGCGGTTTTTAATAAATTTTCGCACAGAAACGAGGTCATTTGCAAAACTTTTTCACTGTTTTTCATAATATTCCGAGTTAAATAAAGCACTCCCTCGCCGAGCGAAACTACCGCGGGATACGAAATGGTTCCGCTTTCGAGGCGGTCGGGATAAAAGTCTGGCATATCGAGATTAAAGCTTTCGCTGCCCGTTCCCCCGAAAAGAACAGGAGAAGGATTTACCCGCTCCGAAAATAATAACGCACCGCTCCCCTGTATACCGAGCATACCTTTATGCCCCGCAACGGCGAGCGCGTCTATTCCGCTCGACCTCATATCTATGCGAACGTGTCCGCAAGCCTGCGCGCCGTCGCAAATCAAAAGAACGTCGTCGGAAATACCCTGCCTGATTTCGGAAATATCGGGCGACGAACCGTTCACGTTGGACGCGAGCGTAACTATTACCGCGCGTGTTTTTGCAGTTACGAGATTCAAAATTTCCCGCGCGCAGATTTCCCCGGCGAAAAGAGGTGCGTATTTTACGTTTACCCCCTTGCCTTTAAGATACTCCAAAGGCCGTAAAACCGAATTGTGTTCCGCAACGGTAGTCACTACTTCGTCGCCCGCTTTCAATAAACCCAGAATAGCTATATTCAACGCTTCCGTACAGTTTTTGGTAAACACCGTTCTGTCGTAATTATAACCGCCCAAGAACTCGCAAAGCAGTTTACGGCAGTTGTATACGCGTTCCAAACAGGCAAGCGATAGTTTATGCCCGCTTCTTCCCGGATTCGCGCAGTACTGCATCGCGGAAGTTGCGGCGGTGATTACTCCGTCGGGCTTAAACCCGCCGGTCGCGGCGTTGTCAAAGTATATCATAAAAGACCTCTGTTTCATAGAATAATAATATATTTTATTTTTACGAGGGTTTAAATTATGACAGAGGTGCTGGCAGTATTCCGCTCGCGCTCGCAAGCTATCGATTGCAATGCAAGATTAAAAGCCGCGGGAATTCCCGCAAATCTTATAAATACGCCGAGAGAGGCGAATATCGGTTGCGGATTATCGGTGAAAGTTCCGCAAAGCACTTTCGAGCGGGTAAGGTTTATCGTTAAAAACGGAAGATATTCCGCGTTTTACGGTTTTTACAGGTTCCAAAATAATTACGGAAGAACGATTTTTGGACGTATCGGTTGATTTTTTAACGCTTCTGTGTTAAAATTCTGAATATGAATCAAAAGACGCAAAAGATTTTGGACGGACTTGCTTCGCTTTATCCCGACGCTCAGCCCGCGTTGCATTTCAAATCGCCGTACGAACTGCTTGTAGCCGTCGTACTTTCCGCGCAATGCACAGACGAAAGGGTAAATAAAGTTACGGCAGTACTTTTCGAAAAATACAATACCCCGGAACAAATGCTGTCTCTTTCGCAGGAAGAGCTCGAAAAATACATATACTCCTGCGGATTCTACCGCAATAAAGCCGCACATATTTTATCGGCTTCACGGGATATTCTTCATAAGTTCGGAGGGATAGTTCCCTCTACGCTGGAAGAATTGAAAACACTTGCGGGAGTGGGACAAAAAACCGCTAACGTAGTATACGCCGTTGCATTCGGCGGAGACGCGATTGCGGTTGATACACACGTATTCAGAGTTTCGAACAGGCTCGGAATCGCGGTCGGGAGTACTCCCGCAAAAGTCGAAGAAGGACTTTGTACGGCTTTGCCGAAAAACGAATGGTCGAAAGCGCACCACTATCTGATTTATCACGGCAGACGGGTATGCCATTCACAAAAACCCGATTGCCCGAACTGCACTTTAAAAGAGTACTGCGATTTTTATAATAAAAAATAGTCCTATTTAAATATAAAAAGCGGAAGCAAACAGCTTCCGCTTTTTATATTTACTGTCCTAAATCGGGAGTTTCCACAGTCTGCCCGCCGTAAGTAAATATCGTTTTATATTCTATTGATTTGTATGGCGCTGAGGACATAGTCAGCATCTCCATATTCATACCCGCAAAGACAAGATTTCCGGTTTTGAATTTATATACCATGTTGCTTATTTTAATACCCTCTACGGCTTGAACATATTCCTCAAACTCGGTATTATCTTCTTTTTTTAAGTAACCGCCTATTTCTTCGTTGAAGTCGAAGCAATTAAAAAAATCTTTCGACGCTGTAAGATACATAACCGGAAACATATATGGAGACAAAGCCATAATACTTCCGTTTTGTTTTTGCCAGCCCGTCTCGCTCTTTATGTACCATCCGCTATCGTCAAAATAATAGTCGAACGCAGCCGAATTCATACCCGCCTCTTCCGCATCGCCGTCTAAGGTCATAACAGAATGCATTATAGCCTTTTCTCCGTCTATGATATAATCGGTTTTCACGGTTGCCGTACCTTCGGAAAACTCTAAAAAGACTTCACTTTCCATTCTGCAATTCCCGAAGGCGTCTTCCGCAAGCGCCCTATCCCACTCTACCTCGGTTATTTTGTCCGATATTATACCGCTACCCGGCCCGCCTTCCTCACCGTCGCACGCCGTTACCGTAAAGCACATTACTCCCGCTAAAACAGACGAAGCAAACGCAGTAAAACTTTTTCTCATAAACACTCCTTTTTGATAAACTTTCTATCCTGTTTACTAAACTACATTTAGTATAACTCATTTGAGTTAAATTGTCAACTGTATTGGGTTATTAAATTAACTCAATTTGGTTATATAATAACTTAAATGAATTAAGGAAAACCGTATGACTATTATCGAAAAAATCGACAAGCTCAGGATAGAACGAGGCTGGTCGGTGAATAATCTTGCAATGGAAGCTATGCTTACGCAATCCACGCTCAATAATTTGTATATGAGAAATACAGAGCCTAAAATTTCCACCCTGCGCGCAATATGCAATGCGTTCGGAATAACGCTTGCCGAATTTTTTACAGACGAGGAATTCACGGAAAAACAAGAGAATAATGAAAAAGAGTTATCAGACAGATTTTCAAAGCTCACGGATACTCAGAAAAAAGCAATTTTGGCTATATTGCGTTCAATAACCTAAATAATAAGTCCCGACGTGCAACGCGCGTCGGGACTTCAAATTATTAATTTATCAGATAAAAGGAATAAAGAACAAAAAAAACAAAGAAAACGCGAAAATCAAAGCTAATATTACTAACAGAATATAAAATATAATAACGACAGCGCTGATTATTACGCCCGCAAGACCTAAGCCCTTTCCGCTATTTAAATTCCTGGATTTGACTAAGCCTGCTATACTTAAAACTATCGCTGTTATAGACACTACCATAAACAGATAGACATTGACGAATGCAAATAAGACCGAGACAAGCGACAAAGTAAAGCCCGCGATTGACAAAGGATTGCTTTTCGGTGGCGTCGTCCGGGACGGGGTCTGCATTTTGTTAAGATTTTCGGTAGCGACGCCGCAGCGCGGGCAGATTACCGCCCTATCGTCAAGCTCCGCACCGCAATTAGAGCAATACATAATTATATTATAGCTCCCGTACCGTATATTGTCAATAACAAAAAAACACCCGCTTTGCGAGTGTTTTAATTCTTAATATACGCCTGCCCAGCCGCCCGTGACGGCAAAAGCTATCCAAACAGTTGCCCATATAAGCGTGGCAAAAATAGAAAGAACGAGTCCGGCTATTGCAAGCCCGTTGACGGAATTACACTTTTTCATATTTGCCATTCCTATTATACTGAATACCAAACCCAAAAGCGCGGGTATACAGAAAAATAAACCAAACCATAACGATAATAGTCCGATTACGAATCCAGCAATCCCGAAAGCATTCACGGTCTTAGGCGGAGTATTCTGATTTACGCCCTGAGGTATATAGCGCGAGTTTACCTGCTTTTGCACGGGAACCCCGCAATGAACGCAAATTACAGCGTTATTATCTATTTCTTTACCGCAATTAGTACAGAACATATTTTCTCTCTCCTTATTCACTACTATTAATATATAATTAATAATTGCCTCAGTCAAGGGTTTTTATAACTTTTTTACGAAAAAAAATTAAAGCACCCGCAAAGCGGATGCTTTTTAATTTTAAATTCGATTAGCCGAGAATCTTAACGACCGTGCCGGAACCAACCGTTCTGCCGCCTTCACGGATAGCGAAACGGAGTTTCTCTTCGACTGCAACGGGTTTGATGAGTTCAACGCTGATTTCTACGTTATCGCCGGGCATAACCATTTCGGTGCCTGCGGGAAGCTCGATAGAACCGGTAACGTCGGTGGTTCTGATAAAGAACTGAGGACGGTAGTGGTTGAAGAAAGGAGTGTGACGTCCGCCTTCGTCAGCTTTAAGAACGTAAACCTGAGCGGTAAACTTGGTAGCGGTCTTGACCGAACCGGGTTTAGCAAGAACCTGACCTTTTTCGATGCCTTTTCTGTCGATACCGCGGAGAAGCGCGCCTACGTTGAATCCCGCGATTGCTTCGTCAACGCTCTTATGGAACATTTCAAGACCCGTAATAGTAGTCGAAACGGGCTTATCGATAAGACCTACGATTTCAGCGGGGTCACCTACGTGAGCCGTTCCTCTTTCTACTCTGCCGGTTGCAACCGTACCGCGTCCGGAAATGGTGAATACGTCTTCAACGGGAAGAAGGAAAGGTTTAACGGTATCTCTTTCAGGGGTAGGGATATAGCTGTCGATGGTATCCATAAGCTGAAGAATGCACTGGCATTCGGGAGCCGCAAGAACTTCTGCGTCGGGTGCGCCGGAAGAAGCCTTTTCAAGAGCCTTCAAAGCCGAACCTCTGATAATAGGGCAATCTTTGAAGCCCTGATTTTCGAGGGTATCGGTGATTTCCATTTCGACGAGCTCGAGAAGTTCGGGGTCGTCCATCTGGTCGCATTTGTTGAGGAATACAACGATATAGGGAACGCCTACCTGACGGGAAAGCAGAATGTGCTCTCTG
>CAJUHC010000042.1 GCA_910586345.1 uncultured Christensenella sp.
ACGTAAACGACGGTACTTGCGAAGGAATAGATTATCCGGAACTCAACGCGTTTACCGTACAGTTTCATCCGGAAGCTTGCGGAGGCCCTCACGACGCTTCTTACCTTTTCGATAAATTTATAATCAACATTAAGGACGGAAAGTATAATGCCTAAAAGAGAAGATATTAAAAAAGTACTTGTGATTGGTTCCGGTCCGATTGTTATCGGACAAGCCGCTGAATTCGATTATGCAGGCGCACAGGCTTGCCGTGTGCTTAAAGACGCCGGTATAGACGTTGTATTGTGCAATTCCAATCCTGCGACGATAATGACGGACCGCGCACTTGCGGACGAAATTTATCTTGAACCTTTGACTGTCGATAGTCTGAAAAGAATTATAATAAAAGAGCGTCCGGACAGCCTTTTGGCTTCGCTCGGAGGTCAGACAGGGCTTACGCTCGGTTGCCAGCTTGCGAAATCCGGTTTTCTCGACGAATACGGCGTAAAATTAATAGGAGTAAATCTCGATTCTATCGACAGAGCGGAAGACAGAGAACTGTTTAAGGAAACGATGCAGAAAATCAATCAGCCCGTCGTTCCTTCGGATATAGCTTACAGCGTCGAAGAGTGTGTCGCAATCGCGGAAAAAATCGGTTATCCCGTCATAGTGCGTCCTGCGTATACTCTCGGCGGAGCAGGCGGCGGAGTTGCCGAAAACGAAGAAGAGCTCAGACTTATTTCGCATAACGGCTTAATGCTTTCGCCTATCACGCAGGTATTGATTGAAAAATTCATAGGCGGTTGGAAAGAAATCGAATTCGAAGTTCTGCGCGACGGCGCAGGCAACGTCCTTACGGTTTGTTCTATGGAAAACTTGGACCCCGTAGGAATTCATACGGGCGATTCAATTGTTATAGCACCCGCTGTTACGCTTTCAGATAAAGAGTATCAGATGCTCAGAACTGCTTCGCTGGATATTATTACCGAACTCGGAATAGAAGGAGGCTGTAACTGTCAGTTCGCGCTTCATCCCGATTCATTTGAATACGCGGTAATAGAAGTCAATCCCAGAGTTTCCCGTTCGTCCGCGCTCGCTTCCAAAGCGACGGGATTTCCTATTGCAAAGGTGTCTACCAAAATCGCGCTCGGGTATACTTTGGACGAGATAAAAAACGACGTTACAGGCAAGACGTATGCGTCTTTCGAGCCTACGATAGATTACGTCGTCGTAAAACTTCCTAAATGGCCGTTTGATAAATTTCTTTATGCGAAGAGAAATCTCGGAACGAGAATGAAAGCGACGGGCGAAGTAATGGCGATAGGAACAAGCTTTGAAATGGCTATTATGAAGGCTGTCAGAGGAGCGGAAATTTCCGTTGCAACCTTGAATCTTCCTAAATTCGACGCGCTTTCGGACGATGAAATCGTCGAAAAACTTTCAGAGCTTACCGACGAAAGAATATTTGTCGTTTATCAGGCAATAAAGCGCGGCGTTCCTGTTGAGAAAATTTATTCGATTACAAAAATAGACGAATGGTTTTTATATAAATTTAAAAATCTTTCCGATTATGAAAAGGAAATTTCCGGAGTTAAGATTACGCCCGAACAATATCTGCGCGGTAAAAAACTCGGTTATCCCGATAGAGAACTTGAAAAGTTCTCCGGCTGTGCGCTTCCTAAGCACGTAAACGCTGTATTTAAAATGGTTGACACGTGCGCTGCGGAATTCTCTGCGCAAACGCCTTATTTCTATTCGACTTACGACGAAAAGGAACACGACGAAGCAAGACAGTTTGTAAAATCCGGAACTAAGAAGAGAATAGTAGTTATCGGTTCCGGACCTATAAGAATAGGACAGGGTATAGAGTTCGATTATTCTTCCGTACATTGCGTATGGGCGTTGAAACGTTTAGGATACGAAGTCGTAATCATAAATAACAACCCCGAAACTGTTTCGACCGATTTCGATACAGCGGACAGATTGTATTTCGAAGCGCTGACTCCCGAAGACGTTCAGAATGTGCTTGACATAGAAAAACCTTACGGAGTCGTTATAACGTTCGGCGGACAAACGGCAATTAAGCTTTGCAGTTATCTTGACAAGAAAGGAGTGCGAATTCTCGGAACGCCTGCGGACAGCGTCGACCTTGCCGAAGACAGAGAGAGATTCGACGCTCTCTTGGAGCAGTTCGGTATTGCGCGTCCCAAGGGGCTTACGGTAATGACAAAGGAAGAAGCTGTCCGTGCTGCCGAAACGCTGGGTTATCCGGTGCTTTTGCGTCCTTCATACGTTATCGGCGGTCAGAATATGACAATCGCTTTTACGCAAAACGATATTGAAAGATATATGGACGTAATTCTTGCTCAGAAGATAGAAAATCCAGTTCTCTGCGATAAATATCTTATGGGAACAGAACTCGAAGTTGACGCCATTTCCGACGGTACGGACGTACTGATACCCGGTATTATGCAACACATAGAAAGAGCGGGCGTTCACAGCGGTGACTCCATTGCGGTTTATCCTCCGTATAATTTAAGCGACGCTATGCTTAAAAAAGTAGTCGATATTTCGACTAAGCTTGCCGTTTCTTTAAAAACAAAGGGTCTTATCAATATTCAATATCTTATCTATCAGAACGAGCTTTACGTTATAGAGGTAAACCCGAGAGCGTCTAGAACTATCCCTTACATATCTAAAGTAACGGGCGTTCCTATGGTAGACATTGCAACACAGATTTTAATGGGAGCAAAATTGAAGAAGCTCGGCTACGGTACGGGGCTTTATCCCGATTCGCCGTACGTGGCTGTCAAAGTTCCTGTTTTCTCGTTTGAGAAGCTCAACGACGTGAATTCTCAGCTCGGTCCGGAAATGAAATCGACGGGTGAGGTTCTCGGTATCGGAAAGACGATAGAGGAGGCGCTTTTCAAAGGGCTCGTATCTGCCGGATTTAATATGAAACATCCGACGAAACACAATCCGTCAGGAGTTTACCTTACTGTTAACGACCAGGATAAATTCGAAATAGTCAATATAGTTAAAAAGTTTGCAGACCTCGGACTTACGCTCTACGCGACGAAAGGTACTTGCCAGGTCATTAAAAGTCTCGGACTCGAATGCAATGAAGTCGCGAGATTGTCCAGCAATGAAGAAATATTCAAGCTTATGGACGAGGGTAAGATAGATTATATAGTTTATACGGGCAAAACCGACGTGGAATCAATTTCAAACTATATAAGTATGCATCATCACGCGATACTGCTCGGTATTACGGTTCTTACTTCACTCGATACGGCTAACGCGCTTGCGGACGTAATCGCAGGAAGATATAATCAGTTCAATACTGAACTCGTGGATATAAACAAGCTCAGAAAAGAGAAATTAAAACTTAATTTCTGTAAAATGCACAGTTGCGGAAACGATTATATTTTCTTCAATAATATGGACGGCGGAATAACTTGTCCGGAATCGCTTGCAATTAATTTCTCCGACAGACATAACGCTATCGGTGCGGACGGCGTCGTAATGATAGAAAAATCGGATATTGCGGATGCAAAGATGAGGGTATTCGGCAAAGACGGAAGTGAAAGCGGTCTTGCCGCAAATCCTTTAAGATGCGTTGCAAAATATCTGTTCGATAACGGTTTGGCGGGAGAAACAGTTAAAGTAGAGTGTAACTGCGGAGTAAAAGAACTTGCAGTGAATTCTTTCAACGGCAAGGCTAGTTCGGTTTCGGTCAATCTCGGTAAGGCCGTATTCGACGGCTGTTCGATACCTTCTGAATTTAACGGCGAAATAATAGATAAGGAATTGATTTTCGGCGGTCAGACGTATAGGGCGACGATTGTGAACGTTGGCAATCCCCATTGCGTAGTTTATTGTGAAACAATCGACGACGTCGATATAGAATCTTTGGGTCAAGCGGTAAATGATTCCGGTTATTTCCCTCACGGCGTGTTTGTAGAATGCGTACGTATAGTAAACAACGTTACGGTAAAAATGCGCGTATGGGATAAAGTGAACGGCGAAACGCGTTCGTGCGGGACGGCCGCGGCGGCGGTTGCTGTTTCGGCTATAATCGGAGGACACTGCCGCCGCAACGAAATTATTACCGTTAAGTCGAACGGCGGAGATTTATTTGTTAAATTAAACGAAAACGACGAAATCGAGCTTGACGGAACGGTTAAACAATCTTTTGAAGGCACGATACAGATTTAATGATTTATCTTGATAATGCGGCGACGTCAAAGCCGTTGATGCAATGCGTCGAAAATGCAGAAAAATATCTTTTACGGGAATATTATAATCCTTCCGCGCTGTATGCGGAAGGTTATAATTTGCACCTTGAATTAAAAGAAGCAAGGCGAAAAATATTATCGTTCATCGCGGACGAAAGTAATTTTTCGCTTACTTTCACTTCGGGCGGAACGGAGGCCGACAATCAAGCGATATTCTGCGGAGGAAAGAGGGGAAATATAGTGACTACTCTCGGCGAACATTCAGCTGTGTTTTCGTCGGCAGAGGAGCTCAAACAGCGGGGAACAGAAGTAAGGTTTGCGAACCTTAACTCCGACGGAAGCGTAAATACAGAGCATTTATTAAGTCTTATAGACGATAAAACGTCTTTGGTTTCCGTTATTCACGTAAATAATGAAACGGGTGCTATAAACGATATTTTCAAAATTTCAGAAAAGGTAAAAAACAAGAACAAGTATGCTCTCTTTCATTCCGACGGAGTACAGGCTTTCGGTAAAATTGCATTTAAGCTTACAAAAAACATTGACCTGTATTCGGTAAGCGCTCATAAAATCGGCGGCTTAAAAGGTTGCGGAGCGTTAATCAAGAGAAAAAACCTTGTAATTAAACCTTTTATATTCGGCGGCGGACAGGAACAGGGATTGCGGAGCGGAACGGAAAACGTTTTTGCTATAAAATGCTTCGGGGACGCCTCGGAGAATGCGTATGAACGTATAAACGAATCGTATGAAAAAGTCAAACGGTTAAACGACGTTCTGCGTTCGCTTCTGGATAGAGATATTTTTAAAATTCTGTCTTATGAAGAGGCTTCGCCGTATATTCTCGCGGTTTCTGCAATAGGTTTGCGCGGGGAGACAATTCTTCACGAAGCCGACGACAACGGACTTATAATAGGAACGGGTGCTGCTTGTTCTTCAAATGCGAAAAAGCGCTTTTCACGTGTCGTTTTAGCTTGCGGAGCAGATGAAAAAACTGCCGACGGAGTGCTGAGATTAAGTTTTTCTTCTGAAAATACAATGAGCGAAATTAAAACAGCCGCGGAAATTTTAAATAATATAGTAAAAAACAGATTAAATATAATGGCTTAATATGGAAAAAGTAATAATTATCAGATACGCTGAAATACATTTGAAAGGTAAAAACAGAGGCTGGTTCGAGCGCGTATTCGTTGTTAATATGGAAAAGAGTCTTAAAGGGCTTAAACACGAAATCAGACGTCACAGCGGAAGATATTTAATCGAAAATTTTGAAGAGAGCGAAACGGAAAATATCCTTGAAAGACTAAAAAAAGTTTTCGGTATACATTCTTACAGCGTTGCGTTAAAAGTATGCGCTGATATGGATGCTATCTTTAAGGCGGCGCAAGCCGTATGCGGCATGGAAGGTAAGTTTAAAGTCAATACTCATAGGGCTGATAAACGTTTTCCTTTGAATTCGATGCAGATTAGCGCTGAAATAGGCGGACGGCTTTTGGACTGTAACGGTAATATTAAGGTTGACGTGCACAATCCGGATTTTATAATCGATATAGATTTGCGCGAAAACGGAACAGCGCTTGTATTCAACGAGTTTTTTAAGGGTGCCGGCGGTATGCCTGTCGGTACTTCCGGAAAAGGTATGCTTCTTATTTCCGGCGGAATCGACAGTCCTGTGGCCGGTCATATGATTGCTAAGCGCGGTATGAGCATAGATTGCGTCCATTTTCATAGTTATCCGTATACGAATATGCAGGCGCGGGAAAAAGTAATAGAACTTACAAAACGGCTTTCTTCTTATACCTGTGGCGCAAAATTGAATATCGTTTCTGTTACGCATATTCAAGAGGAAATTCATAAAAAATGCAACGGCGATTATATGGTAACGTTGTTAAGGCGGTTTATGATGCGCATTGCTGAAAAAATAGCGATTGACAGTGGCGCTCAGTGTCTGATTACAGGCGAAAGTCTGGCGCAGGTGGCAAGCCAGACGGTGGAGGGAATGACTTCGTCAAACAGCGTTCTTAAAACGCTCACGGTTCTTCGTCCGTTATGCGGATTCGATAAAGATGAAATAATAGAACGAAGCAGAGCGATAGGCACTTATGAAACTTCCATAGAGCCTTACGAAGATTGCTGTACTGTTTTTTTGCCTAAACATCCCGTAACACGTCCTAAACTTTCCGACGTAATAGCGGAAGAGGAAAAACTTGACGTAAACGTTCTTGTCGACGAAGCTTTGAAAACGCTTGAAACTTTGATATTATAAAAAAAGCACCGAAATTTCGGTGCTTTTTTAATTTATTGATTATACCAATCTTTTTGCGCTATGTCGGGAATTTTTATCTGCGGGTCCGAGCCGTTTTTATTCAGGTTTACCGCAGGCAGTAAAATTTCTTCACCGAAATACTTGTTTTTTCCGTCGTCAAAATAAGGGATTACCGAATAAACGTAAACTCCGTCGCTCGGATTATCTGTAACGCAATTTTTCCATTTACCGTCAAAAATAGTTATAGTTTGCCCGTTATTAGCTCTATTTACAATAAATGAATAGTACTTTGTCTGACATAATTCAATATTCACCTTTCCGTCGGTTATCGAAATCGAAGGCGTGGCTGTTACGGGTTTGCTGAATCTCTCCGACTGTTCGTATCGTTCTCCGTCTTTTAAGGCTTTGACCGTCATAATATTTAATTTCGGGCATACGGGGTCGGCGAGTACGATTTTGTTATTTTGTAAATATTCTTCGCAATCTATATTAATCGATTCGGTACCCGCTTGCGTATTCAGGCTGTGAGGAGTATGGCTTTCGTATAATGACTGAATTATGGGTTTCATAATTTTACAGCAGTCGTTTCCGCCGGTAATATTGCTTCTTTTATTGTTCTTGTCGCCGAGCCATACCGTAACGCAGTGCTCGCTTGTATAACTTACAGCGTAAGCGTCGGTATTGCCTTCAACATTGCCGCAGGTTCCGGTTTTCGAGGCGACGTCGAAATTGAAATCTTTGAGTTTTTTTGCGGTTCCGCTTTCGGTGGTTTCCAAAAGCATATCGTTAATCAGAGAACAGGTGCCGACGGAGAAAACGTTATTGAAAGCGTAGTCGTTTTTATAAAGAATTTTGCCTTCTTTTGAAACTATTTCTTTTACGTAATGCGAGGGGCGGTAATGTCCGCCGTTGGGGAATATCGAATATTTGTCCGCAATTTCTTTTATGCTCAGACCGTATTTCATACCGCCGAGCGCGAGTGAAAGATTTTTTTCGTCTTCTTCGAGTTTGACGTCCATTGCCGTAAGATAATTTTCGCACTTGTCAACTGTGAGCGAATTGAGGGTTTTTACGGCGGGAACGTTGTAACTGTTTTTTATGCAATCCGTAACAGAGACGTAGCCGTGATATTTTTTATCGAAATTCTCAGGCGAATAACCGTTGAAATCGACTTTTTCGTCAAGAATTTTCGTGAACGGGCTTATATTTTTCTCTTCGATGGCGGGAGCGTATACGAAAATTGGTTTAACCGTTGAGCCGGGTTGTCTTTTGGCTCCGTTTATCGTGGTTTTATATGCTTTAACTCCGCCGGAAAGATTATCGGTTATAATTACGGCGTTGTCGCAGGGGTATTCGTGGTTTTCTATGAAATTTTGAATTTCGGTATCTAAATACGTTTTAATTATACAGCCGTCCGCTAAGGCGTAGTAATTGAAATCAATTTCCGAGAGCTCTTCGAATAC
>CAJUHC010000043.1 GCA_910586345.1 uncultured Christensenella sp.
GCATATTCGGCAAACTGAACTTTTTTCAATGCCTTTATTTCGTCAAGCTTTGATAAGACGGTTTTATCGTTTTCAAATTTTTTAAATTCAATAAGTTTGGACGCGTCGAGTTCGAATTTATCCCCGATACACTCCGTTAAAAGAGCCGATAATTCGGGGTTTGATTGGTTGAGCCAGCGTCTGTGCGCAATTCCGTTAGTTACGTTTGTAAACTTTTCCGGAGAGAAATCATAGAAATCTTTGAAAACCGAATTTTTAATAATTTCGCTATGAAGCGCTGAAACTCCGTTGACGCTGTGTCCGCCGTAAACCGAAAGATTAGCCATTTTGATACGGTCGTGTTCGATTATAGACATACGGGAAATTTTTGCCCATTCTCCGGGGAATTTATTCCAAAGCTGTTCACAAAGTCTTCTGTTGATTTCTTTTATAATCGAGTGAATTCTCGGAACGATTCTTTCGATTAAATCTTCCGACCAAGTTTCAAGCGCTTCCGCAAGTACCGTATGGTTCGTGTACGCACAGGTTGAAGTGGTAATCGCCCACGCCTGGTCCCAATCGTAAAAGTATTCGTCTACGAGAATTCTCATTAATTCGGGAATTGCCATTGCAGGGTGAGTATCGTTTAAGTGAATTGCTGCAAGTTTAGGCAAGTCTCTTAAATCGCCGTACCTGTGCTTATGGTCATGTATTATGTTTTGAATTGACGCAGAACATAAAAAATATTGCTGTTTGAGCCGCAAAGATTTGCCCGCCATATGATTATCTGCGGGATAAAGCACCTTAGTCAGTAAATCGGCGTCGTTATCTTCCGACATTGCCTGATAGTATTCTCCCTGCGAAAATAATTTCATATTGAAATCTTGTACAGGTTTGGCTTTCCATAATCTGAGCACCGAAACGGCTTCGCTGTCTTTACCGGAAATCATCATATCGTAAGCGACGGCTTCGATTTCCGTACAATTGAGGTAAATTGTTTCAAGACCGTTTTTAGTCCACCTCTCCTCTATTTGTCCGTTAAATCTTACTTTAAAAGATTTGTCAGTTCTTTGGGTTAACCAGGCTTCTCCGCCGGGAAGCCAGACGTCGGGAAGTTCTGTTTGCCAGCCGTCTACTATTTTCTGTTTAAAAAGACCGTACTCATATCGTAAAGAATAGCCCATTGCGGGATAGTCGCCTGTCGCGAGCGCATCCATAAAACAAGCCGCAAGTCTTCCTAAACCGCCGTTTCCCAAGCCTGCATCGGGTTCGAGTTCATAAAGTTCGTCTAAGCTCAATCCGTATGATGATACGGCTTTTTCAAAAACCGAAGCCGCGCTCAAATTATATAAACTGTTTTTCAGCGAACGACCCAAAAGGAATTCCATACAAAGATAATAGACCCTCTTTGCGCGTTTAGCTTTTATTTTTTTATGAAACTGTTGTCTTTTTTGAAGTAAAATATCCCTTACGGACATAACAACAGCCTTATAAATTTGTTCCTTAGAAGCTTCAACGGGACTGACGCCGAAATATCTTGCTAATTTTCCTTTGATTAAGTCCTTTACTTCTTTTTCTGTTATAGTGCTACTCATTTAATTCTCCTGTCAAGTAAAATTTATTTAAGCATATCTAAATAGAGAGATTCGTATTCTTTTGCAGAATGGCTCCAACTGAAATCGGTCGTAGCCGCTCTGTACATTAGTTTTGACCACTCTTCTTTATTTTTATAATCGAAAATTGCCTGTCTTAAAACATACAGCATATCGTGCGCATTATAATTTGCGAAAGTATATCCGTTATGAAGCGGTTTTATACTGTCGAACAGACCTCCCGTTTCTCTTACTACCGGAATCGTGCCGTATCGGCAGGCAATCATTTGAGAAAGTCCGCAAGGTTCGGATTTAGAAGGCATCAGGAAAATATCCGAGCCTGAGTAAATTTTTCTCGATAAATCACCGTTGAAAACGATATTTGCACTGATTTTATCGGGATAACGTTTGGCAAGTTCCATAAAATAACCTTCGAAACTTGCATCGCCTGTTCCGAGAATTATTACCTGTACGTCTTCTTGAAGCAATTCTTCGATTACGTTCGTAACCAAATCCAGCCCTTTGTGCGAAACGAGCCTTGATACCATAGAGATAATCGGAGTTTCGCTGTTTTGGGGAAGATTAAGCATATTCTGCAATTCTTTTTTACATACTGCTTTATTCGAAAAATCGTCGGGCTTATAATTTGCGAAAAGATGACTGTCAAGTTCGCAATTGTAACTTAAATCGTCTATACCGTTAAGTATACCGCAAAGTTTAAATTCGTTTTTCCTTACTATGTCTTCAAGACCGTGAGCGTAATAAGCGTTTTTTATTTCCTCGGCGTATCTCGGACTTACGGTCGAAAATCTTTCACAGCATTCTATCGCGCCTTTCATAAGGTTAATTGAATTCTTATATTCTACAAGATACCTGTATTCACCGAAAATATCGAATAAATCGCACAGCAAATCAAGCGAATACTGTCCTTGATATTCTATGTTATGAATTGTAAAGAGTGCGCGTATGAACTGATATTCTTCTCTGAAACAATAATTGGTTTTCAAGTAAATAGCCGAAAGCGCCGACTGCCAGTCGTGACAGTGCATAACGTCGGGATAGAAGTTTAAAAAAGGCATAATTTCAAGTACGCTTCTTGAAAAGAATGCAAATCTTTCTCCGTCGTCGTAATAGCCGTAACAACCGGGACGTTTGAAATAAAATTCGTTGTCGATGAAATAGAACGTCACTCCGTCTTTAACGTATGTAAAGATTCCGCAATACTGATTCCTCCAAGCGAGATGAACGTATAAATTTCCCAAATAAGTAAATTTATCCCTGTACTCTTTTTTGATGTCGGAATAAAGAGGGATAACGACCCTCACGTCGAATTTATCGCTTGATGCAAGAGCTTTTGATAGCGAGCCTATAACTTCGGCAAGTCCTCCCGTAGCGATAAAAGGAGTGCTTTCCGAAGCGACGAATAAAATCTTTTTCTTTTCTTCCGCAACGCTTGTATTTTTAGCCGTGTTCGTAGTAGATTTTTTTGCTGTTTTATTTGCGGGTTTTACTGTTTTTTTAGCAGTTGCAGAGCCGGTGTTTTTTGTTTCGTTCGATTTTGTCGTTTTAGCAGTTGCCATTGTACTTTCTCCTTTGCTTTAAATAAGCGAACCTTTATTTATAAAGTAAGGCTGTAATTCACAACCTGCAAGAACTCTGTTGTTGCGTATAACGGAATCTTTATCGCTCACTACGTAAGCTAAATTACAGTTCTCTCCTACTATGTCTTCCGTGAGAAGAATACAATTTTTAACCACCGAGCCTTTACCTATTTTTACACCGCGGAAAAGTATACAGTTTTCGACGGTACCTTCAATAAGACAACCGTCTGAAATAAGAGAATTTTTAACTTTTGCCGTAGAAGTAAATTTTGCCGGCGCGCTGTCGTTCACCTTAGTATAAACGTCTCTGTCGCCGAAAATTTCGGTTCTGATGTTCTTATTAAGCAAATCGAGGTTTGATTTGAAGTATGATGCAAGGGAATCTATGTTTGCGTAATAACCGTCCAATTTATAACCGTACATATTCAATGTATTTACGCCCGGGCTTAAAATATCTTTACCGAAACTCGTATAACCGTGCTGAATTGCATTTTGGATAAGTCTTAAAAGGAAAGAAGTTCGCGCAACCATAACGTTTATATAGTTCTTTTTTATACCAGTTGAAGACGGGTTTATTTCAAGACCTGTTATTCTGCCTTCAACGTCTGTATCAAACGTCATATAATAATGAGATTTTTTTACCTCGTGTTCGTGGTAAATCATAGTTATATCCGCATTTTTCTGTTGATGAAATTCTATTACTTTACTGTAATCGAGTTTATAAACCGCGTCGCTGTCCGCAAGGACGACAAAATCTTCTTTTGCTTTTTTAAGAAAGGCCGTTGCGCCTTTCAAAGCTTCGAGCCTGTTTTTATAAAGAGTTTCCGATACTCCGCTGTAAGGGGGCAGTAAGATAAGCCCTCCTTCCTTTCTTGCCAAATCCCAATACTTTCCTGAACCGAGATGGTCCATAAGAGATTGATAATTGTTTTTTGTTATCATTCCTACCGTGGTTATTCCCGAATTAACCATATTGGAAAGCGCGAAATCAACAAGACGGTATCTTCCGCCGTAAGGAATCGAGCCTACCGACCTCATCTTTGTGAGCTCGGGAATGTTTTCTTCGTTTAAACTTGAAAATATAACGCCTACTGTCGAAGCCATATAAATTTACCTCCCCTTATACGTTTTTATCGACTATTTCGCCCGCAGGCACTTTACCGTTTTTACCGACAGTAATGCCTCTTCCGAGTACCGCTATTCCGCCTGTCTTGGATTCGGTTTTACAAGCTTCGTCGCGCGGAGCGCCGACCACGGCGTTTTCACCGATTGTTACGTCTTCGTCTACAATGGCGTAATTGAGTTTTGCGCCTGATTTGACGGTGCTGTTGCCCATAAGTACGCAATCTTTAACGACTGCGCCTTTTTCAATGACGCAATTCGTGCCTATTACCGAATTTATTATTTTACCTTCGATTTCACCGCCTGTGGCGATAAGCGAATTTACGACTTCGCCTTCGATAAATGTCGGCGGAGCCAGCGGACTTCTCGAATAAATAACTCTGTCTTCGTCCATAAGCTCGAAATTAGGAACCGTACCGAGAAGGTCCATATTTGCTTCCCATAAAGACGCTATCGTTCCTACGTCTTTCCAATAACCTTCGAAACGGTAAGAATACATTTTTTCTCCTGCTTCAAGCATCGCTGGAAGCACGTTTTTGCCGAAATCTTTTTCTGATTTAGGGTCGGCTTCGTCAAGTTCAAGATATTTGAACAGCTTTGACGCGGTAAAAATGTAAATGCCCATAGAAGCAAGATTGCTTTTGGGTTTAGAAGGTTTTTCTTCAAATTCGTAAATGGAACCGTCCGAATTGGTGTTAAGTATTCCGAATCTCGACGCTTCCTTTATAGGCACTTCCATACACGCGATTGTGCAGTCTGCGCCTGTTTCTTTATGAGCTTCCAACATTTTATCATAATCCATTTTATAAATATGGTCGCCCGAAAGAATCAGCACGTATTCAGGGTCGTACATCTTCATAAATCTGATGTTCTGATAAATCGCGTTGGCAGTTCCCTTGTACCAGGAAGTATCTTTTTTTGCTTCGTAGGGCGAAAGTATATGAACTCCTCCGAACGTCCTGTCTAAGTCCCAGGGCTGACCGTTGCCTATGTATTCGTTTAATACCAAAGGCTGGTATTGCGTAAGCACACCTACGGTATCTATTCCGGAATTAATACAGTTTGACAGCGGAAAATCTATAATTCTGTATTTCGAACCGAACGCTACCGCCGGTTTTGCGATATTGCTTGTCAGCGCGTAAAGTCTGCTGCCCTGTCCGCCTGCCAGCAACATTGCGACGCACTCTTTTTTTCTTAGCATAGCTAAAAATCCCCTCTTTATTTATTTTGCTTTTTTAAATATATACAAGAAAGTTTCGGAATATCAACGAAAATCGAATATTCCTTTCCTTGACTTGATTTGTTTACGGTTTTAAATATTCTTTTCTTTATTTTTCCGTCACCGCCATAAGATTTCGAATCAGTATTTAATACGATTTTATAACTGCCCTGCTCTAAGCCTATGCCGTAACCGAAAATATCTATACCCGAAAAATTTATAACAGCGGTTATGGCTTCGCCGTTTTCGGAATACCTATTAAACGCTAAAATATTGTTTGAACTGTCGTCTGCAACTAACCATTGAAAGCCGTTCCAGCCGTCTTCTATTTCATAAAGCGGTCTGTTGTTTAAATAAAAAATATTTAACGCTTTTACAAATTGCGTCATTTTGCAGTGCTTATCGAACTTTTTCAAAAAGTATTCGATTCCCGCCGAGTAGTCCCATTCTTTGAACTGAGCAATTTCATAGCCCATAAAATTTAATTTTTTTCCGGGGTGCGCGTACATAAAACCGAGCAACGCCCGTTCGCCTGCAAATTTGTCGTCGTATTCGCCGAACATTTTATTTATTATCGAACCTTTTACGTGTACTACTTCGTCGTGAGAAAAAGGTAATATAAAACGTTCCGAAAAAGCGTAAACAAGTGAAAATGTTAATTTATTATGATGATATCTGCGAAAATAAGGGTCTTGTGCACAATAAAACAAAACGTCGTTCATCCAACCCATATTCCATTTAAAATCGAACCCGAGCCCGCCGTACTCAATTTTTTCGGTTAGTTTCGGAAAAGAAGTCGATTCTTCCGCTATCATTAAAACATTCGGAAAATATTCTTTAACGCTCGAATTTAATTTTTTTAAAAATTCAATAGCTTCGAGGTTTCTGTTATCGCCGTAAATATTCGGAGTCCATTCGCCGTCAGGCTTATCGTAATTAAGATATAACATAGAAGCGACCGCGTCTACGCGTAAACCGTCGATATCGTAAGTATCGAGAAGAAAAGTCGCCGAAGACAATAGGAAACTGTCGACTTCTCCTCTTCCGAAATCGAATTTTCTCGTACCCCAACCTCTGTGCTCCATCCTGTCCCATAAAGGGCATTCATACAGGGGCTGTCCGTCGAATTCGTATAACCCCCATTCGTCTTTGGGAAAGTGGGCTGGTACCCAGTCGAGAATAACTTTAATGCCGTTGTTATGAAAGCAATCGACGAGACTTTTAAACTGTTCAGACGTACCGAGTCGGGAAGTTACCGAAAAATATCCCGTTACCTGATAACCCCAGGAACCGTCGAAAGGAAATTCCGTTACCGGCATAAATTCGATGTGAGTATAGCCCATTCTTTTTACATACGGAACGAGCGTTTTTTCAAGTTCTGCGTATGAATAATAAGAATTGTCTTTGTGTCTTTTCCAGGACAGTAGATTTACTTCGTAAATATTTATCGGCTGTTTGTTGGTCTGAGGTTCGGTTTTATTTAAAGATTTTTTCGGCAGTTCGCAAATTTTCGATGCAAACGAATTCGGCAAATCGCTTGCGTATGCGTAAGGGTCAGCCTTATGAAGTTTTCTGCCGTCGAAAGTCGTGATACAGTATTCATAAGTAT
>CAJUHC010000044.1 GCA_910586345.1 uncultured Christensenella sp.
GTTCAAGAGCGAGAGGATTATGTTCAACAGATAAAAAATAACCGTCCGAAAATTTTTCGGACGGATTATTTTTTAAAAAGCTGTGCAGTCTTTTTTGCCGCAATAAGCCGAAGCGTAAACCTTACAGGTAGCTACTTCAAAGCTACCTTATGGCACACCGAATTAGCTGTTTAGTGCTGCTATATCCCTATCCTGACACGGTTCGCAGCGTTCGGTTGCATAAGACCTTGATATCAACACCCCTTATAAGGCGCAGCCTTCCACATATTGCGTCGAGAAAGACGTTCGGTCCTGCTATAGCGGATTGCAGGTACAGGGCACCGCTAACTCCCCACTTAGCACAGTACAGCTATTTTAACAGAAAAATTCGGGTTTGGCAAGCAACTTTACAAGGTTTTATTTGACAAATTTAAGTCTATATTTTAGAATATAGTAGAATTTTAAAGGAGCGTAATATGTCAGATAATTGTTCTCACGATTGTTCTTCGTGTTCTTCGAACTGTTCTTCCCGCGAGAAAAAGAGTTTAATAAAAAAACCGCACGAATTCAGCGATATAAAAAAAGTAATAGCGGTAGTCAGCGGAAAGGGCGGAGTAGGCAAGTCTATGACTTGCGCGTTGCTTGCCGCGGCCTCGCAGAATAAGGGCAAAGTAACCGCGGTTATGGACGCGGATATTACAGGACCGTCGATACCTCGTATGTTCGGCGTAACCGAACGCGCGTCGGGCAGTGAAAACGGAATTATACCCGTGGTAACAGACGGCGGTATTCAGTTGATTTCAATGAACGTATTATTGGAAAACGAGGCTGAACCCGTAGTCTGGCGCGGTTCTCTGATTTCCGGAACCGTAATGCAGTTCTGGACCGACGTAATCTGGACGGGAGTGGATTATATGTTTATCGATATGCCCCCCGGAACGGGCGACGTGCCTTTGACGGTGTTCCAGAGTATACCGCTCGACGGCATAGTTATAGTAACCACGCCGCAGGATTTGGTCGGTATGATAGTCAAAAAAGCCGTTAATATGGCGCATATGATGAATATTCCCATACTCGGCGTAGTAGAGAATATGAGCTATATCGAATGTCCCGACTGCGGACGCAAACTACCCGTTTTCGGCGAAAGCGGAGTCGACGCGTTCGCTTTGGAAAACGGTATTCCCGCCGTGGCAAAGCTTCCGATAGACAGGGAGCTTACCAAAGCCGCCGACGGCGGAACGCTCGAAAGCTTTGAAAACAACTATCTTTCCGACTTCTTCGATAAGATTGTTAAAAAACTGAAATAATTGTTAAATACTAAAAAAGTACCGCTTAAACAACGGTACTTTTTTGTGCATAACTTTCTGCAAATTTGCCGAAAGTGAGCCGTAATAAGTAAATTCTACCTGTATTCGACAGTAATCTATTGTAAATATCCGATTATTGCGATAAAATATAACCGAAAAAGGAGGGCTTATGAACTGTTTCGGAGAATTTTTATACGCGCTGAGAAAGGAGAAGGGAATGACTCAGGCTCAGCTTGCGCAAGAACTCGGAGTGACGAATAAAGCCGTTTCCAAATGGGAAACGGGAGAGGCTATGCCCGAGACCGCGTTGCTGTTGCCTATATCCCGTATTTTCGGAGTTTCGGTAGACGAATTGCTTGACGGCAAGCGCAGTGACGATAAGGCTGATAATAACGGTACAGACAAAGTCGGCGATATTAAACGCCATATGTTTACGCGCGGAAAGTACGATAATAACGAGAAGACTTTATCCGAGATTTTGTGCGGTTCTATATGCGCGGCAGTCGTTTTCTGCGGACTTACCGTCTATTTTATGATAGGTATATTCAGCGATATGTGGAGTACTTACTGGGTGATTATTCCTTCCTGCGCAATGTTAAGCGGGATAATAGGAATAATTTTCGACGTTTGCAATGCCCGAAAAAGGCAAGCGAAAATCGCGAAAGGAGAAAACCCGTACGTCGGTGCGGTTTGCGGTATAATAATGATTTCAGGCATTATTGCTTATTTTATATCCGGCGCGCTGACGGGTTTATGGCATCCCCTGTGGATAATACTTATATTAAGCGCGTTCGTATGCGCTTTAACCGCAATGACAGCGGAAATAATAATGCGGAAAAACAAATAAATTTCAACGGCGGACGTAAAAGTCCGCCGTTAATTATTATCTCTTTTTTCCGGCAGAAATTTCCAATACCGTACGGGCATAGAGCCTTTCATCTGCTTCTCGTGCGGACGTTCGTTGATATTGACCGCTTTATAGTATTTCTTCCAGAGATTTTCAAAATTTTTTTCATTTTCCGATAACCGTATTTCTGCTTCGCTTGCATAACACGTTGTCCAATTGCGTCCGTTGTAAATTCCTGCGATATTCCGCTTTATATCGTGAATTACGAATCTTTCCGAAGCGAATCTGTCCGCAAAATGAGCCGTAAGCAAGTCGGTTATATTATTGTCGGGAGAGTAAGGCGCGTACAGTACGCCGTCGTTGGTTTCGATAAATCTTAAAAGTCCTTTGAGTCTGTGCGTTTCGCCGTTGACTTTATAAATAAGTTCGTTTAAATCTATTACTTCCTGTAAACTCATACACTTATATATCGGCGCTCTGACGCTCATAAGCTTTTTTATATACGCGAAAGAAATTTGCTCTCTGAGCGGGTTACAGCTTCTCAAAGCGGTTATTATATATTCTTCCGCGTTTTTTTCGTATTTTGCAATTCCTGCGCGTACGCGTTCGCATTTTTCTTCGTCGTAAACGCAACTAATCACTTCGCTTCCGAAAGATAACTGAATATCTGTTTTCGAAGTAATTATACAGTCGTTTTCCTTAAACGCGTCGAAAACCGCCGTAAAGAAAGCGCTCGGAGTGCCGTCGGTTAAAAAGATTTTCATATTTCTCCCGTAAGAGCCGAAACGGCGGTGGACGGTTCGGAAAACATAGTAAGCTGTTCGCTTATTTCGTCCGTGCCCGAAAGCATAAGTATGTTTTTAACCTGTGCATAGCTGTCCGAACCGTAAAATTTTCCTTTGCAGGTTATAAAATGTTTCGCTCTTTTTAAAACTATGCGCATTTTTGCAAGATTGTCGAAATCCAACTTTGCGAATCTCCGCGCTTCCGTAATTTTGTACGCGCTTTTCGCTCCTATCCCGGGAACTCTCAGAAGAGTTTCCAAAGGCGCGGTATTTATTTCTACGGGGAAGAGATGCATATTTTTCAAAGCCCAGGCGCATTTCGGGTCGTATTCCTGAGAAAGATTTTCGTCTTCGGCGCAGATTTCGTTCACGTCGAAACCGTAAAAACGTATAAGCCAGTCGGCTTGATAAAGTCTGTGCTCTCTCAGAAGCCCCGCTCCGACAGCGGGAAGCTTATTGCTTTGCACTACGGGAACGTAGGAAGAGTAGTACACTCTCCTTAAATTCATATTTCTGTACAACGCTTCGGTCAGTTTTAAAATTTGTCCGTCGGGTTCGGGCGACGCGCCTATAATCATCTGCGTAGTCTGTCCTGCGGGTAAAACTTTTCCGCGCCGTATTTTATTCTGTCTGTCGCATTCGATTGCTTCGTTAAGGCTCTTCATAGGCAGAAGCAGACTTTGTTTCGTCTTTTGGGGCGCAAGCAGTTTAAGCGATTTCTCGCTCGGCAGTTCAACGTTGTAACTCATTCTGTCGACTATCTTTGACGCCTTCATAACAATACCGCCGTCAGCGTGAGGTATGCCTTTTAAATGTATATAGCCGTTGAAGTTATACTCTTTTCTCAGTTTTGAAACGGTTTCCGTCAAAAGCTCCATAGTCTTGTCCGGACTTTCGAAAACGGCAGACGATAAAAACAGTCCTTCGATATAATTCCGCTTATAGAAATTTATCACGAGCTCGCAAATTTCGTCGGGGGTAAGCCGTGCGCGTCTTACGTCTGCGGAGCGTCTGTTGGGACAGTATTCGCAATCGTATATACATTCGTTACTCATAAGAATTTTCAAAAGCGATATGCACCGTCCGTCGGGAGTGAACGAGTGGCAGATTCCGCCGACCGAGCCGTTCCCGAGCCCGCCGGCTCTGTTTCGTCTGTTTGAACCCGAAGAAGAACAGGAAACGTCGTATTTCGCGCTTTCGGTAAGAATTTCGAGTTTGTATTCGTCTATCATAGAATTTACCGTTTTTTATAAAATAAACATATGTTTATTTTATTATAACGTTTGATTTTACCGATGTCAACTTTTTTTTAATATTGACTGAAATAAATTTATGTGATAAACTAATATAAAAATTTCACTTATATTTCACTGTTATATAAATTTAATTATATACGCACGGGTTATATTCTACGCAGGAGTTATATTATGAAAGTTCTTATTGTTGACGATGAAGAAATGATTCGCGGAGTGCTCAGAGAATACGTCGAGTTCGAGGGCGGAACAGCGTTCGAAGCGGCCGACGGTATGCAGGCGGTCAAGATGTGCCGTGAAGACGATTTTGACATAATCCTTATGGATATAATGATGCCGCGTCTCGACGGTTTTTCGGCGGTTAAAGAAATAAAGAAGAATAAAGACGTTCCCGTAATAATGCTGTCTGCGAGGAGCGAGGAATACGATAAGCTTTTCGGCTTTGAAATAGGGGCGGACGATTACGTTACCAAACCTTTTTCTCCGAAAGAAGTTATGGCGCGCGTTCACGCCGTTTTGAAGCGCAAAAACGGCGAGGAGGCGAATAAGGACGTTGTATCGTTCGAGGGTCTTACAATAGATATGGCAGGACGCAACGTCTACGTGGACGGGGAAAAGGCTGAACTTACTCCTAAGGAGTATGAAATTCTTTTTTATTTTGTAAAAAACAAGGGTATCGCGCTCACGCGTGAAAAGCTTCTTATGGATGTATGGGGATTTGATTTTTACGGTGACGACAGAACCGTCGATACGCATATAAAGATGCTTCGTTCCAATCTGAAACAGTACAGAAAATTTATAGTTACTTTAAGGGGCTTGGGATATAAATTTGAAGTCTGACAGTTATAAAAAAATAAAAAAACCGCAAAGCATAAATTTCGCGCTTTTGAAACATTTTCTTTTGCTCGCCTTTTTTCTGATAGTGTTCGTCGAAGTCATTTTCTTTTTGGTTGTCGGCAATATTATAGAAGCGCGCGCTAAGGAACGGCTTACGCACGTCGGCAGAGAAGTAGCGGTATTCGTCGGCGGTAAGAACGAAATCGCTATTTCGAACTTTTTACGCGGTTTCCGCGAAGAGGGCATTAACGTTTACGTTCTGTCCGGTGACGGCAAAGTACTTTTGCCTGTCGCCGATGACGCAGACGAAGATTTCGGCAGAGAAATAGACGGTATAAAAAAACGTCTCGAAAACGTCGGATTCGGCGGTTCCGTAATATTTTCCGATAAAAATAATTTAAAATACGCTACCGAAATAGGTTATAACGGCGGAGCATTTCTCTTTGCTACTTATTCGCTCAAAATAATCAACGGTGCAAAAAACGTATTGCTCGTTTACTTCGTTGTCTTAGGTGTGGTCGTGCTCCTCGTTTCTATGCTTATTGCGTTCGGTATCTCACAGAAATTATCTTCCGGAGTTAAAAATCTTTCCGCGACGGCGGTGCGTTTTTCAAAGGGCGATTACAACGTGAATTTCACCAACTCGGAATATCAGGAACTTGCGGATTTGTCCGATACTCTGAATTCCGTGCGGGACGAGGTAAAAAAGAGCGACTGTTTTAAACGCGAACTGCTCGCCAACGTTTCGCACGATTTGAAAACGCCGCTCACAATGATAAAAGCTTACGCGTCTATGATACGCGAAATTTCGGGCGATAACCCTGAAAAACGCGACAAGCATTTGCAGGTAATTATCGATGAAGCAGACAGGCTTACGGGGCTTGTAAACGACGTTTTAAGCGTGTCGAAAGTAAACTCGCATCTTGACGAACTTAATTTCAAAGTATTCAATCTGACGGAGTTTCTTTACGGTATCATAAACAAGTTCGAATATTTGCAGGAAACGCAGGGTTATAAAATAATGGTCGACGTCGGCGCAAACCTTTACACCCGCGCGGACGAGGAGAAAATAGGTCAGGTTATATATAACCTTTTGGGCAACGCCGTCAACTATACCGGTGAGGATAAGACCGTATATATAAGCTTAAAGAGCAATCTTTCAGGCGACAGAATAACGTTAAAAATACGTGATACGGGCAAGGGTATTGCAAAGAACGAGCTTCCGGAAATCTGGGACAGATATTACCGCGTAAACGAAACGCATACGCGACCCGTAAAAGGTACGGGACTTGGGCTCAATATAGTTAAAGTAATACTAAAAAATCATTCGTTTGATTTCGGAGCGGAATCGGAAGTTGGAAAAGGTTCGACTTTCTGGATTGATTTTCCGTCCGTATCTTCAGAAATAGAAGTGGAGCAGACTAAATAGAAATTCATAGCGCCGTGCATTTTATGCACGGCGCAGTTTTTGTATAACGAAAACCACGCGATAGTCGCGTGGTTCAAAAGAGGTTAACCGATAAACAAGACAAAAAAACTCCGTTTGATTTAAAATAAAACTGCGACCTGCCAGTTGCAGAAAGAAAAATCAAACGGAGGATAATTATAATGCCAGAGCAAAATAACATCACAAATAGTTTAGCACATACGAAATGGAATTGCAAATATCACATAGTGTTCGCACCTAAGTACAGACGAAAAGTATTTTTTGAAGAGAAACGGTTAGAAATACGAGAAATCTTGCGAACACTATGTCAATGGAAAGGTGTAGAAGTAATAGAAGGAGAAATATGCCCAGACAATATACATATGTTGGTAAGCATACCACCCAAAATGAGCGTTGCGGGGTTTATGGGGTATTTGATTTCTTACGCACAAAATAGTCCCCGAAGTCTTTTTCGAGTTT
>CAJUHC010000045.1:0-1793 GCA_910586345.1 uncultured Christensenella sp.
AAATTACGGACATCTGGGTTTTCTGACGGAATACGAGTCGGGGAAAGTCGGAGAGGCTATCGGGTTGGTGTGCGGGGATTTTATCACGCAGAAAAGAACTATGCTCGAGGCGGAATGTAAAGGTAAAACTTATCTTGCATTAAACGATATCGTTATACAGCGCAGTACCGGAGGAAAAAATTTTACGAACACGGTAGAATTGCGCGCCGAAATAGACGGTTCTACGGTAGATAATTATCAGTCAGACGGAATAATAATAAGTACGCCGACAGGTTCGACTGCTTATTCGCTTTCCGCTGGCGGTTCGATACTTACTCCCGATATAAACGCGTTTATAATGACGCCGATTTGCGCGCATTCGCTTCATTCGAGACCCGTCGTATATAACGATAATTCCACACTTAAAATTTTTCCTTTAAACGTAAAGACGCCTCTTAATATTATTATAGACGGAAAAATTGTAGACGCTATTGACGAAAGCGTTACGGTTAACGTAAAAAAATCGCAAAACTTTGCAGAATTTATTGTTTGCAGAGAAAACGATTTCTTTAATAAATTATTAATTAAACTTAATATATGGAGTAAATAATGCATAGGAACGCAAGACAACAGAAAATTTTAGAAATTATTACAACGATGGAAATCGACACGCAGGAAGAGCTTTGTTCCGAATTAAATAAGCTCAATTTCAACGTGACGCAGGCTACGATTTCGCGCGATATAAAAGAATTGAAGTTATATAAGATTTCAGGCGCAACGAAAAAATATAAATACGCTTGTCTTGAAAGCGACGACGATTCGGTCAGAGGTAAAATGAAAACGTTGTTCCGCGAATGCGTACAGACGATTAATTTTGCAAATAACCTGATTGTTATAAAAACGCTCAGAGGTAACGGCTCGACTGCGGGTATGTTCGTCGATTCTCTCCAACTTAAAGAGGTTATAGGAAGCGTCGCCGGCGACGATACTTTATTGATTGTAGTCGACAGCAACGATAATACGCAGATTATAGCGGAAAGACTTAAAGAGTACATAAGCAATGCTAAACAGATTATACGTTAAAAACGTTGCTTTAATATCTGAAGCCGACATAGAGTTCGATAGCGGACTTAACGTTTTGTCAGGAGAAACCGGTTCGGGCAAATCGGTAATTCTCGATTCTATTAACTTTATTTTAGGCTGTAAAGCCGACAGAACAATGATACGGTACGGTGAACGGGAAGCGTTCGTCCGTGCCGAATTTTCGGTTGACGCCAATTCGAAAGCGTTTAAAAAACTCGAAGAATACGATATAGAGTCTGACGGAAATATAATAATTTCACGCAAACTTTCTTCCGACGGCAAAGGTTCTATAAAAATTAACGGAAACGGGGTTACTGTTTCTATGCTTAAAAATATAACTCAGCATCTTGTTGACGTTCACGGTCAAAGCGAGCATTTTTTTCTTTTAAGCGAAGATAATCAGTTAAAAGTTATAGACGGTATTCTCGGAGAGAGCGGAGAGGCGGTAAAATCCGAGCTTTCGGAAATAATCGCAAGAAAAAAGGAATTGCGTTGCAAAATTAACTCGCTCGGCGGAAATGAAGCGGAACGGGCAAGGAAACTCGATTTACTTGAATTTCAGATTAACGAAATAGAAACCGCAGGAATAAAAACAGGTGAATTCGAAGAACTGAAATCAAGACAAAATCTTATTCTTAACGTTGAAAAAATTCTTTCTGCCGTGAACATCTCAAAATCCGTTCTTAACGACGACGGAGGTTGCGGAGATTTACTTACGACCGCTATTAGAG
>CAJUHC010000045.1:1803-4456 GCA_910586345.1 uncultured Christensenella sp.
CTATTAGAGAAATGTCGCGTATTTCGGGATTCAATGACGAATACTTAAATATTTGCAATCGGCTTGAAGGATTGAATACCGAAATCTCGGACGTTGCGGAGACTCTTTCGGATTTGGCTGACAGTCTATCGGTCGACGAAAGCGAAGCAAGACAAGTAGAAGAAAGATTACATATTTTAAAAACTCTTAAAAAGAAATACGGTGCGGACGAAGAAGAAATTTTAGCTTTTAAAGAGAGAGCGAAAGCGGAATACGACTCTATTTGCGACAGTTCGGCAATTATAGAAAAATGTACCAAAGAACTTGCTATGTGCGACGACGAAATCTATGCGTTGTGCGTAAAACTTTCCGAATATAGAAAAAATGCGACTAAAAGTTTCTGTGCTAACGTAGAGAAAGAATTGTATACTTTAAATATACCCGACGCGAAATTTTGCGTTAATTTTAAAGATTTCGATAAACAAACCGCGAATTTGAATTCCGTGAACGGAAGCGACGTAGTGAGCTTTGCGTTTTCGGCTAACAAAGGCGAGCCGTTAAAGCCTTTAAACAAAGTCATAAGCGGCGGTGAAATGAGCAGGTTTATGCTTGCCGTCAAAACCCAGCTTAAAGATTTAAACGGTATTTCAACTTACGTTTTCGACGAAATAGATACGGGCATAAGCGGATACACTGCAGGAACGGTTGCAGAGAAATTTAAAACCATATCGGAAAAAACCCAAATTCTGGCTGTTTCACATCTTCCGCAGGCTTGCGCGGCAAGCGACGCACAATTTCTCATATTTAAAACGGAGGAGAGCGGAAAAACGCTTACTAAAATTAAACGGCTTAACGATATTGAGAAAATAGACGAAATAATACGGCTTACGGGCAGTATAGCGTCGGAATCGGCGCGCAGGCACGCAGGAGAGCTTATAGAAAAATTTAAAAATTAAATTAGCGGCTTTCGCCGCTTTTTTTGTATATTAAACGACGTCTTGCACAAAATACAGTTATGCTTTTTAGGAAAAAAATTGTTAAGACGTTATTTTTATTATTCGCTGTACTGCTTTGCGCATTTTCTTATTCGCCTATTACAGCCAGTGCGGAAACGAATTCTCTGTATCTCGGAGGTTTTTCGGCAGGATTTACTTTAAATACTACGACCGTGGAAGTAATAGGAATTTGCGACGTAATTACGTCTGACGGTATGCGCTCGCCAGCAAGAGACTGCGGCATAAAAACAGGCGATATAATAGAAAAAATTAACGGTATAGAAGTTAAAGGTACTAAAGATATAAATAAAATTTTAGCTGAAGATTATAAAAAATATACGGTAACCGTTATACGGGGCGGTGAAAGTATTAAAATGGATATTGAACCTGCCGTCGACCTTTCTTCAGGTACTAAAAGACTCGGTACTCTCGTCAAGGACAGTATAAGCGGAGTAGGAACGGTAACTTATATCGATAAGGCGAACAATAAATTTGCATCGCTTGGCCATCCCGTAACCGATTTGAAAAATAATTTTATTGAAATTCAAGGCGGTACGGTTTACGGCTGTATTATATACGACGTGAAAAAAGGCGTTAAAGGAACGCCGGGCGAATTGCGCGGCGCATTCGAGAGCAGAACTGTTATAGGAAACGCTTCAATCAATTGCGCTTGCGGAATTTACGGAGACGTTTCGCCGACATACGATACTTCAAAGCTTGTCAGAATAGAAAAGGGCGGTATAGACGACGTTAAAATCGGAAAAGCCTGTATTTATACGACTGTTCACGGAAACGAAGTTAAAAAATACGATATATCGATTGTGAAGACCGACAAACACAATAAAGACAACAGAAACTTCGTAATAAAAATCGAGGATAAACAATTGCTTGAAATTTCCGGCGGAATAGTGCAGGGAATGAGCGGAAGTCCCATAGTTCAAAACGGAAAACTCATCGGAGCGGTTACCCATGTGTTCATTAATGATCCAACGCGTGGTTATGGAATAGGTATCGATAATATGTTGAATGCCTATTGATGGTTAAAAATTAAATTTTGAATAGTATTATGTCAAACATAATTACTATATTATTAAGGTCAAATCAAGTATTTTTGGGTTTGACCTTTTTGTTTTTCTTCATTTTAACATTATAATTCAGGGATTGCATACGCATTTTTCTGCCAACTTTGTGCCCAAATTGTGCCAAGTTATTTTCAGTGCATTTTACAGCAATTTATTTCTGTAATTATATTTCTCTAAAACTTGTTTTTTGCGTTTTGTCGTTACTTCTGTATATATTTGAGTGGTAGCGACGCTTGCATGACCAAGAATTTCTTGTACGGAGCGGAGGTCAGCACCGTTAGCGAGTAAATTCGTAGCAAAAGTATGGCGCAGATAGTGCGGAGTAGACTTCGTTGTTATCTGCGCCATTTTTATATATTTTTTGTAAATATTCTCTATGCCGTGGATTGAAAGGGGTTGTCCATATCGATTTACAAAAAGGTGTTTATCATTGAAATTTTTTCTTTCTTTTATGAGATTTTTTAATCTTTCCCAAGTTTGTGGAGATGATATATAAATAAGGCGTTGCTTTCTGCCTTTACCATGAATTAAAAGCGTTCGCTCGCTTAGGATTATATCATCTATAGACAATGCAGACGCTTCACCGATACGTATACC
>CAJUHC010000045.1:4466-6456 GCA_910586345.1 uncultured Christensenella sp.
ACGTATACCTGTGCATATCAACAAATCCAACAAAGCAGCATCACGGATATATTCTTTTTGAACAAAAAAGGAAAGGGTAGCTAGGTCAACATCAAAACATTTAAGGATTTTGCTGATCTCAATAATGGTTAATGTTTTAGGAAGTTTTCTTTCTTGCTTAAACCTAAATTTTAGTTTTTTAAAAGGTGATGAGTCAATAATTTCAAATTCAAGAAGATAATTATAAAAATTTTTAAGAGTGATAATCTTTCTCCTAATTGATGTGTCTTTAAGTCTTAATTGCTTGTTTAAATAGGAAATGAAAGCGCAAATATCTGGATGAAGAATATTCTTTTCGAATACAAAAAATTGTTTTAAATCGCAAGAATATGCTTTAAATGTTTTTTCTGATAAGTTTTTAGTAGTTTGCAAATAATTGATAAAATTCGTTAAATAATTCATAAAATCTCCAATATTCTTTATTTTAGTATTGAAAATTATATCAGAATATGGTAAAATATGGATAAAATAACTAACTATTATTTAAGGGGAATTATGGCGCAATTATTTGATTCGCAATCGGCGGAAGCTGTTGAACGGTTTTGTAACGAAGTCGGCGAAACCATCTTAAATCAATCTATGGCTTTGTTTACCGGCGCAGGAACTTCCGTGCAATACGGCGGAAAAAATTGGCAAGGCTTAATTGCAAACAGTTTGCCCGCTTCCTCTAAATGGAGCGAAACCGAATACGCGCAGTATTTAATTTTAAACGGTATACAGTTAAAGGAAAATATAGCAAAAAACTTATTGGAATTTAAGAAAACAATAGATACGAATAACGCGGAAACGTATTTGTATTATTTGTTGGATTTTGATATAGACAGCATTTGGACTACCAATTACGATAGTGTTATAGAAGACGTTTTAACGGCTAAAGGCAAAATTAAACACGAAATATATTCGTATAACGATTTTAAAATAATATCTTCGCCGACGCAATCGTTTCTTTATAAAATTAATGGTTCGTTAAACGACGCTTCAAGTATAATAGTCACCAAAGAAGATTTTATAAGTTACAGACATACGCGAGAAGGTTTCCTTATTCTTTTAAAACGAGATTTATTGTGTAAAAATTTCTTATTTATTGGAACATCATTTCGTGACGACGTTCTTAGGACGTGCATTAAAGATATTCAGTATTGTATATCAAACAATGATGACAACTTCATTACCCAACATTACGCTATCATTGCGTCTTCGGATGAAAAGGATTTAAATTACGTTGCAAACGATATTGTAAAGAATTATTCAATAAATTGCATTACTGTCAATAATACGCAAAACGCTTATCTTTTAGCAAAAGCAATTACTCAAAAAGTTAAATTTAAAAGTATATTTATTTCGGGCGCAAAAAGATTCGTGCGCGGAAGCAAAGAAGAAAAAATTTCTAAAGAATTATGCAGTAATTTAGTTAAAGTATTTACTTACGATAATGAAAACAATGTAAAAAACGAAGCATTTAAAATGATTTCCGGAATGGGTATGAGTATAGGTAATTTTATCAGCGGGGCGACAAAAAGCTGTCATAAAGATAAAAATATAAACCGATATTTAAAAATGGCGCCATTCCCGTTTGAAAATGCGGAAAGCAAACGAAAACACCGCGAGCAACTTATTAAGTATTCCGGAATATTTATTTTTATGTACGGTGATAAAAACAACAAGTTATCGTTAAAAGACAGAGGTATGTGGAAAGAATACGAATTTGCTAAAAGCTGTCCTGAAAATATAATTATTGCTTTACCGATAGAAAACAGCATCTCTATAGAGATATATCGAGAGGAATTAAGCCGCCGCGGCTCTTTTACGCAAACAAACCGAGATTTATTCGAAAAGTTTTCAAGCAAGAAAAATTTCGAGGAATTTTTTCAAGAATTATATACGAGGGTGACTACTATAAGACGTAAATTTTTTGACAAATATTTCAAGGATATCGTTGCCAACATTAACC
>CAJUHC010000046.1 GCA_910586345.1 uncultured Christensenella sp.
CAGGTGTCGCCTATCGGTATGGCGTCAGCTTCCCAAGCTGATTTCGGCGGGTCCGTGCGAACAACGTGAAGTTCTGCCGAGGGACCCGCTTGCGGGAAACGGCAGACTGCCGTCACCACGGGAGAAAATTAAATATATGCAGGTGTCGCCTATCGGTATGGCGTCAGCTTCCCAAGCTGATTTCGGCGGGTCCGTGCGAACAACGTGAAGTTCTGCCGAGGGACCCGCTTGCGGGAAACGGCAGACTGCCGTCACCACGGGAGAAAATTAAATATATGCAGGTGTCGCCTATCGGTATGGCGTCAGCTTCCCAAGCTGATTTCGGCGGGTCCGACTCCCGTCACCTGCTCCAATAAAATAATAATCCAACCGCTATGCGGGTGGATTATTATTTTATTTAATATTTTATTGCGCAGGCGCAAGCGAGCGCACCCGGACCGATATGACAAGAAACGCTTAAAGAGAGAGGGTCTACATAAGTAAATTCTATATTCGGGAACTGTTCTTTAAGTTCTTCTTTAAACTTTTCAGCTTCTTCGTAGTTATTCGTGTGCGCGACGGATATAGTCATTTTACCTGCCTCGGCAAGTTCTTTAAACCGCGTTTGCAAATCGTTTTTGAGCGCGTTAATCATAGTGGTTTTAGCGTCTGCAAGTTTTCTGACTTTGGCAAACTGGTCAAGCTTGAAACCTTGAATCTGTAACACGGGCTTAATCTTAAGCAGTGTTCCGATTGCTGCGACGGCGGGAGTGAGACGTCCGCCTTTTTTAAGGTATTTTAAAGTTCCTACCATAATATAAATGCTTGACTGCATTTTGGTATCCATAAGCCATTTGGCGATTTCTTTACCGCTTTTGCCTTCTTTCGCCAATTTCAAGCCGTCCATAACGCTCTGTCTTTGAGTTATTGAAATTCTCTGATTATCTACAACAAAAACTTTATCTTTAAATCTTTCTTCCGTTTCAGCGAAATGCTGAAGGGTGTGGCAGGTTTCGGACAGACCACTCGACATCGGAACGTACACGATTTCGTCGTTTTCCGTAAGTACTTTATCCCAAATTTCGCCGACGTCTATCGGGTTCGGCTGAGAAGTGGAAACCTGCGCGTCGCCTTCGAGTTTTTCGTAAAATTGGCTTTGCGTAAGAGTCAAGTCTTCGTAATACACGTCGCCGTCGATAAGGGCGGGCATAGGTACTACGGTTATGCCGAGTTCTTTTGCTTCTATTTGCGTTATTCCGCTGTTGCTGTCGGTAACAATTGCTGTCTTCATATGTCTCTCCTTTGAAATGATTATAACAAATAGAAATTAATAAGTCAATAATTTATTATTGATTAATCAACAAAGTTATAATTCGGCTATGGTTTCTATTTCTACTAAAACTTTTTTGGGAAGTTCTTTTACCGCGACACAGCTTCTTGCGGGTTTGGATTTGAAGTACTGTTCATAAACGGAATTAAAATCTGCAAAATCGTTCATATCCGCAAGGAAACATACGGTTTTGACGACTTTGTCGAATGAAGTTCCGCACTCCTTTAAAACCTCTTTGATATTCTCGCAAACTTGTTTCGTTTGTTCTTTTATATTTTCCGATTCGATTAAGGAAGTGGAGGGGTTAACAGGAATTTGTCCCGATGTGAATACAAGATTTCCCGATATTACGGCTTGGGAATAAGGTCCGATTGCCGCAGGCGCTTTATTTGTGAATATCGTTTTCATAATTCTCCTTAAATAATCTTAAAGCCTTGTGCTTTAAGTTCGTTTTTTATTTGTTCGATATGTTCGAAGTTCCTTGTTTCTATCTGTATACGAAGATAACACCCGTTTATCGCAGAGCCTTCGTTCGAACGTTCGTGCAGTACTCCGGTAACGTTTCCTCCGCAATCGGATATGATTTTTGAAACGTCCGTAAGCTGACCGGGTTTATCGACAAGTTCCACGGTGAGAGTACAGCATCTGCCCGACATAAGCAGACCGCGGTTTATGACTCTCGATAAAATAGTAACGTCGATATTTCCGCCGGAGATAAGGCATACTGTTTTTTTACCTTGAATTTCTGGGATTTTTTTATACATAATCGCCGCAAGAGCAACGGCGCCCGCGCCTTCGGCAATCATTTTCTGTTTTTCGATAAGCGCGAGGATAGCAGCGGAAACCTGTTCGTCGGTAACGGTTATAATACCGTCAACGAATTTCGTGCAAAGTTCGAACGTGTTGACTCCGGGTTCTTTTACTGCGATACCGTCGGCGATAGTAGAAACGGTGGACAGAGTTTTGATTTTACGCCAGCGTACCGATTCCGCCATACTCGGCGCACCGTCCGACTGAACGCCGTAAACTTTGATTTTAGGATTCAGCGATTTAACCGCAAACGCTATTCCGGAAATCAGTCCGCCTCCGCCGACGGGAGCGACAATTGCGTCGACGTCTTTTAATTCGTTAAGAATTTCAAGACCTATGGTTGCTTGTCCTGCGATTACGTCTTCGTCGTCAAAAGGGTGTATAAAAGTGTAGCCGTATTTTTCTTTCAAGCGTTCGGCTTCGCTGTGTGCGTCGTCGTACACGCCTTTGACGGGTATTACCTCTGCGCCGTAGCTTTTCGTGGCTTCGACTTTTGAAATGGGCGCGCCGTCGGGCATACATATTTTGGCTTTGATACCGAACTCCTTAGAGGCGAGTGCTACGCCTTGCGCGTGGTTGCCCGCCGAGCAGGCGATTACGCCTTTTGCTTTTTCCGCTTCCGAAAGCTGTGAAATTTTATAATAAGCGCCTCTGATTTTGAAAGAACCCGTCAACTGTAAATTTTCGGTTTTCAAATAGACTTCGCATCCGCTCTGTTCGGAGAGGACCGGCGAATAAATTATATCGGTATTGCGAGTCGCGTCCTTTAATACGTACTGCGCGTGGTAGATTTTATCCAGCGTTAGCATAACTTTATTTAAACCTTGTATTAATTTATAAAAATTATATAATTATTCATTTCAAAAGTCAATTAAAATTTATATTGATTAAATATTCAATTTTAGTTATATTTTTATTTTTTAAAAAAGAAGACGCAAGATTAGCGACTTCTTTTTTTAGAAAATTCCTCGGATTTAAAAAGCTATTGAAAACTCCGTAAATGCAGGATAAAATGAATTGCCGTCAAAATTCAGATTTTGGACTATATATCCCAACCGATTTACTTCAGCTATCGCCGAAACCGAGCGATACGCCGTCAGATTGTAAAAACCGCTTGCCGAACTTAAGGCGGGAGATACGAAAGAAATGTCGTTTATAAACGGCGGTTCTCCTTTTACGGTTCCGTCGGGGGCAAATATCTGATTATAAAATTCTGCGTCCATATATCCGACGTAAATTTCGAGTGTATGTTGTGAAAAATTATTTAAAATTTCAATAAAACCGTTCGGTTTAAAAACTGCGGTAAATTCCGAATTATTGCTGTTTAATTTATCGTCGTACAGAAGTTTATATGAGTCCGTCTGTATGCGGTAAACTCGGTAATTGCCGTAACCGCCGCTGCCTCCGGTCTGAGACGAACAAAACAGTAATTTGTCCTCAGCGCCAAAATCGAACGTTTCGATATACGGCGAGTATCCGTCTTCGAGAAAAATTTCGTAAGGATTATTATTTTCAAAACATATATTTACTTTTAAATCCGTAAAAAAGTTTTCGCCTTTTCCGGTTAAAGAAGCAGTTCCCGTGTCTCTGTCGTTAAAAATTTTTATTACTTTTAAAGTTTTTACCGTTTTGCTCGCAAATGCATAATTTTGTAAAGGTATATCGGTTATAAACGCTGTAAAGAGTAAGAGCGCCGCGATTTTAAAAAGTTTTTTCATATATACAGTATGGGTAAATGAGAATATTAACAAAATAATTTTCTAAAACAAAATTTTTTCATATCGGTGCTTGAAAAGTTACTTAATAAAATGTGTTGCATAAAAATAAGAACGCAAGCGTTCAGCTTACGTCCTTATTGGCGCAGAGAGAGGGATTCGAACCCCCGTACAGTTGCCCGTAACACGATTTCGAGTCGTGCGCGTTCGACCACTCCGCCATCTCTGCATAAAAAAGCGGTATAAACAGAGAGTGGGCGAACGCGCAGCGTTCGTCGTACCGAAGTACGAAGTACTTGCCACTCCGCCATCTCTGCATAAAAAAGCGGTACAAACAGAGAGTGGGCGAACGCGCAGCGTTCGTCGTACCGAAGTACGAAGTACTTGCCACTCATTGTTTTTACAACATTAATATAATATTAAATTTTATTAAAAAAATCAAGCGATTTTAGTCTGAAATTTAATTTATTGACATTTAAGCGTTGTTAATTTATAATATTTGCAAAGAGGTGTATTATGGCGACGTCGATTGAATTTTTGAATTACTTTCTCGAACAGCTTAAAGATATTTCGGATATTTCTTGCAGAAGAATGATGGGCGAATATCTGATTTATTATAGGGGGAAACTCGTTGGTAATATTTGCGATAACAGAGTGTTTATAAAGCCTGTATCTACTGCGCTCAATCTGTTACCGGGCGCAAGTATGTGCCCGCCCTATAAAGGCGCCAAAGATATGATTGTATTGGAAGACTTTGAAAATACAACTTTTATTGCAGAGTTGTTTAATGCAATGTACGCTGAATTGCCTGAGCCGAAAATAAAAAAAAGAAAGTCATAAATTTTGCTTATACATAAGTAAATAAATCGTTATATATGTTCACAGGTTTAAAGTTTGATTAATCTTTAAGCCTGTGTTATAATTTTATCATAAATTATATATGTTCACGCATAAAAGGAGTATGATTTGAAATACGTAGAACAGGTTCTTGAAAATTTAAAAAAACACAATCCCAACGAGCCCGAATTTCATCAGGCGGCAACAGAGATTTTAACGACTCTCGCGCCCGTAGTAGAAAAACATCCGGAGTATGAAAGAGCCGGACTTTTGGAGAGATTTGTGGAACCTGAAAGGGTAATATTGTTCCGTGTACCTTGGGTTGACGACAACGGCAAAGTAAACGTAAATAAAGGTTACCGCGTTCAGTTTAACAGCGCAATAGGACCTTATAAAGGCGGGCTCAGATTTCATCCTTCCGTCAATTTATCTATTATCAAATTTCTCGGGTTGGAACAGATTTTAAAGAACAGCCTTACAGGGCTTCCGATAGGCGGAGGAAAAGGCGGTTCCGATTTTGACCCCAAAGGAAAATCCGACAGAGAAGTAATGTCGTTTTGTCAAAGTTTTATGACCGAACTTTACCGACATATCGGCGCTGACACCGACGTTCCCGCCGGAGATATAGGAGTCGGCGCAAGAGAAATAGGTTATTTATTCGGACAGTATAAGCGTATACGCGACGAGCACGTAGGTGTGCTAACGGGCAGAGGTCTCACTTACGG
>CAJUHC010000047.1 GCA_910586345.1 uncultured Christensenella sp.
AGGTATATCATTGGGTGAATCCGCCAAGAGCGAACAGTCCGAACCTTCGAATATGACCGAAAGGTCAAGCCGTTTTACAACAATGCCGTAAAAAGCGGCAACTTTTTGCGCTGCATCAAGTTCTTTACTGTGGGTCTGACCGTAGTAAACGGAAAGGGCGGAAACTTCCGCCGCGCCGTATTTTTGAACCGCCAGTCCGAGACAGGTTGCGCTATCCACACCGCCGCTTAATAAAACAAGTGCTTTCATACCCTGTCCCCCAAAAGATTTTGCAGGGAAACATTCTCCTTGAACGCACCGAAGTAAGATTTTGTAACCGTTTTTGACGATACGTTTTTTATCCCGCGCGAAGTCATACAGCTGTGGCAACCTTCGATCCTGACGCCGACGTCAGGCGACAAAGCCGCAAGCGAGATTATCTCGGCAATGTCACGCCCCAGACGCTCCTGCAATTGCAGCCGCTTTGCCGCCATATCGCAGATGCGCGCAATTTTACTCAATCCCAGAACTCTTCCGCGCGGGACATACGCCACGTCGACTTTCATATCGTACATAAGCGCCATATGGTGTTCGCAATAGCTGAACACGCTTATGTCATTTATAACTACTGCACTTCCAGAATTAGGGTCGGAAGGAACTTCGAAAGTTTTCCCGAACATTTCCGCAATTTCAAGGTTGGTATATTTAATTCCTTCAAACGCTTCTTCGTACATTCGCGCCACGCGGGCGGGCGTTTCGCGCAGACCTTCCCTGTCGGGGTCTTCACCTATAGCTACCAATAACCCGCGGATATGTTTTTCTATTTCTTTAATATCCATATTTTCTCCTATACCCCGCGCATATCGGGTTCCCAGATAATTTTATGCAACTGTAACTGCAGTCGTACACCGTTAAGCTGTCGCTCTTTCATAAACTCCGCTATTTCGTCGGGCTTAATTTTTCCGAACACGGGGCTAAAATAAACGCGGCACCTGTCTATAAGTCCGTTCCTGTTTATAATCTCTTCCGCACGCAGCATATCGCACTTATCCCCTATTACAAACTTGACCGCGTCTCGTAACGTGAGGTAAGAAAAGTTTTCGGTCAGCATATCTTTTTCCATTCCGCTTGAAGGAAGCTTATAATCGGCGGTAATGGCGGGTCGGTGCGAAAGAGAAACGATATTTTTCAATGGCACACTTCCGTTTGTTTCTATTTCGACTTCTGCGCCAGACTCACCCAGCAGTTCTGTAAGATACGCAATATGCGCCTGTAAAAGCGGTTCGCCTCCCGTCAGGGTAACGTTTTTTACTCCCGTTGATTTCACGTATGAAACGAGCTCTTCCGTAGAAACAAGCTCATATTTTACGTCAACTGTATTAGCCCAGCGCGTGTCACAGTAGCTACAATTAAGATTGCAGCCGCAAAACCGCAGAAAGACGGAAAGCTCACCCGCGCGCGGTCCCTCGCCGTTTATGCTTACAAACTTTTCGGCAACTTTATAACGGAACATATCACTCACCGAACACCGCACAGTTTTCGGACGACTCGTACACCGTTACGCTGAAAACGGGCAAGCCCTTTTTACAAAGTTCAGCATATATGTATGCAGCAAAGTTTTCGGCAGTGGGTCTGAAATCCGTTTCAACCAATGAAAACCCTTCTTCTTGAAGCGCGGCAAGAGTTGCAGGTTTAAGGGTGTTTTTTTCGTAAATAAACGTATGGTCAAACCCTTCCGCAAGATCTTTTACTGCCTTCTTAAAATCGCCGAAGTCCAGAAGCATACCGCGCTTTTCGCCGTTTTCCTGCAATTTTCCACCGCTAATCTTTACTTCCACAACCCAGTGATGACCGTGGATATTGGCACACTTGCCGTTATACCCGTGAAGAAAGTGTGCGCTGTCAAAACAAGCCGAAGTTTTTAAATAATACATATCTCTCCCTTTGCGTAAAAAAGTACAGCCGTTACAAAACGACTGCACCCAAAAAGACTGTTCCCATTCAGATGCCCTGGTTTTGTTTAACGACAGGATGGCGCAAACGAACTGTCTGTTTAATTGACCATATAATACCACTTATGCAACGCGTATGTCAACTCATCATAAGTGCTTACTCTCTAATTATTTTCAAAATATTCGTAAATTGTGATTATGGTTCACAAACCGTGTCCGTGTGTTAAAGTTTCGGCTTTTCAGTACTCTATTTTCATTCATCGTTGATAAATAAACGGCATTGATAAATTCTCTGCCGTTTTTTTGTTCCCCGAATTTTAAAGGAAAATATTGACAATTAATTTTCAATTATGTTAAACTAAATAAAAATTTCGGAAAATTTAATTATGAATAATCACGAAAATTTATACAACTCAATAGAGCAGATGCTTATTCTTTTAGGCATTGATAATAAAGAAGAATTATCGCCGGAAGATTTAAAGCGGTTGGAATTAACGCGTCAAACGAAAAATTTTCTCGATAAATTTCCCGGAGGATTTTTCATATACCGCGCAGACGAAAGCGAACAGATAATTTACGCCAACAAAGCAATGTTAAAAATTTTCGGTTGCGATGATTTGGCGCAATTCAGAACGTTTACTGGAAATTCGTTTAAAGGCATAGTCCACCCTGACGATTTGGCTTCGGTAGAAAATAGCATTAAAGAACAGATTTCACAAAGTCAAGAAGATTTAGATTATGTTGAATACAGAATTATAAGAAAAGACGGCGAAGTCCGCTGGGTAGAAGATTACGGACATTTTGCGCACAGCGAAATTGCAGGAGACGTTTTTTACGTATTTATAAGCGATGCAACCGAAAGAATAAACCGCCAACTCAGCGAAAAAAACGCTCTTATCGACGCACAGAATGAAAAAGAACAAAAACTGCAACATCTGATAGAAAAACATAACAGGGAACGCAGTTTGTTTCAACAGGAAGATTTGCAACGTCTTAAAGTAATCGAAGGACTGAGCATTAATTACGACTCGATACTATTCGCAGATTTAGACGAAGATACAGTTCTCCCCTACCGTTTAAGTTACAGAACCCAGCACCATTTTGAAAAAAAATTACAGATACGGAAATTTACAGAACTTATGAAAGATTACGCGTCGACTTGGGTTCACCCCGACGACCGCGAACTCGTTTCTAAAATGACCGTAAACGACTATATCCGGAAAGAACTTTCCGAAAACGATTCTTTTTACATAAATTACCGCTGTATCGAAAACGATACGACTAAATATTTACAGCTTCGTATAGTAAACGTCGGAAGCAAATCAAAAATTTCACAGATTGTTTTGGGATACCGTACTATCGACGACGAAATTTTGCACGAAATAAAACAAAAATCCGTACTTGAAGACGCATTACACAAGGCGAATCTTGCGTCAGTTGCTAAAAATACCTTTTTGTCTAATATGTCTCACGATATGCGCACTCCGCTGAACGCGATTTTCGGTTATACCGCTCTTGCAGGGAAAAACCTCAAAGATAAAGAACTTGTATCTGATTATCTTGAAAAAATCGAAGCCGCGAGCCGTCAGATTCTCGACCTCATAAACAATGTTCTCGAACTCACTTATATGGAATCCCAGAATTTCCGTCTTAACGAAACAGAATGCAATGTTTGCGAAATCGTACAGGAAATACAAAGAAGTCTGCTTCCGAAAGCAGTTCAGAAAAACATTTCGTTATCTTTACAGTCGAATACAATGAACAGCGGGGTTTACGCCGATAAAGAAAAGCTGAAACAAGTACTCCACCACCTCGCAGACAATGCGGTTAAGTACACCAAAAACGGCGGGCAAGTAAACATTTCCGTTACCGAATTGAAAAAGGACAAACTTTCGAAAGGTTTCTCAACGTATGAGTTTACAGTTAAAGATACCGGCGTCGGAATAGGTAAAAATGCGCTCGAACACATATTCGAACCGTTCGAGCGGGAAAACAATACTACACAGGCAGGAATTTACGGCTTAGGTCTCGGACTGACGATAGCAAAACACATAATAGATACTATGGGCGGAACCATAACCGCGGAAAGCGAGGTCGGCAAAGGCAGTACTTTTAAAGTTACACTCGAACTCCGCAAACAAAATTACGACCACCGAACGGAGCAGGAACAATCTGCACGCTCATTCAGTCTTAAAGGCAAAAAGATTCTCATTGTAGAGGATAATCCGATAAACCTTGAAATAGAAGCAGAACTTTTAAGCGACTTGGGGTGCACAATCGATTCCGCACAAAACGGTCAAATTGCCGTAGAAAAAGTAAGCGCGTCGAAAGACGGCGAATACTTCCTGATTTTAATGGACATTCAGATGCCGGTTATGGACGGTTTGCAGGCAACGGAAGCGATTAGAAAACTCGATAATCCCGCACACGCGAAACTTCCTATTATCGCCGTATCAGCAAACGCTTTCGAAAGCGACAAAAAAGCGTCCATAGAAGCCGGTATGGACGCTCATCTGACAAAACCTATAAATATACCTTTACTCTTAAAAACCATTAAACAGACAGTAAAAAACAAATAAAACTTTTAAGTTTCCGTCATCACTTCTTTGACGGAAATTTTATTTATTTTAAAGCTGTAAAACAAAACAACCGCTGAATAAAAAACTATAAAAGCCGCCAAAGTTATAAAAAACGCCGAAACGCCGAAGCTGTACTCAGGCATTTGAGCAACGTCTTTAAAAACCACGTTAATCATAAGTTTTAAAATTACGAACTGGTAAAGAGTACCCGCAAAAAAACCGATTAATGCAAAAATATGATATCCGCCGAGTACCGTAAACGAGCACTCTTTCATTGAATACCCGAACGCTTTCATAATAGAAATGCTCTTTATATTTCCTTTTACAAGCGATGTTATAGCCATTAACAAAGTAGTGACGGCTAAAATCAAACCTATAACGAGTATTATAGCACCCATAATTTCACTGCTTAAATCAATCATAGAAACAGACATCTGAATCATTGCCGAGAAACAAAAACAAGCAAACGCGACGAAAAACGCAAGCGCTTTTTTGTCACCGAGCGTTTTGAAACACATTTCCGTAAGAAAAGAAAAACCGTTATTCTCCTTCGCCTTTTCTTTCTTTAATTTAACTTTATCCTTACCGCGCAGCATATCGCATACCGGACGTTTTAAAGCCAGATACGCATATCCGCAAGCAAAAGCCGAAAATACGGCTACAGGAAGAAATACAAGCGCAAACAATAGCTCGGTATGAAAACTTATATCAATTTGCAGAATACCGTCTATAGTCAAATTTTTATATATGGGCGACATAATCGCGAGACCCACACCGAACCCGAGCGAGGAGCCAATAAAAACGCTGAAACCGAAAACAAAAAACCGAGAGCGATTTTTCCGTTGGAAT
>CAJUHC010000048.1 GCA_910586345.1 uncultured Christensenella sp.
GGACAGTATAAGCGTATACGCGACGAGCACGTAGGTGTGCTAACGGGCAGAGGTGTCACTTACGGCGGGAGTCTTGTCAGAAAAGAGGCTACGGGTTACGGGCTTGTTTATATTACCGAAGAGGCTATGAAAGCGCGTAAAGACAGTTTTAAAAATAAGACTGTAATTATATCGGGTTCGGGAAATGTTGCGATTTACGCTTGCGAAAAAGCGCAGAGCTTAGGTGCAAATGTTGTGGCGATGTATGATTCCAACGGATATATTTACGACCCCGACGGCATAAAACTCGACGTTGTTAAGGAAATAAAAGAAGTTAAGCGCGGCAGAATTAAGGAGTATGCGGACGTCGTTAAAGGCGCCGTTTATAAAGACGGTTGTAAAGGAATTTGGTCTATTCCTTGCGACGTTGCGCTTCCGTGCGCTACGCAGAACGAAATCGATGCCGAATCAGCTGAAATTCTTGTAAGAAACGGTGTTAAATACGTAGGAGAAGGAGCGAATATGCCTTCTACTCTGGAAGCGATAGAAGTGTTCAAAAAGAAAGGCGTTGTTTTTCTTCCGGCAAAGGCGGCAAATGCGGGCGGAGTTGCTACTTCCGCGCTCGAAATGGCTCAGTCTTCTGGCAGAATGTTCTGGTCGTTTGAAGAGGTTGACGCAAAACTTAAAAATATTATGATAAATATTTACCGAAATATCGATGAAGCTGCAAAAGAATACGGCTTTGAGGGCGATTACGTAATGGGCGCTAATATCGCAGGCTTTGTAAAAGTCGCTACCGCTATGATGGCACACGGCGTCGTATAATTAATAAAATTTTTTTAAGCCGTTCCTCTTCAAGGAACGGTTTTTTTTAATATTTGACAAATTCTGGAATTAAGTTTATAATAAATCAGAGGTAGATTATGCGTTTGGTTATTAAAGTAGGAACGTCAACCTTAGCTCATCAGTCAGGTAAATTGAATATTCGGCGCGTTGAAAGAATTTGCAGGGTTTTAAGCGATTTAAAAAACGCAGGAAACGACATAATTCTCGTTTCTTCCGGTGCGATAGGTATGGGGGTCGGAAAATTAAATTTAACTTCGCGTCCCAAGGATATGCCGGCAAAACAGGCTGCTGCCGCAGTGGGGCAGTGTGAATTGATGTATGCGTACGATAAGCTTTTCGGAGAATACAATCACACTGTGGCGCAAATTCTCGTTACGGGCGAGGATATAGAAAATGATAACAGGCGTAATTGTTTTAAAGATACCGTATTCAAACTTCTCGAACTTGGAGTAATTCCTGTTATAAACGAAAACGACACTGTTTCCACGCAGGAAATAGCGGTAGGGGATAACGATACGCTCGCCGCTATCGTTGCCGTTAATATCAAAGCTGACCTTTTGATTTTGCTTTCAGATATAGACGGGCTGTATACGGCGGACCCAAAGACAGACAGTGAAGCAATACTTATAAGCGAAGTGAACGAAATAAACGATAAAATATATTCGCTTGCCGGCGGCGCTGGAACCGAACTCGGTACGGGCGGAATGACGACTAAAATAAAAGCCGCGAAAATATGTACGGACGGCGGAATCGATTTGGTAATATTAAACGGAGGCTGTCCCGAGTTTCTCTATAAAGCGGTTGCCGGAGAAAAAGCGGGGACTAGATTTGTAGGTAAAAAATGACGACTTCTGAGATTTTGGAAAATGCAAAGAGAATAAAAAGTTCGGCGGCATTGTTGTCTGCCGAACAAAAAACTTCTGCATTAATTAATATGGCGGTAGCCATAGAGGACGATATTGATGCTATATTGCGGGCAAACAGTACTGATTTAAGCGCTGTACGAGGTATTATGTCAGACGTAATGCTCGACAGGCTTGCTCTTAACGAAGAAAGAGTGCGCAATATGGCTGAAAATATGAGAACGATTGCCAAACTTCCCGACCCTGTCGGCGCCGTTACGGACGAGTTTATCCGTCCCAACGGTATGAACGTCAGAAAAGTAGCCGTGCCTATCGGGGTTATCGCGATAGTTTATGAAAGCCGTCCCGACGTGACGGCAGATGCGGCGGCTCTTTCTATAAAGAGCGGTAACGTCTGCATATTGAAAATAGGCAAGGAAGCTTTTCTTTCGGCTCGGGCGATAGTAAACGCTATGCGCAAAGGACTTAAAAAAGCAGGGGTTTCCCAAAATATAATCAGTCTTGTGGAAGATACTTCGCGTGAGAGCGTGAAAGAGCTTATGTCTGCCGTAGGTTACGTCGATTTGCTTATACCGCGCGGAGGCAAGGAACTTATAAATTTGTGTAAGGAGAATTCAAAAGTTCCCTGTATTCAGACGGGTACGGGAATCTGTCACGTTTACGTCGACGAATTTGCCGATGAAGATAAAGCATTGAATATTATAGAAAATGCGAAATGCAGCCGACCTTCCGTGTGCAACGCTATGGAAGTTTGTCTTATTCATAAAGATATTGCGGAAAACTTTTTGCCGAGACTTCACGCGCGTATAGTTTCCGGCAGATATGAAGACTCGGTAAAACTTCGGCTTGACGAAAAATCTTATGAAATTTTAGGCGGTTGGAATAATTGTTATAAAGCCGGTGCGCAAGATTTCGATACGGAATTTTTGGATTACGTAATGGCGGTTAAGATAGTCGACGGCGTTAAAGATGCGATTGCGCATATATCTGCTCATTCAACGGGTCACAGCGAATGTATTGTTACCGAGAACGAAGAGAACGCGAAGCTGTTTACAAGAAGCGTAGACAGCGCGGCGGTTTACGTGAACGTTTCGACCAGATTTACAGACGGAGGAGAATTCGGTTTGATAGGCGAAATAGGCATTTCCACTCAGAAGCTTCACGCGCGCGGACCTATGGGGTTAACGGAGCTGTGTTCTTACAAATATATAATTACCGGCGACGGTCAGATAAGATAAAAAAAGCGTCCTGAAAAGGGCGTTTTTTTTATTTTTACCGCTTGACAAAAAAAATTATTTAATTATAATAAAACATATGTTGTAAAACAATTGTTTTAAAAGGAGGATAGAAATGCCACCGAAAGCTAAATTTACAAGAGAAGAAATAATTACGGCAGGGTTTAATATTGTCAAGCGGGAAGGCAGGGAAGCGTTGACTGCAAGGTCGCTTGCGGAAGAACTCGGAAGTTCGCCGAGACCGATATTTACGGTTTTTAATAATATGGAAGAGGTGCAATCGTCTGTGGTTTGCGCTGCGAAAAACTTATATGCGGAATATATCGGCGAAGGCTTAAATGAAGAACTTGCGTTCCGCGGAGTGGGTAAAGCTTACGTAAGGTTCGCTTATGAACAGCCGAAGTTATTTCAGTTGCTGTTTATGAGCGAAAACGGGAGCGTTCCCGATACGGATTCGGTTCTCGGGCTTATCGACGACAGTTTCGAAAAAATTCTCAATTCTATTGAAAGCGAATATGGTTTGGAACGTGAAATATCTAAAAAGTTATATCTTCATCTATGGATATATTCGCACGGAATTGCCGTTTTGGTTGCGACGCGTGTCTGTGCGTTTTCATCAAAAGAAATTACCGCTATGATTACGGAGATATTCTTAAGCTTACTTAAAAGATTGAAATCGGAGGGGGATATATGATTAAAGCGGAAAATATTACAAAAAACTATAACGGCGGTGCGGTTGAAGTTTTAAAAGGAATTTCGCTCGAAATAAACGAAGGAGAGTTCGTCGTGATTTGCGGCGCTTCCGGCTCTGGTAAGTCTACTCTTATGAGCGTTCTTTCAGGTTTAGAGCGTTCCGACGGCGGCAGGGTATTTTACGGCAGCGAAGAGATAACCGCAATGAACGACAAGCGGCTTACCGAGTTCAGAAGAAGGGAAGTAGGGTTTATATTTCAGCAGTATTATTTACTGCCGCATTTAAGCGTGGATAAAAACGTTAAAATGGGCGCGGATTTGGCCGGTAACGGAAATTACCGTGAGATTATAGAAAAGGTCGGTCTTTCGGATAAGCTGAAAAATAAACCTTCCGAACTTTCGGGCGGCGAACAGCAACGCGTATGCATAGCGCGCGCATTGGCAAAAAATCCGCGCGTTCTGTTTCTCGACGAGCCTACGGGCGCATTGGACGAAGCAACGGGGCGCCGCGTTCTCGATTATATTATTAATTTAATGCGCGAACGAAAATTTACTATGATAATGGTTACCCATAATCTGAATATTGCGGAAACGGCTGATAAGGTAATTAAAATAAACAGCGGTAAAATAACCGAAATAATAAACAATCCGTTGCCTAAGACAGCGTATGAAATAGGGTGGTAGTATGATTGTAAGTTTCAAAGACGGTGTTAAGCTTATAGGATTGAGCGTAGTAAGTTTTTGCGCGGTTTTCGTATGTACTTTTTTTCTTAATTTTTATCTTGACGCGGTTGAATTGGAGGGAACTTTTACCGACCCTGCAATAAACGCGTTATACGAAGCTCAGATGGTTACTGCTAAATTTGTCAGCGTTCTTTGCGGCGGGTTCCTTGGTTTTATGTCTGTCGTTATATTAATTTTTTACGTTAAATTATATATTGACGGACACGGAAAACAGTTGGGTATTTTAAAAGCTATGGGTTATTCCAACGGAAAAATCGCTCTCGGTTTTTTGTTTTCGGTTTCAGCGTTTTTATCGGCTCCGCGCTCGGGTGCGGTGTGGGTTTCGCGATTATGCCGCTTATATATAAAAATTTGACTAT
>CAJUHC010000049.1 GCA_910586345.1 uncultured Christensenella sp.
GCAAGAAATTCGACGTCTCGGCGCTTAAAGAAATTCTTACCGTAGACAAAGAGAAATGGGCTAAGGAAGCGGACGAAATCGAAGGATATTACAATAATACAATCAAATCGAGAATTCCTCAGGAACTTTGGGACTGTCTCGAAACGCTTAAAAACAACTGCAAATAAAATTTAAAAAATAAGTTTTTAAAAGCCACTCTTTTAAAGGGTGGCTTTTTATTATCATTATAATTTTTCGCCGTCTTGCAGTATTAAGACAATTTCCCGCAATCGCACAGCAATAATACTTAATGTTGTATTAAGAATACTACGCTTAGTAAGCGTAAGTTAAGCAAATTTCGCTAAATAAGTGTAATCTGTTTATGAGGTAATTTATGAAACACAAAAAAGGTTAGCACAGGAAATAAAGCATTGCAGTTATACGCAAACAGAACTTGCAAATATGCTTGGAATTAAACAGCAAACCGTTTCTCACTACGTGAAAGGGGATAATATGCCTGCGCTCGACACGTTTGCAACCCTGTGCAACGTGCTTGACATCGATTCGAATTTTATTCTCGGCATAGAAAGCAAAAAGCATTAATAATTTGCATAATTATGCAAATATATGCCTTATTTTTGCATAACTGCTCGCAAATGCTTGCATTATTATAAAATACCGCATATAATAATTATACTATGTGTTCTATAATAGCCTATGAAGGCAAAGACGTAACTTTACAGGATATAGATTTCGCGTTTGCAAAAACATATAAACGCGGACCCGACGCGAGATGCATCGAAACTCTTGCGGGCGGGTATATCGGCTTTAACAGACTTGCGATAATGGGGTTATCGTCGCTCGGTATGCAACCGTTTTCTTTAAAAGGCAATCAGGTTGTCTGTAACGGGGAAATATTCGGATTCAGAAAAATCAGAAGCCGTCTTATCGAAGCGGGCTACGAGTTCCGGAGCAATTCCGACTGCGAAGTGCTTCTTCCGCTCTACGAAGAATACGGCGTCGATATGTTCAAAATGCTCGACGCGGAGTTTGCTATAATTATCTACGACAGAAAATCGGGGAAATTTATAGCTGCGCGGGACCCCTTGGGAATACGTCCGCTATTCTACGGTTACGGCAAGAACGGAAATATAATGTTCGCGTCGGAAGCGAAAGTGTTGATAGAACTGACCGAAAAAGTTATGCCGTTTCCGCCGGGACATTATTACGAGAACGGCGAATTCGTTTGTTACAACGATATTTCCGACGTCGGCGACTATATAAACGATACGTACGAACAAATTTACGAAAACATAAACAAACTTCTTACCGACGGAGTTTTAAAACGGCTTGAATCTGATTCGCCTGTCGGTTTCCTGCTTTCAGGCGGGCTGGACAGTTCGCTTGTATGCGCGATTGCAGCTAAGTACTATAAAAAACACGGCAAAAAAATCCGTACTTTCGCCGTCGGAATGTCCGAGGATGCTATCGACCTGAAATATGCGAAAATAGTCGCAGATTATATCGGGAGCGAGCATACCGAAATTTATATCGACAAAGAGCTTGTTTTAAACAGCCTCGAAGAAACGGTTCGTATTCTCGAAACTTTCGATATTACGACCGTGCGCGCGTCAATCGGTATGTATCTGATATGTAAAGCGATACACGAACAAACGGACGTACGGGTGCTATTGACGGGCGAAATCTCCGACGAGCTTTTCGGTTATAAATATACGGACTTTGCTCCGAACGCAGAAGAATTTCAAAAAGAATCTCAAAAGCGTATACGCGAACTTTATATGTACGACGTCCTGCGCGCGGACAGGTGTATTTCGTCCAACTCGCTCGAAGCCCGCGTTCCTTTCGGGGATTTGAAGTTTGTTCGATACGTTCTCGGGTTAGACCCCGAAAAGAAGCTCAATACCTACGGTATCGGAAAATATCTTTTGAGAAAGGCTTTTGAAGGCGGTTATCTTCCGGACAGCATACTGTACCGACAGAAAGCGGCTTTTTCGGACGCTGTCGGACACTCGCTCGTTGATTACCTGAAAGAATATGCGGAAAGTTTCTACACCGATAAGCAGTTTAAAAAGCTGTCGTCCGAATACGCACACGCAAAACCGTTTACAAAAGAAGCGCTCCTGTATCGCGAATTGTTCGAAAAATATTATCCTGCCCAGGGTCATATGATAAAAGATTTCTGGATGCCCAATAAAAATTGGAAAAACTGCGACGTCAACGACCCTTCCGCCCGCGTACTCAAAAACTACGGCGGAAGCGGCAAATGAGCGAATACGGAAATCAATTCCTGCGGGTATCACAAATACTATTCAAAATTAATTTTTTTGTCAAATCAGTTCAGCCTTCCCCGCTTATGCGGGGAAGGCTGTTTGCTAAATTTAATATATCCATCCGTTAACATTTTTAAATTCAATAAATTCATTGCCATATTCATATAAATTCGAAGGAACAAAAAAACTAATTTCTTTAATTTCACTTTCAACTGTTTTCACTAATAATGCAAAATAAATTTCTCCTTCCACTCTTATAACCGAACCGTAAGCGATGAAATTATTCTCAGCATCACTTGTTAAATAATAAAAAAATAAATTATAGCTATCCCCATATAATTCAAAATGTTCCACTATATTTTCTTTAATAATCTTATTTTCACAAGGTATTTCTTGCTTTGTTTTTTCTATTTTCTTTTTTGTACACTGTTTCAGATTAATTTCCTTACCCCAATCATTTTTGGATTTTAGATAATCTTTATTTTCCTGCGTAAAAACTTTGAGTTCTGTGTTTTCAGATAATAAAGTCCCGTGCTTTTATCAAAGTAATAGCCGCGATAGCGGTACGGGTTTATTTCGCCTATTCCGTCAGTATCTTTAAGTATCTTGCAATTACCCCACGCGTCGTACGCATACTTTGCTACCGTATTGTATTGTTAGTATATCACGCTTTTTGTTTTTCGTCAATAGCAATTAATATAGGCAGTAAGATTACCTTACTGCCTATAAGCTCAATTTTCGTCAGAATGTATATTAGAATAAGACATTATTTTTATGTTAGGATAGTTTTTCGCTATTATCTGCATTATGCGGATTCTGTCGGCTTTTCTATAATTTGCCCATACTGTTTTAGGTCCTATTTTTCCGTTCTTCTTTATTATCGGCTTTTCGCAAAACAGCATCAGCGTATCCATCAGCCATTCCCTTACCGCTATCACGTCTTTATATTCAAGCTCGTATATTATTTTATTGCCCCTCGTATGATACATCCTATCGTCTGTGTATATATCTATTTCTTTCCTGTAACAATAGATTATATATGCCAATGCTATTATAAGTAATATAAATATAATCCACGCTATGCACAACACCAATATACATGCCCAATAGCCGTCATTAAAGTGTCCTGCTTCATTTTTAATTAAATCTACTAAGAAACTAATAGATGTCCCCCCCCCCATACAATTTCAGTAATAATTATACTTATAATAGCCGCAGCAACCGCTATTACAGACTGTCTTACTTCTAATTTATTCTCCAATTATATTATCCTCTCTCCTCGCTTTTACGGCTTTATTAAATTCCAGGGACTTGAAAAAATCTGTTGCATAAACGTTCTCACGCTGAAACTGAACGAATCAAGTTTTATGTATTTAATTAGTCCGCCAAAAACTGCTTTTCCAAAACTCTGTTCCGAAGCTATCGAATTTTTGATTATATCGATTAATCCGTTCCCCAATTTCAAAGTATCCCAGTAACCGGACGCGCCCAACGCCGCTCCTATCCCGAAACTAATCAAACCCTGTAACGCAGTCAGACCGCCCTGCATTAATAATTCATCTATTTTTATCTCTTTGCCGCTGATTTTGTTTTCTGCATAATAACTAAAAACACCTGCAGCGAACGAACCGACAGCAACCGCCGCCATAGAGCCCAATACGGTTGCAGTAGTCGCCATTACTGCTCCTACTGCCAAGCCTCCGCCGAGTATCGCCGCTCCGCCTAATGCAACTCCCGTAATAAATCCGCCGGCGAAAGCGCCTAAGCACTCCATTCCGCTACCGCCGCTTATTGCCGTCGTAGTTGCTTTTATAGCACCGCTGACAACTCCTGCTATTAAAGCTCCGATAAACAACGTCAGCAAAAACGAAGTTCCGTTCGGGTCGGTGAACATTACAGGGTTATTTCCGCAATAAGCATACAGATTAAGTCCGTTGATATGTTCGGGGTCAAGATAACTTACGTCGTCCTGCGAGATAAACCTGCCGACTTCGGGGTCGTAGTATCTCGTTTTAAGATAGTATAATCCTGTTTCTGCGTCGTAATAATATCCGCGGTATCTGAAAGGATTTACTTCCGCTATTCCCGCCGTGTCCTTTATTATCGTGCAGTTTCCCCAGGCGTCATATGCATATTCCGCTACGACATTTTCGCAATAGTCAAGTATATGCGTTATGTCGCCCTGCG
>CAJUHC010000050.1 GCA_910586345.1 uncultured Christensenella sp.
TTGTAATCGAGTTCGGAAATGTCTATATCTTCCGCCTTGGGAACGTAGCCGATAGCAGTTTCGTCCGCTTCCACGGGGCTTTCGTCGCAGCGTTTCAATATCCATTCAAGTACGCGCATATTGTCGCCGAAGCCGGGCCACATAAAGTTTCCGTCTTTGTCCTGTCTGAACCAGTTGACGTTAAAGATTTTGGGAGGATTTTTGACTTTTTTGCCCATTTCGACCCAGTGCGCGAAGTAGTCGCCCATATGATAACCTGCAAAAGGTTTCATAGCCATAGGGTCGTGACGGAGAACGCCTGTCGCGCCCGTCGCGGCTGCGGTAGTTTCTGAAGACATTGCGGAACCTATAAACACGCCGTGGTTCCAATCTCTCGACTGATAAACGAGAGGAGTGGTGGAAGCTCTTCTTCCGCCGAAGATAATAGCCGAAAGAGGAACGCCTTTCTTTGAATCGAACTCCGGAGAAACGCAAGGACAATTGACCGCGGGTGCGGTAAAACGCGAGTTGGGGTGCGCCGAGCAGGTCGATTTATCTTTTTTATCGAATTTTTCGGGATACCAGGGTTTGCCGGTCCAATCTATACAGTGCTCAGGCATTTCTTTTGAAAGTCCTTCCCACCAAACCGTCATATTGTCCGTATTGAGCGCCACGTTGGTGAAAATCGTTCCGCGCTTAGTAGACTGTAAAGCGTTGTAGTTCGAGTGTTCGTTGGTTCCGGGTGCAACGCCGAAGAATCCGTTTTCGGGGTTAACCGCCCAAAGTCTTCCGTCGTCGCCGACTCTTATCCAGGCAATGTCGTCGCCCACGCACTCGATTTTATAGCCCTTGTCGAGATAGTGTTTGGGAGGAATAAGCATTGCGAGGTTCGTCTTTCCGCACGCGGACGGGAAAGCCGCCGCAACGTATTTCTTTTCTCCGTCGGGATACGTTACGCCGAGAATAAGCATATGCTCTGCCATCCAGCCCTCGTTTTTTCCGAGATAGGAAGCAATGCGGAGCGCGAAACATTTTTTGCCTAAAAGAACGTTACCGCCGTAAGCCGAGTTGACGGAAATGATAGTGTTGTCCTCGGGGAAGTGCATAATGTATCTTTTATCGGCGTCGACGTCGCACTTCGCGTGGAAACCTTTGATGAAGTCGCCGTCTTTGCCGAGCGCGTCAAGGCAGTTTTTGCCTACGCGCGTCATTATATTCATATTGAGCACTACATAAATCGAGTCCGTAACTTCTATGCCTATTTTTGCAAAGTCGCTGCCTACCACTCCCATAGAATAGGGAATTACGTACATCGTCCTGCCTTTCATAGAGCCGCGGGCTATTTCGCTTGCAAGTTCGTAAGCCTGTCTGGGGTCCATCCAATAGTTGACGGGACCCGCGTCCTCTTTGTTTTTCGTGCATATAAACGTTCTGTCCTCTACGCGCGCAACGTCGTTGACTTTCGTGCGGTGCAAATAGCAGTCGGGCAGAAGATTTTCGTTAAGCTTAATGAGTTCTCCGCTTTTTACGGCTTCTTCTTTGAGCGCTTTAATCTGTGCCGCGCTTCCGTCAATCCACACGATTTTATCGGGCTGGGCGAGTTCCGCACTCTCTGCGACGAAATCGAGAACCTTTTGATTTTTAGTTAATGCCATATTTATTATCTCCTTGAAAATTAAAAACAATCTTTTCCGTATACCATTATATATGAAATATACGTTAAAATCAAATATTTAAACACTTTAGAACGTAAAATTTTCCTGTGAAAATATACGGCAAAAATATATGAGTTTTTACATAATTTGCGGTTTTTTTTACGGCGTATATATAATATAATAAAAAAAACGGTTTTAACGGAGCGGTGTATGGCTGGTTACACAAAAAATATAGCGGTTATTCGCGGACTTAAAAGCGGATTTTCCGCCGACGGCGGCGAACTTTCGGGAATAGTCAAGGCGGAAAAATACGGAATGTCTTTAAAGGTCGAGGTTACGCTCATTAATTTTGCGCCCTTGACCGAAGGACGCTACGTAGCGGCGGTTTCCGACGGGAAACATACCTGCATTTTAGACGGATTATCGTTCGAGGGCGCGTCGGAAGTAGATACGGGAGCGGGATTTGCGGCGGTAATCTGCTTTGTAAACGGCTCTGTTTCGTCCATCGCGTCGGCAGTGTGCGGAAATTTTCATTCGGCGGCAATAGGTTTGCGCGAGCAAATCGAAGCTCAGGAACAGTCGGATTTATTGATTAGACCGCCCGTAAATAATAAAGACGAATCTAAAACGGTTCAACCTTACGAAGACGAAGCTTTGGCTCAGGAGAATTATTATGAATACGAACAGACTTATGAAAACGGCGGTGCTTTACGCGAAAATACGCAAAAAGAAAAAGTCGGGCAAAGCATACGGGAAAATGAGGAGACTTCTCGCGCTTTCAAGGAAAGCGGAACGGGCGGACTCTCGCGCGGCGAATGCTTCTACGAGTTAATGAAAGATGAGATAGATAAAGTTCTTTCAAGCTTTCCGAAAGAGGACGCTCTCGAAAACACTGTGGAAAATTCGCGTTGGGTCAGAATAAATTATGGCGATAATAAATATTACGTTTTCGGCGTTATTTACGGCGGCGATAAACCGCAGTATATCTGTTACGGAGTGCCGGCAAACGATAATAAGCGCCCGCCCGAAAGTCTTGCAAACCTTGCGTCATTTATTCCCTCGTCGACGGAAAGTATCGAAACGGGCTATTGGATAATGTATCAGGACGCCGCTACGGGCGCAAGCGTAAAAATAAGCGCGGAATAATCCGCGCTTTGATTTTGTTAAGCGTTACGCTTGAACCTTTGTATAATTTCGTATATAGCGGAGCGGTATTGAACGTCCGCGGTTCCGGAGGTGAAGCATAGAGGAGGGTATATAACGCACCACCAGTTGTCGCCTTCGCCTGTGCCGAGTTCTATTATCAGCGCATCGTAAATACCGCTTTCCAAAGTCAAATCGCCGTAAACGCGGGTAGGGAATTCTTCGGCGCGGACGCTTGCTTTGGAAACGTAGTTGAAGCCGTTTTCTTCGAGGACGCGGTCGCATACATCTTCGATTTCGTCAAGTATACCGCCGATTACCGTGATTGCGGTCTGCTTGTCTGTGCATTGTGCCGCATATGGCGTAATGAATTCGACCACTTTATCTTTAACTATGTATTTTATGCTCTGGTCTATTTGTTCGTTGGAATTAGCGCGGACGTGTATGCGGAGATAGTCCGTGTCCGCTTGCGTAAGTGCGCTTGCATTGCTTGCGAACGCTATTGTTGCAATCACTGAAACGATGATTACAAAACTCAATAAAATCTTTTTCATAACAAGTTTTTTATTGCCGTAAATGAAAATATTTATACGCTCATCTTTGAAATTTTTGAGCAATTCGTTTGAGAATTGCATAGAATATTAACAGACCGCCGAAAAAAAACATAAAAAATTAAAAATAAATTAAAAAACGCTTGATTTTTATAATCATATTTGATATATTATTTAAGCGTTCGGGAGCTTAGCTCAGTTGGGAGAGCAACTGCCCTACAAGCAGTGGGTCACAGGTTCGAGCCCTGTAGCTCCCACCAGAACAGTGCGGAAGAATAAAATGCGGGAGTGGCTCAGTGGTAGAGCGTCACCTTGCCAAGGTGAATGTCGCGGGTTCGAATCTCGTCTCCCGCTCCACAAATTCTCCGCACTGTTTTTTTATGGCGCTATAGCCAAGTGGTAAGGCCAAGGTCTGCAAAACCTTTATCCCCCGGTTCAAATCCGGGTGGCGCCTCCAATCAAATGCCTTGGCGCATAGCCAAGGCATTTAAACTAAATTGTTGCCCGAGTGGTGGAATAGGCAGACGCAAGGGACTTAAAATTTTTGGCGGAAAATAATTAACAGAAAATTAACATAAAAACTGAAAACTTAACAAAAATCAATG
>CAJUHC010000051.1 GCA_910586345.1 uncultured Christensenella sp.
GTATACGTCGGTCTTTTCGTCTACAAGTTGAAAACTGTCCCTGTCGCCAGTATAAATATAACTGTGAACGTCGAATTTGGCAGAAAGCGTACCGATTATATCGTCCGCTTCTATACCTTCTTTCGTACAAACGGCAATATTCATTGCTTTTAATAGATTTTTAAGAGGCTCGACCTGTGCGGCAAGATCGTCGGGCATACCTTTACGCGTCGCCTTATAATCAGAATACATTTTATGCCTGAAAGTCGGTGCTTTTAAATCAAACGCAACTATGATGTATTCGGGTTTAACGTCTTCAAGAATTTTAAAAAGAAGTTTAACAAATCCGAATATTCCGTTCGTCGGAGTACCGCTTCGCGTGGTAAAAACAGGAGTCGCATAATACGCTCTGTTAAGTAAACTGTTTCCGTCAATTAATACAAGTTTTTTCATATATATAATTTTACCACTTTCTTTTTATAAAATCAATAAATCGCTTGATTTTTATTCTTGTATATTATATAATTGTTAAGCAGTTTGCCGCTGTGGTGGAATTGGCAGACGCGCTGGACTCAAAATCCAGTGGTAGCGATACCGTGTCGGTTCGACCCCGACCAGCGGCACCATTAAAAAATCACGGATTTTAGGTTAAAATGACCTAAATTACCGTGATTTTTGCTATTTTTTTTGCATTTATCTTTTTTCTTAAAAATAAAGTTTTTTCGTATATTTTAAAAAACCCAATTTACAAATTCCTGTCGTTCTTTACTAAAAGCCAGTTTATAACGGGCTTAATTAATAATAAAAAACTTTTGACTGCCTTATACGCAATACAGAGAAAAACATTATACGCCGTAAATAACATTGTAATAAAAAAAGAAAGAGCCGAAAAGATAAATGCACGAAAAACATAATCGTTTTTTATTCGTTTTAATAATTTAATTCCGGCTCTTTCTTTACTTGTCATTTATACTTACTCGCCTTTATATGATTTTCGCTTTTAATAAATCGTTGCCTTTTTCAAGCAAATTTGCTAAGTTTTCTTCATTGTCATCCATAACAGGCAACAATGTTTTCGTCTTTTTTGCAACGAGTTTTTAATAAATAAGATAATTTATTGCGCAAAGCGCAATACCAAAAACTCCGAGAATGATACCGCCGGCAAATGCGGAATGTTGTTTTGTATCAACATTGTAAGACACATTCCTCCGTCTAAAATAAGCGCGGCAATGCAACCGAATATATAGGCAAATACGCTTGCGCCCGCTGTTTTTGTACGGTGTAATCCGTTAATTGTTTCAAACGTATCTTCCGCTTGCCGTTCGAGTTTTGTAAGTTCTTGCTTATGCTTTTGTTTGGTCTTTTGCTTTTACCGTTTTTGTCTTATACTCATATGAAATAAAGTCTTTTTCTTGCATTTTGATATGCCTCCGTGTAATTTGTTTATCTTTCGTCAAAGTCTATCGCCGCGCGTTTCGATTGACTTTTTCGTGAGACAAGTGTATTATGTACTATAAGCGGAAATAAATCAACCGCTTGAAAGCGCAATAAGACACTATGAAAGAAAGTGTCGACGCAAATGAGACAAAAAGGAGTTTTTGTATCGTGGAATACGCACCCGAAGAGTACACCAGACACTATATTGTGCAAGCACTTTTTAAGTTAATGAGCGAATACCGCTATGACAAAATAAGCGTAACGGACATCGCGGAAAAAGCAGGTGTGGGCAGAGCGACTTTTTATCGCTACTTTAAGAGTAAAGAAAATGTAATACTTTTCTATTTTGAACACAATACAAAACAATTTGTTTTCGGACAACACTATTTGCCACGCTGCAAAGAAGATTATGTAAAAGTAGCAACTAATGTTTTAACCCTTTTCAAAAAAAACAAAGAACCTTTCAAATTATTAAGAAAGGCACGTTTAGAGTATATTTATCTTGATTATCTGAACAAAAATTTTATTGAAACTTTTGAAAATGAACACCCCGATAAAAATCAATATGCTCCGTATCTTTATGCGGGTATGTTATTTAATGTTTCTATGGCGTGGCTTGATAATGACTGTAATCAAGAAATATCTACTATTGCCGAAATGATTGTTAATTTGATTTATTTTCAATGAATTGCATTAGCTAAAATTCTTCAAAAACGACAGACCGCAGTTTTAACCTGCGGTCTGTCATTCATTTTTTAAATACATTTTTATTACATTAAATTTTCAAGAATAAGCTTGTCCGCAACAAGAGCAATAAACTCGCTATTCGTGGGACGCTCGTTGCCTATGTAAACTCTCGCACCGAAAACGGAACTTATAGCATCCGTTCTTCCTCTGTTCCACGCAACTTCAATAGCGTGTCTGATAGCTCTTTCAACCTTACTTGCGGAAGTTGAATATTTTTCACCGATTTTGGGATAAAGTTCTTTCGTTACTTTATTGATTATAGACGGCTCTTCTACCGCCATTTTAATACCTTCGCGAAGATAAACGAAACCTTTTATATGAGGCGGAATACCTATCGTAGTGAAAATCGAGCTTATTTTCTCGTCGAGCGACGTAGTTCTGCGTTTATCCCTTATCTCATCCGACACTTTATACGCCGAAGTTTTTTCGTCCAATATGTCATTTATGCGCTCGGCAATAATGTGCGGAGTTACCGGTTTAATAAAATAATAAATAGCGCCGTGATTAATTGCGGAATTTACTATTTTCTCGTTGTCGAACTCCGACATAATAAACGACATACAATCAGGCTTCAACGACTTAACGTGGTCCAAAAGTTTTATTCCGTCCAAGCCTTTGAGCGCAGTATCTATAATTGCTACATCAGGCATTACGGCTTTCAAGGCTTCGAGCGCACCGTCGCCCGTCGAAGCAGTTGCGCAAACCGAATAATCGGCAGATTGTTCGAAATAGTTTTTGAGTTCGTTTAAAAATTCTTCATTTCTTTCAAAAATTGCAATATTTGCTTTTTTCATATAAAATCTCCAAACTTTTTTGATGATATATGAGATTATACAGCAAAAAATCGCAAATGTAAAGTTATTTTGTAAAAATATACAAAAATACTTTTAAAATTAATGTCTAAAAAAGTCTAATTCTGTACAATATTGTGAAAATTATTGAGTTATCATATCGATGTATTCGTCATAGGTAACTTTTTTGTCAAAATTTTTAGTACCGTTAATTTCAATAATTCTGTTTGCTACCGTATTCATAAGTTCCTGGTCGTGCGACGTAAACAACATACAGCCTTTGAAATTTTTCATACCGTTATTAAGCGAAGTGATTGATTCCAAATCGAGATGGTTCGTCGGTTCGTCGAGAATCAGAAAATTACCGCCTTCGAGCATCATTTTTGCAAGC
>CAJUHC010000052.1 GCA_910586345.1 uncultured Christensenella sp.
AAATAAGATTATGGACAAAGGCGACGGTTTAAACAAAAAGCAAAAATCAAACAAGAAAAAAATTCAAAAAAAGAAACGTATTCCGGGTTGGTTATCTTGGGGACTTACGGTACTGTTTTTATCGTTTGCTTTGACGATTATATTCAGTTTTCTGACCGAAATTTCGATTAACGATAACAGTCCCGCATTCGTGTGCGTAATAGTTCTGATAGTGTTATTGGTGATGAATATCGGTTTCGATATTCTTGCCAACGCAATAATATCCTGTCAGCCAGAAGCTTTTCACGCAATGGCTTCAAACAAGATAAAGGGCGCCAAACGCGCTGTTTCTTTTTGCAATAACGCTACAAAACTCGGAAGTATGTTTGCAGACGTCATAGGCGATATATGCGGAATCGTCAGCGGTGCGGCGGGCGCAGTGCTCGGTGCTATCCTGGCGGGAGACGGCGGTACTACGATTCAATTGGTAAGCGCTATCGGTGTCAGCGCCGTTATCGGCGCACTAACCGTAGGCGGCAAAGCAATGACGAAACACTTTGCGGTTAAATTTAACAAGCAAATCGTTTTCGGTTTTGCGAAATTTACAACGCTGTTTAAAAAGGAAAAATAATGCTTGAAAATATAAGCGGCGAGCAAATTAAAAATATGACTTTGCCTCAACTTTCGGCTCTTTGCGAGACTGCCAGGCAGAAAATTATTTCCACTGTATTTAAAAACGGCGGACACCTTTCGTCTAATCTCGGCTCGGTAGAGCTGACCGTAGCTTTACATTACGTGTTTGATTTACCGGAAGATAAAATAATATTCGACGTAGGACATCAATGTTATACGCATAAATTGCTTTCCGGCAGAGCCGGGAATTTCGATACGATACGCAAAAAAAACGGTCTTTCCGGTTTTCCGAAAAGAGAAGAAAGCGAGTATGACTGCTATAATACCGGACACGCGGGAACTTCTGTTTCAGCCGCGCTCGGCATTGCCAAAGCCCGCGACGTAGAAGGGAAAGATTTCAACGTAATAGCGGTCATCGGCGACGGTTCGTTCAATAACGGTCTTGTCTACGAAGCTTTTAACAGTCTGCGTTTATTGAATACGCGTATTTTAGTTATTTTAAACGATAACGGTATGTCGATTGCTCCGACGGTAGGGAGTATGCACGAGTACCTTGAATTATTAAGCCGGGACGACGCTCAGAAATTAAAGCGCGATAAACACGCTAATATTTTCGAACGTTTCGGTTTTAAATATAAGGGAGTATACGACGGAAACGACCTCGGTCAAATTATCGGACAGTTGAAAGAAATTAAAGAAATGCTTAAAACGCAGTCGGTTATTCTGCACGTCGTTACCAAAAAAGGCAAAGGGTACGAGTTCTGCGAAGAAAATCCCGAAGCGACGCACGGAATATCTGTTTCGAGTTCGGATAGCGTTGCAAACGAATACTCGGAAGTGTTCGGTAATACGTTAACTTCTCTTGCCGAAAAAGACGGGAAAATAGTCGCTGTGACGGCGGCTATGACTTCGAGTTTGGGGCTCGAAACTTTTTTTGAAAAGTTTCCCGAACGTTCGGTTGACGTCGGTATCTGCGAAGAACACGCGGCTATTTTGTGCGCGTCTATGGCAACCGAAGGTTTAAAGCCGTATTACGCGGTTTATTCGACGTTTTTACAGCGTTCGTTCGACGAAATACTAATAGACATATGCAGTCAGAATCTGCCCGTAACGCTGTGCATAGACAGAGCAGGTATTTCCGGTTCGGACGGCGAAACGCATCAGGGAGTATTTGATTTATCGTTTTTAAGTCCCGTACCCAATCTTACAATCGCCGTTCCGAAAGACGTAAAAGAATTCGAAGCAATGCTTAAATTCAGCGCGGGTTTTAACGCTCCTCTGGCAATAAGGTATCCGCGCGAGGGAAAAAGAATTTTTAAACGTCAAAGCGAAATAGTTTACGGTAAATGGGAAAAACTTGCAGAAGCCGACGGCGATGCGGTAATTATTGCCTGCGGCGAACGCGCGGTAACGCTTGCTCTTGTTTCGGAACAAATTCTAAGGGAAGAAAACATAAACGTGAGCGTAATCAACGCGAGATTCGTAAAACCGCTCGATGACGAAATGCTAAGCCGTTTGAAAGAAAAATATATCGTTACCGTCGAGGATAACGTTCTTGCGGGAGGTCTCGGTTCTCTGATAAACAGCTATTTCGCAGGGGGCGGGAAAGTTATAAGAAATTTTGCTTACGGCGACGAATTTATACCGCACGGCGGAGTTGCCGAGCTGATGGCGGAACGCGGATTAAGTTACGAGGCAATAACAGAATATATAAAAAATGAGATTAGATAAATATTTGTCGGAACGATACGGCTCGCGGACTAAGGCAGCAAACGCTATAAGTAAAGGACTTGTCTGCGTAAACGGCAACCGTGCCGAGCCGTCTTATGATTATAAAGATGGCGACGAGCTGAAAATTTCGGAAGAGGAAGAGAGCTATGTTTCTGCGGGAGGCTATAAACTCGCCAAAGCATTGAAAGACTTCGGCTTTACGGCCGAGAATAAAATTTTCGCCGATATAGGCGCGAGTACAGGCGGATTTACCGATTGTCTTTTAAAAAACGGCGCACGTAAAGTATACTGCATAGACGTCGGAGAAAGTCAGCTTGATAAAAGTCTTTTAACCGATAAAGTTAAGGTTATAGATAATTTTAACGCGCGTTTTTTAAATAAAACGCTTTTTAACGAGAAATTGGACGGAGCGGTTATCGACGTAAGTTTTATTTCGCTTACATATATATTGAAAGCCGTCGGCGAAGTACTCGAAAACGGAGCGCAGGTATTAGCACTCATAAAACCTCAGTTTGAATGCGAGGGCAGAAAGGTTGGTAAAAACGGAATAGTCAAAGACGGTAAAATTCATAAAAATATCATTTATAAGATTTGCGATTTTTCTTTGGAATGCGGTTTAACTCCGCTGGAAATTACGAACGCTCCGATTGTTAAGGGTAAAAATCTCGAATACGTAATATTTCTTGAAAAAGATTCAAAAAGCATAAAAAATAAAGAATTATTAATAAAATCAGTTAAATTATGAATTTAACTGATTTTTTGTTTGCATATTTGTATAAAAAGTTTTATAATGGTCTTAAATGAAGTCGGGAATTTATTACAATAAAAATTATTTAACCGAAATCAAGCCGTATCTCGAACGGCTTATTACTTCGCTTGAAGAAAGAAATATAAAATGTATTGTTATAAATAATTTTACCGACCTTGACGGTTTGGACGTTTTGTTTGTTCTCGGCGGAGACGGTACTATTTTGGACATTGCGGCGGAATGTGC
>CAJUHC010000053.1 GCA_910586345.1 uncultured Christensenella sp.
GATTATTCTTCCGTCGGACATCACCCTTATATACTCGACAAGGCGACGCACCGTAATCTCATCATATTCGCTAAACTTTACCGTTTCATCGGATAGCGTTTCTCTTATTCGTTCAATCTCTGCACTGACCTTTTCGTTCGTTGCCAACTTTGCTTTTGTCAATTCAAGCTCTTGTCGCAACACCGTCATTTGCCTACACAACTCGCTTATCATTTGTCGGAACCGTTCGGGATCACCCTCGCTGTTTTGGCTTAATCGCACCGCCCTATCTATTTCGTCGTCAAGCTCTTTCAGTTGATTCTCTATCGAAGATATATATAAAACATCGTCATCGCCCGTAACCGCATAAGACAAATTCGTCATAATCAAATCCATAGCTTCTTGTTTGTTCTCTATAATCTTATTCAACGCGCGGCAAATAGCTTTCTTTAACTTTTCTTCGTCAATGCTAATGGAATGAAAGCAATACTGTGTTCCGTGTTCTACTCTACTCAAACACCGCCACACTCTCCTACTCTTGCCTTTCTTCGTCCACGTCATTCTGCGGTACGGACTACCGCACTCGCCGCAAACAAGCAGTTCAGTCAATGCATATTTCCCGCTATATTTTCCTTGCTCGGTAATCGTTTTATCTGCGGTCTTTCTTTTACTTGCCCGCCGCGCAACTTCCATTTGAACCAACTTATATGTATCACGGTCTATGATTGCAGGATGATTGTTTGATATAAGATATTTCGCCATTTCCCCGCGATTTTTCTTGACCTTTTTTGTAATAGGGTTTTCGGTAAAAGTCTTTTGCAAAAGCAAATCGCCGCAGTACCTCTCGTTGGTAAGAATATTCTGTATGATTTGCTTGCTCCACAAGCGGCTGCCTTGCGCCGTTAAAACCTCGTTTCGCTCCAAGTATGCTTTTATTTGGTCAAGACTACTACCGTCGAGATACATTCTGTAAATCGTTTGTATATGTTCGGCATCTTCGTGGACTATTTCGGGCTGTCCATCTGCGCCTTTTCTATATCCTAAAATATTATATCGAAAAGCGAACGTACCAGACTTCATTCGTTGCCTTATACCCCAACGCACATTTGCGCTTATATTTTCGCTCTCGGCTTGCGCCATAACGCTGTAAAAACCAATAAGCATTTCATTATCCACTTTAAGCGAATCAAGGTTTTGTTCTTCAAAAAAAACGCCTATACCTTTCGCTTTCAGCTTGCGGACATACCGCAAGCTATCAACGGTATTTCTGGCAAAACGCGCAACCGACTTTGTTACTATTAAGTCAATCTTGCCTTTATCGCAGTCGCGTATCATCCGTAAAAAATTAGGTCGCTTCGTATCTATCGTTCCCGTTATGCCCTCGTCGGCATATATATCTACAAATCGCCACTTGGGATTTTTCGCTATCGCTTCCGAATAATGCGCAACCTGTGCTTTGTAGCTTTCAATCTGATCGTCGCTGTCGGTAGATACGCGACAATAAGCGGCTACGCGCAATAAAGCGTTCTCGTCGTTATGTTTTGAGAGTAACGGATTCGCTTCTATCTTGGTTACAATCTTTTTAGCTTGCACTTCCATTATTACCTCCAAAATCGCTTTCGCATATTTCTATCCCACACATAAAGCGCACGGTAATCTTACCGTCGGCTTTGACGATTATTCGTTCAATTATTTTTCGCAAAAAGTTTTTTTGCAAATATTCGCTTTCTTGCAATAGTTGTTCTGTAATATACTCGCCCACCGCATTTTTTCCGTTATAGCTGCAAGCCGCAAATTTTAACGAAGCGCACTCCATAATAAGTTTTTTGCCCGCGTTAAAACTCGGTGTTTTCTCGTTCATATATCTTCCTATCTCGTTTGTGTAGCGCATAAGCTCCTGCGTTTTCGTATAGGTAGGCTTTTCAGTTTCCAAAAACAGTAACTGTGGATTGTCTTTAATATAGTATAGGACTTTTATAATACCGCCGGAAATACTCTTGTCGTCAATATATTTTTCGCACTTACAACCATTCTCGCAATGCCATTTTTCCCGTGTTCCCCAAGCAACTCGGCGATGCAATGCTTTTCCACAACTGCCGCAATAAACTATGCCTTTGAGATATTCTACGAATTCGGACTGTTTTTCTTTTTTATGTCCCTTGGCTTCCTTTCGACTGTTTGCCTTTTCAAATGTATTTGCGTCGATGATAATGGGATAATTTTTCTCGCCTATATATTTTTTGTTTTGAATAATACGCACGACGGTATTCTTATTCCAATTACTTCTGCCCTCAAAAAAGACAATTCCGCGCTCGGATAAATCAATAGCTATTTCTTTGAGAATTTTTCCGCTCAAATAAGCATTAAATATCTCTTTTACGATTTCGGCTTCACTTGGAATAACCGTTATTGCTCCATTCTCTATTCCGTATCCGTAACTAATCATTCGGTTTGCCATAACCACCTCGCACATATATCTTTAATTCCAAATCGCATTTCAATTTGAACGTCAACGCGCCGTCATCTTCCGCATAAACGATTTTTATTATACGCATAAAAATATTCTCATCTAATTCGGTCATATATTCCACGCTGTCGGCAAGGAAGCGTTTTAGTTCTCGTAACTTTTCAATGCACATTTCTTCCTCGTCCTCGTTTATAATTTTCAACCTGCGGCTACGCAATTCGGTAATCTGATTTTTATATTTGTCCGACCTGCCGAGATAAGTAACTTCATCAATCACGCCACTTGCATATAATTCCGAATATACTTTATTCTGTTCTGCTAACGACGCTATCTCTCCGTCTATTTCTGCTATCTCATTGTTGCCCGCATTGACTTTAACTTTCAAAGCGTTTAGTTGCGCTAACGTTTCATCTATAATGATTTTCACGTTTTGTTTTAACGTGTTATACATACGAACAAATGCTGATCTGATTTCAAAATCGGTATAAATCAAGGAAGTACATTTATGCGCATCAACCGTACCTTTATTACTACATATCCACACCATTTCCTGTGTTTGTAAAAACCGCTTTCGGTAATTACGGTTACAGCATCTGCATTTAAGTTTCCCCTGCAAAAACTCTTTTTTATCCGAATGGGTATTCGGATATTTTTTATCTCGCTCGGCTTTTACGCGCTTTGCCGCTTCAAATATCTCCCGCGATATTATAGGTTCGTGCGTATTCTCTGCGAAATACATCGGTAATTCCCCTTTGTTTGGACGAGAGCGAAGCGGTAACATTTGCGGCGTATAGAATTTCTGCATAAGCATATCTCCGACGT
>CAJUHC010000054.1 GCA_910586345.1 uncultured Christensenella sp.
GTGTTGGATATACGTTCGTCTGAAGTGACTGCTGTTGTCGGCGAAAGAGGCGTAAACAATACGTTTATAATAAAAAGTAAATATACTTGCGCATACGACGGATACGCGGAAGGAAAACTAATCGACGAGGACGGGTTTTTATCGGCTGTAAACGACGTCGTAAAAAGCACGGTTTCTGCTTGCGGAGGGTTAAAGTCTTTTTACGTGGGCGTTCCTGGTGAGTTTATAAAGATTGTAAACGTCGATAAAGTCGTCAGTTTTCAATCGGCAAAAAAAATAACGAACGCCGACCGCGATTATCTTGCCGGAATATCTGCGCCCGAAAACACCGACTCGTACCAGACTATAAAGCACAGTTGCCTTTACTACGTGTTGTCGGACAAGCGTAAAATCATTTATCCGGTCGGTATGGTCAGCGACAGCTTGCAGGGTAAATTCTGTTTTTATCAGTGCAGAAACGATTTTATAGACGTTCTTTTAAAGGCTTTCGGCAAATTTAAAGATATTGCGGATATTAATCTTATACCTACGGTTTATGCGGAAGCTATGTATCTGCTTGGAGCGGAACAGCGCGACGAGTACGCGGTGTTGTTTGACTTGGGTTATATATCGTCGAGTTACAGCGTTGTCTGCGGAAACGGACTTGCGTTCTGCGAATCGTTTTCCGTCGGTATCGGGCATATAGCCGTTTACCTTATGACTGAATTGGATATACCTTTCGACGTTGCTTCGAAATTTCTTTCGATGGTCAATCTTAACGCGAAAGAAACGTTGAATACTTATGAAGAATGTATTTACGAGGGTAAAACTTATAAATTTCTTACTGTTACTTTGCGCGATAAAATACGGGAAGGGCTTGACGGTATTTGCGAAACCTTGGAAGCTTGCAGGCAGAGCTTTACGGGAAAAAATATCGATGTCAGAACAATCAATATTACCGGCGAAGGCGTAAAAGTTATACGCGGAACTGCCGAACATATTTCTAACAGGCTTGTTAAAAATGTGGAAATAGTTTCGCCTGCGGTGCCTTATTACGATAAGCCGCGGTTTTCGTCGCTTTTAAGTTTACTGGATTGCGCGCTTACAGACGCTGGTTCGGTATCGTTTTTGGGTTTTTTCAATAAATAAACTATTCGGAGGAGTTATAAATGTTTAACGATTTAGTCGCGGGCAACGGCAGCGGAAATATTATGGGAAGAGCGAGAATAAAAGTTATAGGCGTCGGCGGCGCAGGAAATAACGCGGTAAACAGAATGTTGGACGCGGGGATAAACTGTGCCGAATATTACGTGGTTAATACCGACAGTCAGATTCTTGCTTTATCGCCCTGCGAGAATAAAATTCAGATAGGCAGTGCGCTCACTAAAGGTCTCGGAGCGGGCGCGGACCCCGATATCGGCAGGGCTGCCGCGGAAGAAAGCAAAGAAATTCTTACCGAAGCGATAAGAGATACCGACCTTTTGTTTATTACCGCCGGTATGGGCGGCGGAACGGGAACGGGAGCCGCTCCCGTAATTGCTAAGATTGCCCGCGATATGAAAATACTTACTGTTGCCGTTGTTACGGAGCCTTTCGGTTTCGAAGGTAAAAAGCGTATGGAAAATACCGCCAAGGGTTTGGAAAATCTTAAAAAATTCGTTGATACGCTTATAATAATACCTAACGATAAAATAAAGACCGTAGTCGCAAAGAATACGCCTATGAGAGAAGCTTTGCGCGTGGCTGACGAAATTTTAAAACAGGGCATAAAAGGCATTGCCGAACTTATAGTCAATCCTTCTCTTATAAATCTCGATTTTGCAGACGTAAGAACTATTCTTAAAGACAAGGGCGTCGCCCATCTAGGGGTTGGCGTGGCAAAGGGCGATAACCGAATAATCGAAGCGGTAAGGCTTGCGGTTAACTGTCCTCTGCTTGAAACTACGATAGAGGGTGCTCGCGGCGTTATTTTAAACGTTGTCGGCGGCGACGACTTGACTTTCGACGAGGTTGCAGACGCTGCCGAGCTTGTTAAAAGCGTAGTCGATGCTTCCGCTAACATAATATTCGGCGCAAGAATCGACCCCAACGTCCGCGACGAGGTTGAAATTACGGTTATTGCTACAAGTTTCCCGGGATTTGACAGCAGGCGGGAAGAGGATAATACTTTCAGAGGCTATCAAAGCGGAAGAATTTACGACGGACGTTCCTATAATACCGCTCCGTCGGAAAGAATGACTGTCAACGAGCCTTATTATAACCGTCAGCAGATTAATCCTATTCAGCCCGTTCAACCGTTACAGCCTATTCAGCCTAACGTGGTTCAGCCTGTTCAACCCATACAGCCTATACAAACCGTTTCACGTTCCCAGATAATGGAAGAGGAGGACGCAATAGAACGTCCTAACGATAAGAACGTTCCCAAGTTTGCGCAGATGCTTAGAAACCTCGGCAAAAGACGCAACGGCGATTGATAAAATTAAAACACAAGAAACCCGTCGGATTTCCGACGGGTTTCTTGTTTACAAACTCAGTATTAATTTAACTAACGGAAAACCAAATTTGGACTTAATTTTTAAGTTCATCATAGTAAGCCGTAAGGATTGCTTTTTTTAATATTTCTCGGGTCTCGGTGTTAAGCGGATGTGCAATATCCTTATATTCGCCATCATTAGTTTTTCTGCTGGGCATTGCAATAAACGCGCCTTCGTCAGCTTCTATTACTTTAATGTCGTGCACAACAAAGCAATTATCGATAGTAACGGAAGCTACTGCTTTTAGTTTATTGTCCTCCTTGTTAACTAATCTGATTCGTACATCTGTGATTTCCATTTTGCACCTTCCAGAATATACTTTCATTGTTTCCATTGTACAATAAAAGATATTTAATTTCAAGAACTTATATAAAAAATTTTTGTTTTTTTTAAAAATTTATTAAAAATTCGTGCTATTTGGACAAAATTTTTAATAAAATTTATTATGCGCTTAAAAATTACGGATAAATTTGAGAGTTTTTACTTTATAGGCATAGGCGGAGTCAGTATGAGCGGGTTGGCAAAATATCTTTTGTCGCTCGGGAAAAAGGTAGGCGGAAGCGATATAATTTCAAATGAGTATACCGAAGAGCTGATAAATTTAGGTGCGCACGTCAGCATCGAACCGGTGATAGAC
>CAJUHC010000055.1 GCA_910586345.1 uncultured Christensenella sp.
GCTGCTGAGCGGACTTGAACCGCCGACCTCATCCTTACCAAGGATGTGCTCTACCTGCTGAGCCACAGCAGCAATTTTTAACTTACTTGAATATTATATTTAAAAAAGCTTGTATTGTCAATACATTTTAACTGATTTGTGTTAAAAATTTGGGGTAATAGTGCAAATTAACGATTTAGAGAAAACTGCCTTAAAAGTTTCGGTTATTACGATTTTAATGAACGCCGTACTTACGGTTTTTAAATTGCTTGCTGGTATTTTCGGGAAATCTTACGCGCTTATATCGGACGCCGTTCATTCCGCTTCCGATGTGTTTTCTACTGTAATCGTAATTATAGGAGTGAAAATATCTGCAAAAAAAGCGGATAAAAATCATCCGTTCGGGCACGAACGTTTCGAGTGCGTTGCGGCTATTTTGCTTGCCGTCGTGCTTTTTGCTACGGGTGTCGGTATAGGTTATTCCGGTGTAAGCAATATCGTCACGGGAGAATATAAAAATTTCTCAGTACCGGGAATAATCGCTCTTGTTGCCGCGGCTGTTTCTATAGTAGTGAAAGAGGGGATGTTCTGGTATACTTATATCGCCGCTAAAAAGATAAACTCTTCCGCACTAAAAGCGGACGCTTGGCATCATCGTTCGGACGCTTTATCTTCTATCGGAAGTTTGGTCGGCGTAATAGGAGGATTGTGCGGAGTTAAGATTCTCGATTCTATAGCCTGCATTGTAATTTGTGTTTTTATATTAAAAGCGGCTATTCAGATATTTTTAGACGCTATCAAAAAAATGACAGACGAGGCTTGCGACGAAGATACCGAAAACGGTATAAGAGAGTATGTTCAGTCCTGCGAGGGGGTTAAACGGATAGATAAACTGCTTACGAGAATGTTCGGCAATAGAATATACGTAATAGTCGAAATCGCCTGCGAACGCGATTTGCCTTTATATGAAGCTCACGAGATAGCTGAAAACGTTCATAAAGGAATAGAGGAGAAATTTCAGACCGTTAAACACGTTACCGTACACGTTAATCCTTATAACTTTGAAGAACCTGAACCCGACGACATATAAATACCTCCGCCTTTCAGGCGGAGGTTGTTTTTAGAAGGAAGAAAGAAATTTTTTCATACAGGTACAGGGATTGCCGTGTTCGTCATAGCCTGTATCGTTACATAGTTTACAAGAATAATGCGGATTGAAATCGTCTTTGTTTATCCCGAGTTCCGTCAAACGTCTGTCACCGGCTTCTTCAAGTTCTTTTATTCGCTTGGAAAGTGTTTCTGCGGAACCGTCGTTTCGTATTTCGGCAAAAGCCGATTGAATGGACAACTCTTTTAAATCTTTATCTATTTTTCCGTAAATTTCGTCAGTCAGCGCACTAGTTAATGCTCTTTCGGCTAAATCTTCTGCGGCGTGGCGTAAATCGTAATAATGCTGTTCGATTTCGGCGCGTCCCGCACGTGAGTTGATTGAGTTCGTCTTAGGAGAAGTCGGTTTGATTTTATCAGCAGTATACGTTCCGTCCGATTTCCAAGAGGATAGAATGCTGTTCATATAAGCCATAGGATTTGATTTTCCCGCTGAAAGTTTAGCCGCTTCGACGAGCATTTCGTCGGAAAAATTCCAGCTTCGCCACCTTGTCAGACATTCTTTGTCCCAAGCGATAACTTTTCTTGTAAGTCCACATAAATCGAGCAGTCTTTTTATAAATTTTTCCTCGGTTTCGAGTTTTTCTAAATGTTCGATTACGCTTGAATCGTTTACTATACCGTCATTATATAAGCCGTTGATAAAACCGTGCATATCTTCAAACGACTTCCTGTTGTGTTTGAAGCAGTAAACTGCTATCGTCTTCATACAGTCGAAAGTATATCCGCAATCATACCAAACGTTGACGTAGTTTTCCACGTAAGGTGCGGAATTTTGCATATAAACGCCCAAAGCACGGGCGATTTCGAGAGCCGCCGTATAGACCGAATTTTTATTTTTGCAGTAGTCTTCGATTTCTTTAACGTCGAATTTTTTGCTTTTATAAAGTTCCGATAGAGCTTCGTCAATTTTTTCCGAAGTTTTGGCTTTAAAAAGTTTAGAAGCGGCTATTATCGCTTCGTCTTCGAATCCGAGCTCAACCGTCCATTTTTTGTAAAGTTTATCGTCGTCTATATCGGGTTGTTTTTTTATTCCCGACTCACTGTAAATTTTTAAAAGCGCAGGAGTGGAAGATGTGTACGCAGAAAGTTTCTCGTCAACTTTTTTTGCGGTTGTTATTCCGTCTTCGGCAAAGCTTTTCGCAACTTTTTTTATGTATTGAAATCTTATATTATCGCCTTTTAAATTTACGCAGTAAGTAATAATCATTAAAAGCGCGTCTTGCTCGAAGCCGTAGTCTTCAAGCAAAACGAAGTATTCTCTGAATTCGTTTGTTGAAATCATTCTGCCCTTTATGATATTCTGTACGGTTTTGGTGAAATCGGCGTACTTTTCAGGCTTGAATTTTTTCGGGGTTCCGTATACGTTGTCTGCATTGAGAATTTTAACCTCGAACGGCGAAAACGAAATGACCGAAACCAGCTCGAATTCTTCGAGGTACTCGAAATAATTTTTCGTTTCATCTTCCGTAATAGATAAATGCTTTGCAAAATCTTCGAGCGAATAGGAAGAAAGACCGTTTTGATAAACATAAAGCGAAAAAAGATAAATCTTAATCGCGTTAGGTTCGAGAACTGGTAAATATTTAGTTATAAATCTGTTTTCCACGCTTGTGAACGATTTTTTCGCAAGATTGTCGGAAACCGAAATCAAAGGCATTTTTCCAAACTCCGTTTCAACGCTTGATTTATTTATCCGAAAGGACTATAATATTCAAGTAAATTATATTATAAGTGTAAGTACAAAAAAAATCAATTACATTTGTCGTAATTTGCCGTAAATATTTTTTTAAGGCTGAAAATGAAGATATTGCATACTTCCGATTGGCATATCGGTAAAAAACTTATGGGAAGGGAGCGGTATGAC
>CAJUHC010000056.1 GCA_910586345.1 uncultured Christensenella sp.
CATTTACGGCAACCGCGCCGTTATTGCGCGCAGGCTGAATATACTTTCGCTTTCCGTAAGCCTCGTATTTACGCTTATTTACGTCGCATATATAATTTTTACGGGGCTTTTAAAAAAGTTGAGTTTAGGTTCGGAAATAGCGATGTATTGCCTTTTGGGCGTATACGGCGCAATGTTCGTAACGTTATTTATCGTAACGCTTTGCGGTCTCGGCGTGAAAGCGAAAAATATTAAAAAATTCAATAAGGTCCTTTCGTATTTCAGACTGATAGTCAGATTATTATCGGTAACGATTACCATCGTCGCGCTTGTTTTTGCTGCTATGGGCGGAGAATATTCCGCTGAATTTATCGCGCTCGACATTATACTGATAATTATTTCGATTATATGTCTTGTATTTCAGTTGATACCTCTGATATGCGGAGGCTTCGGAAAGCTCGCGAGATGGCTTTTGTCGCCGGTAAAAATAAAATACCGTTTTTCGAAAGTCGCGCTAGAATGGTACGAACTCGCAGTAACCTCCGACGGGGAAAATAAAAAAATCAAACGCGTCGCAAAAAAATATTATGACGAAATCGGCGTCTGTCTCGATAATTATCTAATTCCCGCGCTCGGAAAAAAATACGTGTCGGCCATTAAACCCGCGCAAATTCTCTCGGTAGTGGACGACGCTCTCGAAGAGGACAGACCTCTCGCCGAAGGAATACTCAAAAACGTGTTTTCTTATGCGACGGAGAGCGGTTACGTGACGTTCGACCCTTGTCGCGATTTGCAGTTCGAGGGGAGTATAGAAGAAGAGGAAAAACCCAAAAAGACGGTCAAATCAAGGCTGTTCGGTATGGGAAAAAAGATAGGAATGTCGCTTCTCGACAAATACATAGAAAAAAGCAGCGAACCGCAGGACGAATAAAAAAACAACTCTCCCGAAGAAATTCAAACGGGAGAGTTATTTTTAATATTCTTTTAAAATTCCAAACTTTTTTCTATATAGCTTGCAAGTTCGCCGATTTTAATTCTTATCTGTTTCATACTGTCTCTGTCGCGTACGGTGACGGAATCGTCGTTTAACGTATCGAAGTCTACGGTAATACAGAACGGAGTGCCAATCTCGTCCTGTCGGCGGTAACGCTTGCCTATCGAAGCTGTGACGTCGTAGGTCACTGAGAATTTTTTCGCAAGGTTTCTGTAAACCGCATCGGCTTTTTCGATGAGTTCGGGGTTTTTCTGTAACGGAAGTACGGCGGCTTTATACGGCGCGAGGAAAGGGTGAAGTCTTAAAACCGTTCTCACGTCGTTCTTTTCTGCGTCGAGGACTTCTTCGTCGTATGCGTCGGTAAGGAACGCGAGCACCATTCTCTCTGCTCCGAGAGAGGGCTCTATTACGTAAGGAATATATTTTTCGCCCGTAGCGGGGTCCGTATATTCCATATTTTCACCGCTTTCAGTCTGGTGCTGTTTGAGGTCGTAATCCGTTCTGTCCGCAATTCCCCAAAGTTCGCCCCAGCCGAACGCGAAATTATATTCGAAGTCCGTAGTCGCTTTCGAATAAAAGCAAAGCTCTTCCTGACTGTGGTCTCTGAGTTTGAGATTTTCTTCTTTGAGCCCCAAAGAGATTAAAAAGTTTTTGCAATAATCTTTCCAGTATGCAAACCATTCGAGGTCCGTTCCCGGTTTACAGAAGAATTCGAGCTCCATCTGTTCGAATTCGCGGACTCTGAAAATAAAGTTTCCGGGCGTAATTTCGTTTCTGAACGATTTACCCGTCTGACCTATTCCGAACGGCACTCTGAGTCTCGAAGTCCGCGCAACGTTCTTGAAGTTTACGAAAATACCCTGCGCGGTTTCGGGACGGAGATAGACCGTGTTGACGGTATCTTCGGTTACGCCCTGGAAAGTCTTGAACATAAGATTAAATTTTCTTATAGGAGTAAAGTCGCTTTTCCCGCAAACGGGGCAGTTGATTTTCTTTTCGGAAATAAAGTTTTCCAACGCCTCGTTATCCATACTTTCGACGCTTATATTCAAACCGTGCTTTTTACAGTAATCCTCTACGAGATTATCCGCGCGGTGTCTTGATTTACAGCTTCTGCAATCCATAAGGGGGTCGGAAAAACCTCCGAGATGTCCCGAAGCTTTCCAGGTACGGGTATTCATTAAAATTGCGCAGTCGAGTCCCGTATTGT